>NZ_JBFBKN010000012.1:0-183688 GCF_040702225.1 Rhodococcus sp. NPDC080181
GGGATCCAGTGTTTCGGTCATCGTCGATCCTTCCCACCAAGCTGAGCTCGGCGTGTCGAACCAAGGACCGGATCAACCGTTATTCAGACAGTCCCGAGACAGACTCAGTTGAGGGGAGATTGGAGGATGTGGGATCAACCGGCGATGGAACGGAGGGAACCGCAATCACGCTGTTCGCATCGTGATGGACTACACCCCAACGCGGCGATCGTCGAGCTCTATTGACGCATCGAGCACGCAACACGGTCGGTAGGCTGCAGGTGCAAACTTTCCAGCCTCTGCTACGCCGCGCTCAGTTTCGTTGGCACGCTGAACAGTTGGGGGCGATGTGCAGAGTTTCGTGGGTGACCTCAAGGGTACGAGTATCGAGTGTGTAGGCGGCCCCGATCGTTGCTGGGGAAATCACCCCAGTGAGGAGGTTGACGACCTCGTTGGCGACGAGACTTCCTACGATGCCGCAGATCGGCCCGAATGCGGCACCCTGCGCGCCGCGGTCAGTTCGATGGCGAGACAGCAGCTCGTAGTGCTCGAACTCGTCACTTGCAACGCTTTCGTAGCACTTGAAGCACCCGGTCGAGCCGGGCACGAAGGTCGGTCCGACGCGCACTAGCGGCGGGTACTGACTCATGATGACGTGGGGAATCGCGGCGGACAGGCATACGTCGTTGAGTAGATGGCTTAGGACACCGACAGGGGTGTCCGCTGCCTCGATGACTAGGTCGCAGTTTGCGGAGAATGCTGCTGCGGAGGGTTCGTCGATGACCATCTGATCGCTCGTCTCGACAGAGACCAAAGGGTTAAACCGTCTGAGTGCGGACGCAGCCGCGGTCGATTTTGGGTGCCCGATATCGTCGTTGGTGTATAGGACCTGCCGGTTGAGGTTGCTGTGGTCGACAGTGTCACCGTCGCAAATCCGCAAGGTACCCACCCCGGCTGCGGCCAACGCGAGCGCAGTCCAGCTGCCGATTCCCCCCAGTCCAAGGATTCCCACCCGCGCTCGCCGCAGCCTGTGCTGTATTTCGACGGGCTTGGTTTCGTAAGGCACGAGTTCTGCGAAGTATCGAAGCTGCCGGTCGTACCGTTCCAGCTCGTCGGGAGGAATTTCTGATGCAATCGGAGTGACGTTGTGCAGCAACCCTGCGGCAGCGAGATCTCGGAGAAAGCTTGCGACGGCTGTCTCGTCGATACCGGTCTCTTGGTTGACGAGTCGACAGATCTCTGATGCGGTTCTGCCCTCGGTGAGAAGTGAAAATGTCCGATGATGGGCCTCGATGGGGTCCGTGATCGCAAAATCGGTCGCGTGGGTGGCCGGCAGCAGATGGATTGTGCCGTCGGGCGAAGTGAACAGCTCGACAGAGTCCTTCAGGCGGGGAACGGTATCGCCGAACGGTTGGGCGTCGGGCGAGTGAGTGTGTTGCATTCGGCACATCCGTTTCCGATGGTTGCTGGGCGAAAGGACACGGGCGCGGAGGATGGAGGTCTCCGCGCCCGTGCGCCGAACAATCAGACGTTCTTGTTGTTGCGCAGAGCGCTGGCCTTCTTGCTGGTTGCGGTGATGGAACCCATTGTGTGTCACCTCCTTTCGGCTTTCGATGGTGACGCGACCCCGAAGGTCTGCGGTTTCGGCATTATTGCCGAGCTTTGGGGGCTAGTCCTTGACTGCGAAATGGACTGCCTTGGTGTGGAACGTCTCGTCGAGATGGGTATCGAAAGTCCCGCTGTCATGAAGACCCATCGTGCGAACCGGACGTAACCCGTGATGGCGCAGTGCGGAAGTCAGCCAGTCTGCTGTGTAGTGGCGCTCGGTGTGTGTGCAAACAAGTTGACGCCAGCTCGTGCGGCTCGTGTCTGGAATGAAGCTGTACAACATGAAACTGCTCAGCTGTTCAGGGCGGAAGGGTTCAGGCGTCAGGCTGCGTCGTGCGAAAACGACGTTGCCGGAGCTGTCATCGACGGAATCGGTCAACCAGTGCGTTTCGTATGTACGGCGGCTGTTGACGTCGAACGCGAATATCCCACCAGGAGAGAGGCTTTCGGAAACTCGCGCAAACATGGCGTGTAGATCCGCAGGGTTCAACACGTAGTTCACGGCGTCGTCGAGGCATGTGATGACGTCGTACGGCTGTGGGACGTGGAAGTCGGTCATGTCGTCTACCCACAGTCGCGACGCTTGTTCGGGTGACGCCTTGGATCGAGCCTGTTCGATCATTGCGCTGCTGATGTCGAACCCGGAAACCTCATATCCGCGATCGGCCAGGGCGAACGTGCTCTTCCCTGTTCCGCAGGCTGCATCAAGCAGGGTTCGGCCAACAGCTCGCACCCCGACGATCTCCTCGATCACTGCGTTGAGCATCGAGGACCAGCGATCGTAGTCGTCGGCGGCAGTGTAGGCGTCGTACACCTCGGCCAATGAATCGTAAGTCTCGCGAGCCGACTGCGTGGCGTCGGTTGACGCCGATGCTGTCGGGCTGATTACGTCGGTCACATCAACAACGTATCCTTGCAAGGTAACCTTTGCAAGGGGTAATTTGCATGAACTACGGAAAGAGGGTGGACCACGGTGTCCGAGGATGAGAAGCGGCCGCAACTGTTCGACCCGTCTAAGGACGAGATCGTCAGCGGTGAGCGACTCGCTGCGTTAGCGCACCCGCTGCGGCTCCGAATGCTGGGCCTGCTGCGCGTCTTTGGGCCATCGACAGCGACCAAAATGGCCGAGCGGTGCGACGTCTCTTCTGGGTTGACGAGCTACCACTTACGGCAGCTGGCTGAATCAGGATTGATCGAGCCTGTTCCGGCACCCGAGAACTCCCACAACAGGGAGAAGTGGTGGGGTCCAACCTTACGGTCTACCTACACCACAAATGTCCACGATGGTCCCGAAGCGCAGGCCATCGGAGCTGAATACCTGCGTTCTGTAGTTGAACAACATAAGGCCAGTACCTCGCAATGGCTCAACGTTCAGCATGAGTGGGGAACTCGCTGGCTCGAGGCGAGCACGATCAGCGATGTCTCGTTACGTCTGACCGCAGATGAGCTGCGCGGGTTGCAAGACGAAATAGCTGAACTCATGGCGCGCTATCCGCGACACGACTCTGTGCGAGCCGCAGAGGGTGATGACGATCCATCAGTAGTGGTCACAGTGCAATACCAACTCTTCCCAAACCCCGAGCAAGATCCTGAGGAGTGACCTATTTTGTTGTCGCTGATCGCACTTGAGTTCTTCGGGATGCTCGGTTCCCGTGTGTCTCAGTTGGCGATCCCTTTTCTCGTCTTGTCCGTCGGCCACTCACCGACGCAAGCTGCCGCCGCCACCGCGGCCGAGTTGGTTCCGTACGTGGCAACGCAATTGTTCGGGAGCGGTGTGGTTCTCAAGTTCGGACTTCGTCGGTCGTGCGTAGTAGGAAACTCTGTCGCTACTCTCGCCACAGTTGGTCTGGCTATCTCAGCCCAGTTCGGTGGGGGCTACGCCTTGATATTGGCTACATGTTGCGTCATTGGCATCAGCCGGGGACCAGCCGACGTCGCCGCACAGGCGCTCATTCCGCACGTCAGTAGGGCCTCAGGTACACCCCTGATGCGTTCGACATCACTGGTGGAGGGGGCGAGCCGTACAGCGACCATTGTAGGTTCCCCAGTTGCAGCACTACTCCTGATCGTCGTTTCTCCAGCAGCGGTCATAAGTGTTACAGCTGCGGCGTTCGGGATTGCAGCTGTTACACCCTTGCGAATCCGCAGTCTCCCTGCGCTTTCGGCAGAAGTCCAGCCAGGCGAGCCACCGGTACAGATTCTTGCCGGCCTCAAGTTTCTATTCGCGGACCGTCCGCTCCGGGCCCTCGCACGGTCGGTCTTTCTCGTCAATCTCGCCGACGCGGGGATTCTTGGATTCCTGATACTCATGTGGTCGGAACAGACCTTCGGCAACACCGCTGCTGCCGGTGTGTTGCTCGCGGTGCTGTCGGGTGCCGCCATTGCGGGCACCGTAGGACTCGCCGCGTGCGCAACCTCGTCGAGGACCCGGATGGTGCTCATAGTCGCATTCCTCGTGGCGGGATGCCCTCGATTCATTGTGATGGTGACATCACAGGACCTACCGGTAATCGTCACTGTCTGGGTAGTTGCGGGGCTCGCGGCCGGCTTGATCAACCCAATCTTCGGTTACCTTCAATTCCGACGAATCCCAGAACCACAGCAACCGCAGGTCCTCGGCGCAGTGTCCGGGATCGGCTGGATTGCAATACCAATCGGAACTCTCGCAGCGGGTGCACTCGTCCAAACCTTCGGCGTCGACGCAACGCTACTCATCATGGGAAGCATCTATCTCGTGGCCTGGCTCGACATGGTCGTCAACCCGGCATGGCGAACCCTTACCAAAGAGTCCCAAATGGTTGCTGAGACGTTACGTTCTGACTGATAGGTCTGGGGAAACCGCGGTCGCTCACATTTCCAAGGTTGTAAAACACATTACGTGGAAATCTGTCCAGACGTGCACAAAACGTGGCGTTCGCGATCGGACGATCCGGAGGCGGACGATTCCGAGACACCACGGCCTTGAAAGTGAGGGCTGAGGGCCTCGCAATGGACACCATCGTCGAAGGAACCCTGTTCGCCTGGGCCCGGACGAGTGTGGGGGATTGGCTTGCCGCAGTGTCTTTTTCGATCCCGACCGGCAACAAGAAAGGCCGCCTGGACCTCGACCGGCAATGGTGCCCCGCCGCCGCCATCACACCCATCACATGACCGACACCACCACCGCGGTGGCCACCCGGCAGATGGCCGATCACCGACAATCAACACACACCACCGCAGCAGCACAGGAGAGACCGTGAACATCGGCGACCGCTACCACCTCACACCCGGCGCACTCGGCGCACCCGGCATCGTCGTCGTACGCGAAATCCAAGACGGAGGCCTCGTCCTCGTCGAAAACGAAACACCAGGCCCCGGCGTCTACCCCTACCTCGTCAAACCCGACACCCTCGTACCCGCCACCACCAGAGCGCCCTAACCCCGACGCCGACGGAGCCGCCGAAGGTTCGCAGCATGAAGTCTCGCCCCTCGCTCCTCCGAATCGACCCGCAACGGATACCTGCACTGAGAACAGAAGTTGCCCAGCGGCAACGGAATCGGGCTACTGCACCGGGGACAGTCATCGAAATGCGACCGATTCGTCACGGCCGACGTCTGTATATCCATAGACGCCGACCATGCCACAGGCCACCGACAACCACAGTCCGGCGATTTCGACAGTCGATCCCCTTCCGCCCACGTCGAGAGGATCGCCAAACATCGACCACCAGGCCCGTCCCGTTCACCCTGCGAGGCGGGCCCCCATGCATCTAAAAAAGAAAATTGAGTAGAACCGGCAGCAAACCGGCGAGGCCCGCGACGCCCACGGCCAGCAAGTCAGGAGTGGGGTCGTCGTACCATTCCTTCAGCCGTTGCCAGGCGTATTGCCAGAACCCCTCGATTCGTGCAGCGTTCAAGCGATCGATCTTCGCTATTTCACGGTCGATTGCGGCGTCAATGACATGCGTATCGACGATATGCAGCTTCTCCCGTATCTCAACAAGGGTCTTCAGTTGCTCGTGTGGAGTCTTGCGGGCATTGCGGACAGCAAATGATCCGGCGATGATCGCCGCCAAAATGACGCCAACCGGGACGAATACCGGGCCGAACCGTTCGAGAATGCTCGGGGCGGCGTCGCTCGCCTGCGCTAGAAGTTGCCACATGGCGGTGATTTTTACACGATTACGCGGCCATGGTGGGCACGTCACCGAGATAACCCCGAGCTACCGCGACACCGAGTGTGGTCACCCTCCGTCGCTCCCGCACAATCACGTTCACAGCCGTACCCCACTACCGCGCCGCCGTAGAGCACCAGCTCCGGCGGCGTTCTGCGTCCCACCACAGCAGGCCCGCCACTCTCACAGGCAGGCCCTCGCGGGCCACACGCACCCCTACGGGCTGCACCGAATCGGACTCCGCTGCGCTCCGCACTCACAAGAGTGAAAAGAATCAAATTTCTTTGTGGCGTAGGTGGCTTCTGGCGAGCATCCATCACCCGTGACCGCCGACTCAACCCCTCGCTCCGCTGCGCTACGACCGAAGGCTCCGAACACTTTTTGTCCGAGCAGTCGCTGCGCTCCCACGAAAACTGTCCGAGACGAGGGGTTGCCCCGTCGTCCCCGTGCACTGACTTCTCTCCCCAGCCACCACGGCAAAAAGAAATTGGCAGGGCAGAAGGTCCGGCCACCAGTCGGGAGAGCAGAGGCCCGTCATGCACCAGGACCACAGCGCAGCAGGCGACGATCACACCCACACCACCGGGCTCTACGCAGGCACTCTCTGCGATTGCCGCGACTACAACTGCCCCGCAGGTGCCATCCCCGACCTCCCGTGCCTCAACGAAGACACACGCGGCGCTCCGACCAGCTCGTCATGCGAAGACCACGACTGCCCCACCTGCTACGAGCACACCGTCGACTGGTCTGACGTAGCCGTCACCGGCCCATTGTCCATCACCGACAGAATCCACCAATCCTACGCCGCATCATCCGAATGCAATAGCTACACGGAAAGAATGAGAAAAAGGCACGGTCGTGTATAGAGTCGTTCGGCCCCCTGAACGGAATGCGCGCAGATGCCCGAAAAGCGCTATGTCACAACCCAATTACGTCGCAATAAGTGGAGTGAAACCCTTGGTACAAAGAGCGGGATTGCAGTAGAATGAGAGTCAACGAAACAATTCTCACGAGGAGAGAAATATGCCCATCGCCGTCTACACAAAACCGCAATGCGACCCCTGCAACGCAACCAAAATCTTCCTGGATAGAAAGAAGGTGAACTACCGAATCGTCGACGTCACCGAAGATCCCGACGCATACCGATTCATCACCGACGAGCTCGGCTACCGACAGACCCCTGTCGTCTACGCCGACGAGAACCACCACTTCAGCGGGTTCCAGATCGACGCCCTGAACAAGCTCGCCGCCGCCTGAAACTCACAAACCGGCAAATACAGAGAAGGGGGCCCGCCGTGCGACTCGTACCCGTCTACACCCCCGACCCCGACTACATCGACCGCCAGATCGACGCCGAACTCACCGCGGAACACCCCACCGCACGCCAGGCCAACCAGGCCGAGGCCGAGCGCAACGACATCGACAAAGCTGCATCCTGACCACTGACGCAATGCACCACAGCCGGTAGCAACGTCCCACCGGTACGACGTCCCACCCCAACACGAACACGAGGCCCACGATGAAGGCACTACGCGCAGTCCCCACACCCGGCGACGACGCAGCGCAGGCACGTGCGGACCTCGCACCCGTCGAGAATCTCGACACGTCGGTCGAACCCGGCTACGACCCGGCCACCGACCCCGAAGCAATGCTCCTGTGCGCCTTGATGGACGTGCGCAGCCAGAGCACCGACGGAGCCGACATCGAGCGGATCACCAGCACGCTGACCTCGGCGGACTTCGAGGATCCAGCACACGCGCGCATGTACGGCCACATCGTCGACCTCATCGCCGCCGGTCAACCCCACGACTTCGCCTCCGTCACCGGCGCGCTCATCCGATCCGGAGCAGACGGAGCCAAAGACGCGCCACTACGCAAACGCCTCATGGGCATCGTCACCGCTGGCGCGCACTCCGTCGCCGCCGTGCACTACGCCGACAACGTCCTGTCCCAGTCCTACCGACGCAGTTTCCACATCGCCGGCCAACGACTGACCCAGGCCGCCGAAGAGGCACCCGAGGAATACCTGTTCGACTACATGGTCGAACTCGGCACCGCGCAACGTGCAGCGTTCAACCGACTTAACGCTTTTCGGCAACCCTCCACATCCTGACCATCGGGCGAGTTGATCCGTGTACGCGGACGACCGGCGGATGGCACTACGGTGCTCTGCGGGCCACAACCGAAAGGCGAGGACAGTGACAAAGACAGGTGAGCACACCGAACAGACGCCACACGTAGCTTCAGACGGCATGAACGAGCCCACCACGCCCGCCGCCACTCTCGACATCGCCAAGGCCGACGTCCTCGACGACGATTTCGAGTGGCCGGACCCCGGCACACCGCACGCACTGATGAATCCGCATTGGCTGCTGCAGGCCGCCATCCAGGCCGGTGCCGGTGATCGACTCGAACACCGCCACCAACAGCTTTCATGTCAGGCTCAACTCCGGATTCCCCTCGTTGACCACCAGTTCGAGGTCACCCGGGTACGCGGCGAGCAGCGTCGGCCAGTCGATCGGATCGTGTACCCGGGCCACACACAGGTCGGGCGATTCCGGGGTTGTCAGTGACCCAGCAGTGACCTCGCGTAACCATGCCGGCACTTCGACGCGTTGCGTGAACGAGCCGCCGTAGGACAGGCAACCGTCCGGTCGTGGCCAGTCGATCCGGCCGGTGAGCTCGCGATAGCGGGCGTACGCGTGCGCGCTCCATCGGTCACGCTCCGTAGTGAGTGCGAGACGGTCTGATGCCGCCTCCTGCGGCGCGTGGATCATGTCAATCCTGGTGGATAGTGCGCAGCAGCTGAGCGAGCGCGAGCGCGGTGATCGGATCGTCGACCGTGGCAGCAACGACCAACGCGAGGTCGCCGGAATCCTGCACCGCATCGAGCAGATCGAGCGATGCGTCGACGGCGAAGTTAGGGCCCGAGATGTCGTTGATGATCGCCAGCAGCTCGGCAAACCGCGACCCGGTCTCCACCGGAACGGAGGCGTGCAGCATCTCGAACGCGGCCACCGCTTCCGGGGAACGCAGTTCGGCAAGGATGTCGAGCTCCACGGCGTCGAGATCGGACAGGGCGGGGGAGTCGTGTGTGCTCATCGTGTGGGTCCTTCGGTCGGTACGTCGCCGGTGGCCGGAGACGCGGGAGGGGCGAGGCTGAGATTCCACCCGATGTCGATCACGCCACTGCGCCCGATTCGTCGTCGAACGACCGACGGGTATGGCTTTCCAGTACGTGGAGCTCGGCAGTGAGGCCGACCGCGCATTCGGCATCGGCCACCGGATCGAGGGCGGCGATGTTCGCCCGTAGCTGCGTGATCCGGGTGTAGCGGTCAACGGCTGCATCGTCGGTGTCGGAGACGGTAAGGGCGTGTACGACCATCAGCCTCGACTGTCCCGGCAGTGCTACTACCGCCGCCTCGCTGGTGCCGCGGCTCGCTGCGGTGATCTCACGGGCGAGGGACTCGGCGTAGGCGCGTGCTGTCGCGGCCGGCACGTCCCCAGCGACGGTGAGGGCATCGGGTAGTGGGTCGGGCTGGACCGAGCGCACCAGTACGTCCACGGTCGGCGTATCGGGGTCGGTCCCGCTCACCCGGAGCCGATCTGTGTGGGCGAGGACGGTATCGGTGACGTAGCGCGGCGCGGGGAGTTCGGCCGAGCGCACACCGGGTGCGTAGAGCGGGATCGCGGCGAGTGCGCACGCGATCTCGCCGGGTGTGCCCACGAGGCAAACACTGTCGTCGACATGCTGGGTGAGCGTCACCGCGACGACGTCGGCCTCCCGCAGGTCCGCGATCGTGTACGCCTGGACGACCGCGAAGCGAGCCGTGGTCGAGGACGAGTGGAAATGAAAGTGCCCGCGGCCGTGAACGAACCCAGGGTCGCCGTGTTCATCGAGAGTCGAGATCTCGACCGAGATCAGTGCAGTCGGCGCGGTTGGTGCATCGTGCGGAGTGGTGGCCGGTAGAAAGGCGCGAGGATCGGTGGTGTCCATGAAGGTCTGCCTTCGGTAGGTCCGGGCAAGGAAGCGGTTACGTGAGTGCGACGAGCGCGGGTGCAGCGAGGCCGCACACCGCAGCGGCCGCATACAAGGCGGTGGTGGTTCGGTCCATCGGTTCGCAGCCATCAGTGAGAGCCAGGCGTAGCCCGGCGGCTCCTGCCGCGACGACACCGACGAACACCAGTACCCAGGTCGAGCCGAGCAGGTACGGCATCGGTCAGCTCGAGTTCGCGTAGCTCTCGGACGAGTTCTGCTCAGCCTCAGTGCCGGTCGGCTCGGGAGCGTCGGACTCGGTTTTCGTCGTCGACGACGGCTGCAGGCGAGGAGGCCGGGGAGTTGTCTTGGTGGCCGCAGTGGTGGCGGTCTTCTTACCGGTGACGGCGGAGGTGGGGACTTTCAGTCCGGCCTTGCGGAGCTCGGGTGCGGACCAACCGCCGTCGAGTGCGGCTTTGATCGCGGCCAGCTCAATGGTGGCGGCGGCGCGTTCGGCGGTTTGCGCTTCGGTGACCTTCGCGGCAGCGATGGCGCGTTCGTTCTGCGCGGCGACTATGGCGTCGATCAAACCGAGGCGAGTCTCGAGGGCGGCCTGTGCGGCGGCGCGAACGGTGTCGGGGTCGAGAGGGGTCAGTGACATGTGTGGACCTTCCGGAGACGGCGTGCAGCGTGCGCGACGGAATGGCGCAGCGCTGATTGACAACGCGGTCTCGGGCGGCTCATACCCCGTCCGATATCCGGCCTCAACGTTATCGAATCGGTCCGACAGATGCACCCTCACCAACCCTGATATATCTTGCGCGGCATATGCCGTGGACGGTATAATTGGTGGTGGACGTCGATGCGCCTGAAGAGTTCTTCGACTGGCTCGATCGTGTGGAGGCGAAGGCCGACGCCGGGGATGCTTCGTCGGTGCGGGTGCTCGCTCGGGTGACCGATGCGTTGGTGCAGTTGCGGGAGCTCGACGGTGTTCCGGTGGAGGATCGGCCTGACCTCAAGAGGGTGCGGCAGTCGAAGAAGTTTCCGATGTGGCGGACGGCGCATCCGTTCGATGCGCAGATTGCGCTGCGGTTGATCTGTTGGTTCCCGCCCGGCAGTAGTTCGGTGGTGGTGGCGTTGTTCGCGGCCGACAAGGCGCGGATGGGTGATGTGTTCTACGACGGTGTCGGCGCAAGGGCTGATGTCGCGATCGAGCGTTGGTTGCGGGAGACCGCGGAAGGGGAGCAGTGATGAGCGAGAAGAAGTCGTTCCGGCGTGCGAACGACCGGATTGAGCAGTTGCGGACCAAGCCGGTGATCGCGGAGACGGTGCGCGAGTTCGCGGCCGAGCGGGAGACGATGAACCGGGTGTACGCCGAGGGCTTGGCGGACATACGCAAGGCCGGCAACCTCACCCAGGTTCAGATGGCTGCATTGCTCGGGACGAATCAGGGTGCGGTGTCGCGGATCGAGGGCCGCGACGATCTACTGCTGTCCACGTTGCGGCAGTACCTCGCGGCGACCGGTGCTGTGCACCCGAAGATCGTCGTCGAGAAAGACGGCGTCGAAATCGCACTCGACCTCGACGCCTTCGCCTAGTGAGTCTTTGCGTTCATAACGCCCAATGGGTGTGCACGACCACGATGTCAACAGTCGTATTTGTCTCGCAAAGAATCCACCGCGTCGTTGTATGCGTTCTCGAACTGGGTGATGTCGCCTTCTTGAAATGATCGGTTCGGGTTAATTCTGAGTCTGTTCTCGACAACCGTGGTGACTCGAACCAGGGCGGCATGGGGATCTTTATAGCCAACTATGAGCAGGGTTGCTGCGGCCGCGTTGACATCGTTTCGTCGTGCCTGACATTCCTTCGCGGCAAGGTCGTACCGTGGGGTCGAGATGTCGTCGGATGTTGGATCCTTATGTCTGAAGTCATCGTCATGGTCGCCATCAAGCGCTTCTCCCGCCGCGAGAAACGCGAGCCTCAGTTCCAGTAGCCCTGTCATTGCGGTGGAGACCACATTGAAGGTGACTTCGCGACGGTGCTTTTGCTCTTCCGCTCGCATCACAGTCGCGTTCGTTGCGTCCGCAATGCGTGCCTGCATCTCGATCTGTTTGTCCACTTGTCCGCGTTGCTCTCGGAGCTGACGTTCGAAGTTCTCGCGCTCGAGCTGAAGCTGTTGCTCGAACTTGTCACGTTCGTCTTGGCGAGTCTGGGCTTGTCCACGAAAAGCGATTGCGGCGGCCGCGATGAGGAATGGCCCGCCAACCAGTCCGGCGATTAGAGTCGCCTGGGGTTGGGTCAGATCCCATTCGGTCAGGTGGTGCCAGGACGCGCCGATTCCGATGAGCAGAGTCGGCGCGGACAGAGCCAACATTGTTGGTTTGATGATCTTCATTGCCACGCGACGCATCATGCCCTCTCGGCACGCTGGTTATGTCCGGCCCGTCGATGGAACCCGTCGACTTCCCCCTCGATCCGTCAGGTTGCCGGTATCAGCGCCGGGTGTCGCGTCAACGGGTCGCGTCAGTCATCGTTCGGGTCGGGAAATTCTGCGGGCGGCGCGACGGTGACGTGAGCCGGACGCTGGTTGTCAGGCCACACAGGCTCGTCCCAGTGGATGACGACGTCGACGAACGAGACAGCGCTTAGGTCGACGCCGGTGAAGTCTGCGCCGTCGATGGTTGCGCCATCGAAGGAGGCGTGGGTCAGTTCGGCTCCCTCGAAATTCGCGTCGTACAGGTACGCGCCCTCGAAGTGGGCCCGCATGAATTGAGCTCGGATGAACTTCGCGCTGACCAACCGTGCTCCACGAAAGACCGGGAGGTCACCTCTCGTATTTGTGAAATCCGTGGCATGTCCTTTTGCGTTCTGAAAATTCGCGCCGTCCAACCTCGCGCCGTCGAAGTGCGCCTTGTGCAGGTTCGCTCCGGTCAGTTGCGTCCCGTTCAGATGCCCATTGCTGAACTTTGTCCCGTTGAAGTTGCAGCCGTTCAGTCTGGCCCCGTTGAGCGTGGCCTTTGTGAGATCCGCACCGGGAAAGAGAGCCGTGGCCAGATCTACGGCTAGCAAGTCCGCAGAGTCGAGTTTCGCCCCGGTGAGGTCGAAGTCCGCGCCCGTCCACTTCGGGTCGTTCGTGTCCTTCGGCACGATCGTGGTGTGTGTTCGGATCGCGGTGATGATCGCCGCGCGCACAATTTTCTCCTCCGCCTCGAGGTCGTCGGTACGTCCAGCTTTGTCGCTTTTTTTCAGCTTGGAGTAGAGCGCGGTGTCGGAGGTCGTGTCGCGGCGTAGGTAGGCGCAGAGCACGTCGATGCATACCTGGCGGTCACGCTCGGAGGCGAGTGTGGATCCTGTTGCGGTGTACCAGTCATCTGCCAGCGAGGCGAGTGAGTAGACGCCTGCCAGTCTGATGGTGGCGGCATCGTCTGCGAGTTGGGTCGCGCTGGTGGTGAATCGCGATTGAAGATCACGCATCACCTCGCGTTGGTGCTTGTTGTTCTCGTCGGACTTCGTCTGCTCGCGTGTGAGATGAGTGCCGTAGAACGTAACCGCAGCGGCACCGAGTACCGCCAGCCCACCGATTGCTGTGCCCTGCCCTGACTCGATAGACGACCCCAAGATGAAGGCGATGACCGCCAAGGCGACGCCGACCGAGCTGATGGCGACCGCAGTTTTCGCGAGCCCCGACGACTGCCAGGACTGCCGTTTGGGTGTTCTGTCGACCGAAACTGCGGGTGGCTGGTGCTCGCTCATGCGCTTCATAGTGCCGGTGTTCCAGGCTCGAAATGGTCGGTTGCCCCCAACTGGGGATCGGACTGTGTCCTCATGTGGATGTCCGAGAGTTCCCAGGCCGCTCCGCTCGATCTCAGGCACCCACAATCGGGTCCGAATCCCCAACCGGGGACAACCGCAAGGGCCGGTCGATTGGTTACCAGTATCCGCGCGAGACCTTGGCAAGTTGTTCCGCGTAGCTCTTCATAGCGGCCTTCGCGCGATCCTTTTGACCACCGAAGAGCCCGGCCTTCAGGGGGCCGAAATTTGTTCCGGCGGTGTCGAGCAGTTGGGCGTACTCGTGTACGGGGTTAGTCCTGCTGTGCTTGTACCGCCAGGCGGACCGTCCGAACCAATGGGTGCCGCTGAGCCAGCTCAGATCGGGGTTCTGTTGAGCGAACATGCTGATGCTGTCCGTGGTGACGAGTCCGAGCATTATTTCGGCGCGGTCGAACGCATTCTCGTAGGAGTCGTTGTCGGCGAATTGGCCGGCGAACACGGGGCGAAGCATCGCGCACATCCAGTCCGCAGTCGGTTGCAGTCTGTACGTAATGCTTTGGTTCCGGAGGGCTGCGAGAGCCGATTCGAGGGTGTACTCATCACGTTCCGCCGCGTATGCGAGTGCGCTGGGTGCGTTCTTCCCCGCTTCGGCGAACGGGGTGTAGAAGTCCACCGCCTCGGCAACCGATGTCACGGTGGTGTCTCCTGCCCGGAGCGGCACGGTGGT
The DNA here is from genome assembly GCF_040702225.1 of Rhodococcus sp. NPDC080181. Taxonomy (NCBI): domain Bacteria; kingdom Bacillati; phylum Actinomycetota; class Actinomycetes; order Mycobacteriales; family Nocardiaceae; genus Rhodococcus; species Rhodococcus sp. NPDC080181. The sequence continues at coordinate 14,216 of NZ_JBFBKN010000012.1, forward strand.
CTCGATGAGGAGTTGGCGGAAGTTGTCCCAGCGTTCGTCACCGACGGTTGCTACAGCTGAGGTCACGACGTAGGCGAGCATCGGCATGTATCGAAGTCTTATGAGTACGGTTCGTCCGCCGACCATCTCGGCGGCAAATGTGTGCAGTGCCCTGAGTGCGCGAATCCATGGCGTCAGCTGTTCACCTGTGGTGGCGTAACGGGCGGCGACTTGCAGCGACCAGCACAGTGGTTCGATGAGGTGCCAATAGTCGGTGGCCAGTTCCGCGATGAGTAGATCCTGGTCGCGTTCGACTCGGTCGGCGTTCTCCGCTGTGACATTGAGCGGAAACCGATCTGTCGATTTCAGTTCGGCCAGAACGCGCTGAGTCTCGGAGGCGATGAGGTCGTCGAGCTCGATGCGTTTGGTCGGGTCGAGAATGAACGTTTTCGTCAGCTCTCGCAGCTTGGCCGGCAGATCCTTCTCGGACAGCTGTTTAACGGACGCCTGGATCGTTGCGGGATCGGAGGTAGGCCCGCCGAACACGTCTTGGATTCTCGCGATGAGTTTGACGGCCTCCGTGGTGTACCTGTCTCCGAAGAGGTCGGAGTAGTTGATATCGCGCAATGATCGCCCGGCTCCGAGGTCCCAAGCATCGATGTCGCCGTCGTCGAAACGCACGGGTATGAGCCAGGTCTTGTCGGGGCGGCGCTGCTTGAACTCCTCCACGGCTATAGCTATCTCGTCGTTCATCACGGACTTTTCTTTGGCCCGCTGGTTCTCGGAGAAGCAGGCGAGGAAGACAGCGCTGCCATCACGAATAGCGTCGCGGATGACGCGTTTCCACGAGTCGCCCGGGCCCAGCGAGTCTCGGTCGCGCCAGTACGGAATGTTGGCGGCCTTCAACAGGTCACACAACTTGTCTACAGCCGCCTCGTCCTGTCGAACGTAAGAGATAAATACGTGCTTCGCGTCGGGCGCTGTCATGGACCAAGTCTAGAGACCGTCCTGTCTCTTTTTGGTTGTGTAACCGCATTTTTGCCTTCGACGGCCGCGCATCCTCCGCGCGCCGAATCGGAAGTCGCAGCGCTAGTCCCTAGCGTCTTTTCTGGTGACTCACCGCGCTGGCTTCGCGAGTCACCAGCGTGCGCCAGGCGGAGCAAGCTAATATTTACCTACGGTAAATGAGGGCCATTCCTGGACAGGTCCCGGAATGGCTGTCACACTGACGTGTGAGTCCCCAGGTGTGGGGTCGCTGCGCTGGGCCGAAAGTGCGGTGGTGACCAGGAGGAAGGGCGGGTGGTGAGATGAGCGAGCAGAGCGAGGGGAAGAAGGCGGGGAGTGCCGCGAAGAACATCGCTCGCTCGCTGCGTCGGCGACGGTTGCCGAACGTCGATGGTGGTCGCCCGTTCGCGCATCAGGTGATGGCGTCGGCCGAGGAAGAGGCAGCGATTCAGGCGCGGGCTCGGGTGCTCGGGGTGACGGTTCCCCGGCTGTTGTTGGAGGCGGCGTTGACGCCGACGGCGGAGGGGTCGGTGACCGGTCTTCCGCCGGCGGACAAGCTGGAGATCACCGATCGGATGTTTGGGTTGTCGGTGTCGGTGCGGCAGGTCGGGCGCAACATCAACCAGATTACGAAGGCGACGAACGCGACCGGTGCTGTGGACTCGGATCTGGCGTCAGAGCTGTCGAATGCGTTGACGGCGTTGCAGGCGACGCTGGTTCGGATCGATGCGGCGATGTTGGACGTCTCGCGGTGATGGCGAACATTTCCCGCGGGTCGAAGACCGCGGGGTTGCTGGTGTATTTGCAGGGCCCGGGCAAGGCGAACGAGCACACCGATCCGCACCTGGTTGCGGGGCATTCGAGTGTGGTCGACGCGTCGATGGTCGGGGAGCGGCTGGACAAGCAGTGGGCGTTGTCGGTGGCGCATCAACTCGACATGCCGCGCCGCCAGTTCGGTACGACGGTGATGTGGGCCGACACCGAGAAGGTGAAGGCACGTATGGCCGAGGGCGCAACGAAACTCGCCGCCCGGTCGGCGGAGAAGTTCGACGCCCATGTCTGGCATTGCTCGCTCTCACTCAAAGCGGAGGAGGGCCAACTCTCGGACGAGAAGTGGGCTGCCATCGCGGCCGACTTCATGAAGGAGATGGGCTTCGACAACCCGGACGATCCGCGCCCGTCTGCGCGGTGGGTCGCGGTGCGGCACGGGCTGTCCGGTGAGGGCAACGACCACATTCACATCGCGGCGTCGCTGGTTCGCGAGGACGGAACGAAGGTCGATACCTACCGCGATCGGCCGCGCTCGCAGGAGGCGTGCAACGTCCTCGAGCGTCGCTACGGACTGGAAGTGCTCACCTCGCGGGAGGAGCAGCGCGGTAGCCGCGGAGTCTCGCTGGCAGAGTTGGAGAAGGCGAAGAAGGCGGGCCTGCCCGAGCCGGTGCGGCGCACGATCGAACGGCGGGTGCGGGCAGCGGCAACGGCGTCGAAAACCGAAGCGGAGTTCGTGCGTCGACTACGCGGGGACAACCTGTTGGTGCGTCCCCGGTACGCGACCGGAACGACATCGGGTTCGGTGATCGGATACTCCGTCGCGGCGACACCGAGCAAGGCCGAGCGGGCCAAGGGAATCAAGCCGGTGTGGTTCGGTGGTGGCCGGTTGACCAAGGACTTGACCTTGCCTCGTCTGCGCGACGAATGGGACACCTCGCCGGCGGCAACGACGGCGGCCGAGCAGGAATGGAATGCATCTCGGCGCGGGGCTGCCGTGGCGGTCACCGGTGGCCGCGAACGAGCGAACATCGACCCGGAGTTGATGACGCGTGCCGCTCGCGACGTCGAGACGTGGAACCGCTACCTGTCCTCGATCCCGGTGGACGACCACGCGCAGTGGGCGCGGGCAGCGGGCCGCACGGCAGGTGTGTTCGCGGCGTGGTCGTCGCGGGTGGAAACCACGCCGGGACCGTTGGCTGCGGCGTCGGCGGCGTTGGCGCGGTCTGCGGAAATCCCGGCGCACCTGCGCACACCGGTGGTCGACAAAAGGGCCAGCGCGGGCGGGGTTGCATTGATCTTGATGCAGACCCAGATCCGTAGTTCGGGTGCCAGCCAAGTGTTGTTGTTGCGTCAGCTCATGCGAACGGTCGACGCGTTCGCGGGTGCACACAGAGCGGCCGGTGATCTGGCTCGTTCGCAGGCGCTAGTGGCTGTGCGTAGCGGTGAGCTCGACGGGCTTCATTCGGCCCTGTCGGCGCGGTACGGCGCACCGGATGTCGTTGCCGCGCGCAGCGGTGTCGGGGTCGACTCGGCACGGGCAAGCGCCGGCCCCGAGGTGCCCATCTCGGCGGTCCACCCCCACGCCCCCACAGCAGGTGCGACCGGTGCTCAGTCCGACGAGCGAGAGGATCTGTCGGCCGATGCGGCGGAGGGATTGCGGATCTCCCGGCTCGTCAGCAGCACCCACCGCCCGCCGGAGCGACAGACCGAACCCACAGCGGTCGACGAATCGACGTTGGACGCCGAGACACTGAACGCCTACCGGATCGCGAAGGCCAGTACGGCCGGCCCCGACGCTCGGCGCGCACGCGGTGAGTCGGGCAAGAGCAGACCCGAAGCATCGAGTGGAAGCGATGTGCATCGCGATGATCCCGGGCTCGAAAGATGAGCGGCTCCGGTCCCTATGGATCTGGACCTGCTGGCATCGGAAAAGCGCCGACCCTCTGGCATGGTGCTCAGGTACTCGGGTAAACGAGCCGAATGTCCGGTGGCGGTTCCCCGAAATCGACGACAGTCAAGGCGTGTTCAGCGGCGCACTCTCCGTCGATATCGAGGCGGATGACGTACTCGCCGGCTTCGAGGAACACTGCGTCGATGTCTGTCGCGAACGTCCAGGGGACGATGCCGTTGGGGTACTGCCATTTATCGCTCGTGAGGACCGGGAGACCGGAGAGCGTCTCGGACTTCCGTGCACGATTGACCCGCTTGGTGCCGTCGAGCGAAGCCACGGTGATAGTGAAGGTGTGGGGCCGACCGATGTCCGCGGGACGCCAGTGGATCCTGCCGAGTATGCAGAAGTCGGCCGGGTGTGGAAACCCGTTCGGTACCGGCAGAATGTCGAATCCGGCGTTGGCCATCGAGTAGACGGCTTGCCCATGATCGACCTCGTAGTAGTGGCACAGCTGCACGAACTCGAGCCTGGGGTCGATGGCGGGTCCGACTCGATTGAGCTGTTCGTATCGAGTCTGTAGCCAGTCCGCTGCGACCTCGATCGTGCGGTCTGGTTCGCTGTCGCTGGCGAACAGATCTCCGGCCACACACCGCACGAGCGCCTCGGAGTCGGAGTCATCGACACGGGGCATTCGATGACCGTTCAGGGTCAGGAAGGTCATGGCAGCGAGCCATGCCGTGCGCTTGTTGCCGTCGGTGAAGTACTGGGTGCTGGCGAGGCTGTGGAGGTATGCGGCGGCCTTGGACCACACGTCCGGGTAGAACTCGGTACCAAAGGCATTGGTCTGCGGGCGATGTGCGGCCGATTCGATGCCCGGACGGTCCGCAACACCCGCCCCTGTGCCGCCGTGTTCTGCGTTGATGGCAATCAGTGCTTCAGCGCTCAGATAGCGAGTCACTTGGCCAATCGAGTCAACAGCGTTTCCCACCGCTGGGCTTCACCCCGCGCTAGACGGAGTGTCTCCTCGAGGTCGGCAACCTCGGATGCGGACGGCACGCCACCATGCGAGTGCAGCTCGACATCGTGTTCGGTGTTCACGTGCCCGACAGTACCGGCCATGGGCCGGGAGCAGTAGATGGGTAATGGGCATGAGCACGGGTTCGTCTGTCACACGGAGGCCACCGACGTCGGTGACCCCATCGGCCAGGAACCTCAGTGTTCGATGTGTAGCGCGCTATTTCACGCTGACACGGGAGAGCCTCAGAGGCGATCGTCCTCGCCGTGACGGCGCTCGATGGCCTGCTCACGCAGTTCGGCTGCGTACCGGCGAAGTTGTCTCCACCGCCAGGCCCCGGCAATCAGAGCAGCGACGGCGACCAACCCCATATAGATCTCGAGCCCCAAGACCCAGCGGTCGACGATCCGTTCCAGTTCGTCCATCGTCACCGGGCCGTGGCTCTCGTACCACCAACCCAGTGCCCGCGGAATGTACGACGACAGCCACAGGCCGAGACCCCAGCCGAGCAGGAGAACCGCCGCGCCCACTGCCCAGGGCGCGAAGAAATACTTCGGGGGCGGGGTGCCGAGCTGTCGGGCGGCCCTGCGTGCCTCTAGATGCTCGCGGGTGCGGACCCAACCCCATACGGTCCACAGCACCACGGCCGACCCGCAGGCAACAACCATGATGACCACGTACCCGGTGGCATAGCGCGGGTCGGGTCCGGTGATCGAGCCCGCCACGATAGTCATGACGACGCCGACCATCACCGCCAGGAGCGGGACCCCGGCTCCCAACGCTGCATAGACCGAAGCCGGATTGTTGTCCTTTCGACGCCGCCAGTGCTGCAGCAGCGCCGCCCCGAGCACCGCAACGACCACGGCGTAGACCCCCACAGCCAGAACCATCATGATCTGCCCTCACCCATCTTTTCTCGGTCGAATCGAACGTTGTGTACGCACCGGCGTGCCCCGCCGACAAAGCTGTCGACGGGGCACTCGGGCGCTGGTTATCGGCTGCTGCGGTCCTGACTGACGTCTTTGTCTTTCGAGCGATCACCCTTGCTTGCTCTGGGGCTGCCGCTGCCCGGGTCGAAGTCGATGGCGGTCGCGGGTTTGGCGTTGCTGATGTCGGCGAGACGGTGGGCGTTGACGGCTTCCTCGTCGACGCCGGCGGCGAGAAGGTCGGTCGCCTCCTTCTCGCGTCGTTCGGCGCTGTCGTAGGCGGGCGCGCTGGGCTCGGCTGCACCCGACTTCTCGGTGGCCGGTTCGTCGGGGCGGGCAGGTTCGTCGGCCAGTTGCGCGTCGAAGGGCCGTCCGACTGCGTTCCAGGAGTCGATCAGTTCTTCCCGGGCACTGAGGTAGGCGGTGCGGTCGGTGGACTGTTCTGTTTGGACGTATTTGGCAGCGAGGGCCGGGGCGTGATCGTTCGCCCACTCTTGGGCGTGGTGGATGTCGAATCGGAGCCGCAGATGCAGCTCGCCGGTTTCCTTGGTCTTCCCGGTGCCTTGGGTGAAGCGTTCGTAGTCCCAGGGGATCCTGTGCCGCGCCCATTCGGCCACGGTCTCGATGTCGGTGGCGGTCACCGGGGGCGGCGGGCCGAGCACGGCCCGGGTGGCGTCGTCGTCCAGTCGCGGGTAGCCCGTTGCGCTCTGTTCGGTCCATGCCTTGTACAGCTCGTCGCGCTGGCCGTCGGTGGGGTTGTCGTGCACCAGCTCGGGGTGGTGCTGTGCGGCCCATTCGGTGGCCACGTGATCGAGATACGCCTCGAACGGCCCGCCGGCGGTCTCGGTGGCAGGAGAGCCGACGTAGAGCCGGTGTTCGGCCTCGCGGGGGTGCGTGTCGGAGTACCACTGCCATGCGGCCGCGACCTGCTTCCGGTCCATCTCCGCGGCCGGGTCCATCAGGGCGGTAAGGGCTGCTTCTCGGTCGACCGAGGCTGCGATCTTCTCGGCAGCGGCGGGCGCACGGCGGGCAGCATCGATATCGGTGAGCATCGCCGCGAGGGAGGCGCGGGCATCGTCGCCGAGGGCGTCGACGTCGACGCCGAACCGTTCGCGGATCTGTCCGGCAGCGCGGCCGGCGGCGATGTCGGTGGCAGGTGTGGCGGTGATGTGGTGCAGGTCGGCCAGCCTTTCCGGTGGCGCGCTGTCGAGGTACTTGTCCTCCCACACCCGTGCGAGCTGCGGTCGCTCGTGGTCGACGTCGGGAAGAGCGGCCAGGTCGGTGCAGTAGTACTCGGGCACCGGTACACCGTCGGGTCCGTCGACGAGGTGTACCGCCCATCTGGCCGGATCGCGGCGCACGAGCTCGTCGGTGATCGGTTGGTCGAAGCCTTCTCCGGTGCGCAGGTACTGCGCGTCGACGAAACCGGGGGCGCGGGGCTCTTCCTCGAGGACGGTGAACCCGTCCTTGGTGTACTGTTCGCCGGCGGCCTCGCGGGCGCGGTGGCGTTCGATGTCGCGTTGGACGGCCATGCTGACCACGGCCATGTCCAGGTTCTCGCGGTCACGAGCGATGCCGTAGCGGGCGCGCAGTTGTTCGTCGATGACATCGGCGGTGTCGGCGGCGATCGGGGAGCGGTCCTTCCAGGTGTGCGCCAATCGGACCTGCTCGCTGATCTGCTCCGGCGTCGCAGAGGCCCACCAGCGCTCGCGGTGTACCGCACGCAGTGCGGTCTCGGCCGACTGCTGTTCGGCGCGCAGCCGTGCATCGAGGGCGTGGCGTTGCCGTTCGCTGACTGCGCTTGCCTCGCGAAGGCGTTGTTCGCGGCGGCGGGCGAGCTGTTCGCTGACCTGTAATGCGACCTGCAGCATCGTGCGCAGGACTGCGCCGCCCTCGCGGCCGATGTCGCCGTGTTCGGTGCTCATTGGGATACCTCGGTTTCGGGTTGTGTGGTGGGGGCGGTGTCGTCGTCGGCGATCAGGTCGAGGGCGGCGGCTTTGGCGATCAGGACGGCCCAGGTGGCGATTGCCTGCTCCGCAGGCTGCTCAGCGGTCATGCGTCGGTCACCGGGGCATCGTCGACCTCTTCGGCGAGCAGCTCGGCGGGGATCGGGTCGGAGGGAATCGGCGGCAGTGGGCGGTGACCGTTCTTGACCGAGCAGTCCTGGAAGGTGCCGTTGGGATCGAACAGCACGTTCATGTGGTGGTCGGCGTGGTCTTTCTTCCACACCGACATTCCTGTGCCGGGGTCGACGCGTAGCTTCTCCCACGATCGCCACAACGCATCGACGACCAGGACCGCCTCGCTGTGCTTCCACCACATCAGGCACCACTTCTTCTGGCCCCCGTTGACGACGTCGCGGCGGTACACCTCGCTGAGGAACTGCTCGAAGAACTCAAACCGATTGCGGTAGAACGGCTTAGCGGGATCGCGCACAGCGGCTTCGGCGGCTGCAGCCGTGGCCTGCGCCTCGCGGACGTCGAGGAGCAGCTGCGCGTCCAGGGCGCGCACGGTCGCGTCGTACATCTGCTGCACCAGCTCCGGGGTCATCCGATTCTGGTAGAGCTCGGCAACGATCCGGTCGGCTTCTTGACGAAGCCTGCGGTTGACCGCCCCGTCGATGACTTGCTGGGGCATCTCCATCGGGACGTCGGGTTGGGGCGTTCCGGCCGCGTGAAGATCGACCGGCCGGGGCTCGCCGGCTTCGTCGATATCGAATTCGGTGTCCTCGAACTCGTCCTCGGGTGGGGGTTCGGCGGCGGGGTCGAACTCGTCGTCGGGTGGGGTGTCGTCGGCTGGGGTGTCGTCGATGCTCATGCGGTCCTCTCCAGGCTCACACCTCTGGGCAGGCGGGTGACCGGTTTGGGCAGTACCGACGTCGGGTCGTCGGGGTCCGGGTCGTCGTCGAGGGCGGCGACAGTGGGGTCCTCACCGGCACGCTCCTTCGCGGCCGCGACGTCTTCGGCGTAGGGGCCGGTGTACCAGGGCAGTGTTTCCACCAGCGCCGCAGGGCATTTGGACACTTCGGCGAGCACGGCCCGCCCGGCGGGCATGGCCACGAGGTCTGCTTTGGTCAAGGTGCGGATCTGCTGACGTTGCTGCGACCGGGACTGGCCACCGCGGCCGCTCGAGACGGTTTCGGTCATCTCCCAGTGATCCCCGAGCGCTTCGGAGACGTTGTCGAGGAACCGTCCGTCCTGTGTCGAACCACCGCCACCGTAGACACGCACGGTCGATGCACCCCAGAGTTTGCGCATCCCGCCCTGACCCCAGCACTCCTCGCCCTGCGACCAGGACTGCAAAATCGTCGAAACCAGGATTCCGCGAGATCCGAAGTGGCTGTACAGGTTCGGTAGATCCTTCCACCGCACGACGTTCGCTGCCTCGTCGAGGGCGTACGTCGCGGGCACTCGTAGTCGGCCGGCGGGAAGCGGCGGGTCGATCGACTTCGGTGTCGCCGTGGCTGCGTCGACGAGTGCGTCGGTGACGGCAACTGTCAACGCGGTCACCAGCGCGCCGCACTCACCGACGCCCTCCATCGACAGCGAATACAGCGTGGGGGAGGCTTCGGCGGCGAATGCGTCCGGATCGAACTCCGGGCGGGTGTCGTGCTCGCCCATGCGGCTGATCCACGGGTGGATTTCGGCGTAGGCGAGGCAGCCGAGCATGTTCGCGGCAGTGGCGAACACACCGCCACGTTGCTTGTCCGGTGCGGTGTACTGCGCTTTGAGCGCGGACGACCACGCCTCGAACCCATGCTCCTGCAACAGATGCACCGGCTGTTGATTGCTCGTGTCGGTGGCCCAGCTGTACAGGATCGGCAGCGGGAGCCGTGCGGCGGCGGCGGCGATGACGAACCCGGTGATCAGCCGCTCGCCCATCGGATCGAAGAACGGATCGCGGCGGGCGTTCTCGCCGGTGGTGGAGGTGGCGAAGATGTTCGCCAACATCGCAGCTTTCGTCTCCTGCGCGGAGTGCACCATCCGGGAGACGAAATCGGATCCGAGCAACTCCGCGAGGGCGTCCTGCCGGGCAGCTGCGTCGGGGGAGCCGTGAGTGTCGGCCAGCGCGCGGGTGGCCGACGGGCGCGCCGACCGCACCCAGGTCAAAGGATCGTAGTACCAGCTCGGCAGTTCGAGGGCGACTCCTTGCGGGTCGAACACCGACACGGTGCCCTTCTCGGCTCGATAGGCGCGGGTCTCGTCGACGACGTCGCGCTTGTTCGAGGTGGTGAGCACAGCGCCGCGGGCGGCGAGGATCTGCGGGATGATCACGCACGTCGTCTTACCGACGCGTGGGCCCCAGATGTGCGTGCACACGTCTTCGGGGCCGGGATAGAGGGTGACGCCGAATCTGTTCGGACCCAACACCAACCGTCCGAGCGTGCCGCCCGGCACCTCACCGTCGGTCAGTGGTGTGCCCAGCCGTGCGATCTCGGCGCGCAGGCTCTTGTCGGTCAACCGGGCCACCTCTCTCGGCCGCGCGAGGTACAGCCCGGCGTCGTCGACGCGGGTCACCCGCCGGCGTCGACGGATCAGCCACGCGGTGCCGGCGACGACGGCCGCGAGGGCGAGAATGCCGAAGAAGACCATCACCACCGTTGCCCCGGTCGACCACACCACCTGGCCGGTCGCCAGGCCCTTGACCAGAGAGATGGGGCCACCGGGGATCGACTGGTCGATGCCCGAGAGGCCACTGCCCAGGTGCAGTGCCGCCTCGCTACCGCCGTAGGCGGCGATCGCCATCGCCGCGGCCGCACCGAGCATGGCCACGGTGGGGTCGAGTCCAGCTCCCGGTCCGCGTGCTCCTCGTCCTGTGCTCACAGCGGTGTCCTCTCGGTGGGGTGGAAGGGATCGCCGCTACCAGCAACGAACTCGGCGTTCAGTCGGCGTGCGTCTGCGAGTTCCTGTCTGAGGCGGGCGATTTCGGCGTTCTGTTCGCTCGGCAGCAGGGGGCGTTCGTTGGTGACGCCCTGTGCTTGGCGGTACCAGAGCCGGACGGTGTTCGGGTGCAGTCCGAGGTGGGAGGCGACGGATTCGATTGCCGCCCAGGGGGACGGCGAGTCGGGAACGCGCTCGGTGACCATGCGGGTGGCGCGTTCGCGCACCTCTGCCGGATACGGCCGGCCCCTCATCGCGCAGCCACCGCAGGGTCGTGGCCGGGAATCGCCGGTGAGGAGGAGAACGGGACGAGGCAGTGCTGAATTGTCATGGGTGCGTTCCTGTCTCGGGCTCACGCCGCGTGGGAGACGTTGTCGAATCGGGTGTTGGTGTTGTGATAGTCCAGACGCTTCTCGGTGGGGGTCAGGACGGTGTTGAACGGGACACCGGGACTGCGGGCGGTGCCGAAGCGGAGCAGGAAATTGCCGCGACCGGGAGGGGACATCTCGCGTCCGCCGTCGTCGTGCCCGGCCGGGGTCGACCACGAGGCCACCAGGTCACGGTCCTGGCGGGTGAAGGGCACGATGGAATCGAGCTTGTCCATCTCGGTGGTCGGCAGTCCGCCGACGATCACCGCCCCCGCGCGTTCGATGAAGCCCTTCGCTCGGGATATGTCGACGTCGGAGTCGAGAGCTTCGAGGTCCTTGACGGTGTGGGTGATCATCATCAGTGCCGTGCCCAGGGTGCGGGTCAGGCGGGTGAGCTGGTCCACGCGTAGCACCATCCGCGATCCGCCGGCTAGGACGCGCCACAGCTCGTCGAGGACCACCAGGAAGTGCCGCTGCGGCCGCAGCCCGGCGTCCGCGAGAACGTGGGCAGCCTCGATCGCACCGAAGGCATCGGACCAGCACGCGAGCATGATCGCCGCTTCGAGCTTGGGGTCGTCGATCCCGATGCCGGAGATGTCGACGCACACTCCGACCGGCGGCCGGTCACCGGAGACATCGATGGGGGTGGTGGTCTGCTGGGAGAACACTTCGCCGAGTTCGCCGTCGAACAGGGCGATCAGGGTCTCGAGGAGCGGTTCGACCTTGTCGGCGTAGCGGTCGGGCTTGCCGAGCGTGAGTGTCTTGCGGTGCAGCTCGGGCGATCCGGCCTCGATCAGCGCGAACAGGTCCTTGAGCAGCGGTGGATGCTCGGCGGTGAACCGTGAATCGGCGTCGAGCTCGCGCAGGGCGGTGGAGATGACGTTGGTTTCGCTCTGGTTGAGCTCTCCGCCGCGTTCGAGCTCGCACAGCCCCAACACCAGGCGACGTCGACGCTGGAAGACCTGAGCGCGGACCTTGCGCTGGATCTCCGGGAAGTCGTCGAGCAGCGGAATGATGGTTCCCAGAGCTCCGACAGCGAGAGGGTTGAGGTGGCCTTCGCCGTGTCCGAGGCGGATCACCTTGCCGCCGTGGGCCTCTATCAATTTGGCTTGGTCGGGTTTGAGGTCGGCCGGGACGATCGGGATCTGACCCTGGGCGATCGCACCTCCGACGATGATCCGGCCCACGGTCGACTTCCCGAGTGAGGGAAGGCCGAGCAGGAACACCGACGGGGTGTTCTGCAGGCGGGCGCGGTAGACCGCGGAAATGGGGTCGTAGCAGACGCTTTGGCCGGTGTCAGGATCGATACCGAGGGGTGTGCCGATCTGCGGGTGCCCGGTGCCGACGTAGTGCGGCCACATCCCGCACGCCTGATCGGTTGTCGCGCGGAAACTCGGCGGGGTGTCCACCACACCCATCCGGCCACCACCGCGGCCGATGAACCCGCGTGCCCGCATCGGAGCGGCCTTGCGCCACGGGTACTGAGCGCGGTCGGTGCGGGAGGGGTCACGGGCCAGACGTGCGGCCCGCACCTCGGCTTTCTCCGCGGCTGCTCGTGCGCGGGCGTCGGCGCGGCGACGCTCGCGGGCCACCCGCATCGGGTCGGTGACCGCCCGAGTCGACGTCGCCTGGCGCGGCTCGCTCGCCCGCGTCAGATCGGCAATCTTCCTGCGCAGCATGAACCTTCCACCGATACCGGCCATCACAGCACCTTCCCGTCGGACGACGTGGCTCCGTGGAACGGACTCGGACGTCCGTTGTCACCGTCGGACAGCACAGTGGTGATGTTCCCGACCGTGACGGAGATGGTCAGCGGTAGATCGCCAGCCACACCGGCGAGGTAATCGACCAGCGTCGAATACAGCAGGTCGTGCTGCCGTTCGGTTCGGGAAATCGAGGCCTGGTTGACACCCAATCGGCTGCCCAACTGGGCCTGCGTCAGGTGGGCACGGCGACGGATCGACGCCAAATTCAACGGCGAACGAGTGCGGCTGGTGCCGTCGTTCATGAGTGTGTCCCCTTCGTGTCCATCGGGGAGATCGGCAATCGGCTTGCGCCGCAGCAACGTTGCACCGACATCGGCCATCACAGTGGCCCGTTCTCGGTAGCGCGGCGACCCCGCAGGGCACGGGCCATGAACCCGTCACCGTCGGTGAACTCGTCATCGCCTCGCACGGAGACGATGTCGGCTTTGTTCGTCGTCGAGAACACCGGTGGATCGAGGCGGCGGTTCTCGCCATTGATGGTCACGGTGAGGGGATCGAGGTGGCCCTTGATGTGGCCGAGGGGGATCGCCTTCCCGCCGAGCGTTTCGAGGAATGTGGGTCGGCCGGATGTGTGTTCGTTGTTCATCGACATTCTCCTGGGTGAGGTGGGCGTTCAGGCGCGCAGAGTTTTGGGGATGGTGGCGTGATCGGGCAGCAGGACGCCGATGCCGAGGCCGGAGAGGAACGCCGCTGCTTGGTGGCGGTAGGCCGGGCGCAGGTTCAGGCGCGCGCCGGCGGCGAGGGCTTTCATGTCGGGTTCGAGGGCGTCGAGGTCGTCTTCGTCGAGGCAGGTGGCCGTGACGACCATCGACAGCCGCACCAGGCCGTGGCCACGTGCTTCGGCTCGCCGGGCTGCTTGGGTCGCTTCGATTTCGATCTCGGCTTCGGCGGCGACGATGCCGCGTGACGTATTGACCTTCGCGACAGCGGATTTGAAGTCTCCCTCGACGGTCTTGGTCGCATCACCGGGGCTGTAGGGGCGGTAGATCAAAGTGATGCGCTTACGCGGAACCGAGGCGTTCGGGGAGAGCAGTCCGACCAGGACCCGTTCGGTGGGGAATCCGGACGGCGGGGTGCGCATCACCCAGACCCGCGATGCGCCGGCGTCGTGGAGGTAGGTGTCCTTGGTTTCTTCGGCGGTGATCGGGCCCGCGTCGGCCCAGTCGCAGACGTAATCGCCACGGGTGAGGGCGGATTCGATATCTGCTTCCTGCTCGGGGGCGTAGGCGCGGCGTACGACGGCGGAGATCTCGTGGTCGGTCATCGGGAGGGCGGTGACGTTGCAGTGCGCGAGCTGCTGATAGAACACCGGCAGTTGGTTGCCGATCACGGCGGCGGCCATCATCGGGTCCTTGCGCTGTGCGGGGCTGGTGGAGTCGAAGGTGATCGAGATTCGCGAGTGCACGCGCTGGCCGTCGTTGTCGGCTGCGGCGAGGCGTTCGGCCATGATCGCCAACGCTTCGGCCGGGGCGTCCGGATCGCAGATCGCGGAGATGTTCGCCCGCACCCGCTCGCCGGTCTCGGGGAGGGTTTCGACGGTGACGGTCATCGCGGCGACGTTGCCGATCTGGCCCAGTGCGGCAAGGAAGTTCGCCCACGATCCGACGAACGAGTCGATCAGTTCCTGATCGTTGCCTGCTGCGCCGCCGACCCGGCACCGCAGCACCATCGTGTACTGGTGGGTGTCGAGCATCCGGACGATCCCGAACCGGTTGCCGAACTTGTCCAGCGCCCACCACAGTTCCATCGCCGTTCCGATCCCGGGCAGCCGAGCCCGGCCGCCGGACTGGTTCGACAGCGGGCCCGCACGGTAGATGTGTTGGGCCTTGCGCTGCTGGCGGCCCCATTGGCGACTGAGAAACAGCGCCTCGTAGGCCGACTTGCCGGCGACGTTGATCGTCAGTGGAAACCACAGCAGCAACCCGACACCGCCGACCATCAGTGCTGGCAGCACCGAGCCGAGGAACATGATCGCCAGCGTCACGATCACGATGGCTCCCAGGATTCCGAAGGCGACCGGGGTCAAACCGAACGCGTAGACACGGCGTTCGTTGAACCACCCGGCGTAGGTGCGGATCGTGCGTTCCTCGCTCTGGTTACTCATCGCGGTTCACTCCTGCTCTGTGGTCTGTCGGTTGTGGTCGGTGGTCGGCTCTGTCAGGGGGTGTTCGGCCGTGTTTCATCCGGATCGACCGCCCGACCCGTGTCCGTCGCGGTGGCCGTCTCCGGCTGCGGCTCCGGTTGCGCTTTCGACGGCTTGGACGCCTTTGCCGATCGCGGCGGTGGCTTGTTTGGCTCCGGCGGCGGCGACGCCGACCGGGCCTGCTGCGGCGGCTGCTCCACCTGCGGCCGAGGCTCCACCTGCTGCCGATGCCCCTGATGCTCCGGCGGCCCCGGATGCACCCGCTGCGCCGCTGCGACCCGCTGCCCCGCCTGCGCTCGATCCCGAGGGTGGCGGTGTGGCCTGCGCTCCGGTGGGGGCGTCGCCGCTGCGGCCGCCGGTGGCTGGGGCCATGCTCGATCCGCCTCCGCCCGATCCGGACGAGGACACTGCTTTCATCGCCACGCCCGCTGCGGCTCCGGTGCCGATACCGATCGCGGCCAGGGCGGACGCTCCCGATGCGCCGCCGGATGCGGCGACGGCGGGCACGATCAGACGGAGTAGGACCGGAAGGCACAGGCACGAGAGGGCGAGCAGTGCCATTCCGCACAACCGGCTCATCGCGTCGTCGCCGCCGGCGGACCACAGCGCCAGGGCGTAGACGCCGGCGGAGAACACGGGGAACAGCACGGTCGCGACGGCGAAGCCGATCATCTTCTTGTAGGCCTGATCGCCCTGTGCGGTGCCCGATCCGGCGGCAGCGGTAGGGAGGAACCCCACCACGCAGATCAGCAGCGCGTACTGGATGACCACGAACAATGCCTGGACGAGTGCGCCGAGGATTCCCAGGAGTCCGAAGATGAACATCAGCCCGGCCGACAGCTCGGCCGAGACGTTCGAGACATCGGTGAGGTTTTTCAGGACGTCAGCGATGTTCCCGCCGGCGGCGTCGTCGACGATCCAGCGACCCATGGCCACCGATCCGGCATGCAGGGCCACCAGGGCGGGGGCGAACGTCGCGGTCGCGAACACCGTGCGGGTGAGCATCTTCGCCGCTTCGGTTGCGCGTTCGTTGCGGGCGGCGGCATTGGCGAACGCCAGTCGCACCATCGACACCGCGATCGAGACCGCCACCAGGGAGGCGTTGATCCAGTACAGGTAGGCGTGGAACGCGCCGACCGATTCCGGGTTCGCCAGATCGGGCAGCGGAATGTTCAGCCACCAGGTGAACATGAGGTTGATCGCCTGCCCGAAGCCTTCGAGGAACGCTTCGGCTGCTTCACCGACAGCGCCGGAGGCCACCCACGAGGTGGCCTTGCCGACTGCGGCACCGGGATCGGCGACGGTCGCGACTGCTTTGCAGACGGTGTCGGAACTGATCACCCCCGGGAGGATGTCGACATCTCCGATCGAATCGGTGATGGTGTCGCACGTATCGAAAAGACCGCCGTCGTCGCCGGAGCTCTCCTCTTGGCTCGTGTCGGGGGTGGCGGGCTCTTGAGCTGCAGCGAGGGAGGGCACAGCGAGGGCGAGAGCGCAGACGGCGATCAGGACCGCCAGAACGCGCCGCACGGTGGTTCCCCACGCGGCGGTCACCATCTCGTCCATCCCGTCAGCGTCGTGATGTCCGCCAAGGTGGGTTCGTTGGCAGTGAGGCGGGCTTTGAATCCATCGGCGGTCCAGACCATGGTTTGTTGTGTCAACGTCCACCGACCGGTTCCGGCAGGCAGGGCATATCGCACGATCGCCACCTCGTCGGTGTACGACGTGACCTGAAACGCTTCCGGGAAGATCGGGAGCCTGTTCAACCGAAAGTCGCTGCGTCCCTCGGCCTCGAGCTTGGCGAGTTTGGCTTCGGCGACCCCGGGGTCGGCTACGACCTGCTTGGCGTAGGCCTCGAGGACATCGTCTGCGCTGCGGAGCATTCGGGCGGTGATCTGCCACCCGGCCAGAGCTGCACCCTGTGGAGTGTGAGCGAATCCGTACGCGAGCCTGCCCTCGATCCGAGTGGGCCCGTCGGAGGTGGAGAAGGGGGCGACGGTCGCGCCGATGCGTTCCCATCTGACGCCCGCTGGTGCCGCTACAGCGGTACCAGCCACGAAGGGAGCGCGATCACCGGGATCGGACTGCGGCAGGACCTGGCCCTGTTCGTTGATCGGCACCGCGATCTCCCGACCCAGGTTGTCCGCGATGGACGGACCGAAACCGCCACCGGCATCGCCGGGAACCGGCTGCGGGGCGCTCTCGCTGATCGGCGCCGGTGCCGGGGGCGGAACAGCAGTAGGAGCGTCGTCGCCGCGGCCACGAACCAACACGACCACCACCAGTGCGATCACGAGCAGAACCACCGCCAGCGAGAACATGCCGGTGGTTCGTGAGGTCGCGAGCCATCGCGCTTTCGGGTGCTCGTCGAGCCAGTTCGTCTGCTCGGGCGACGGGGATTCCTTCATGGCGCACAGGGCCTTTCACGCTAGGTGGTGGTCGATCAGGATGCGGAGAACGCGGTGAACCCATCGAGCGAGGGCAGCTCGGCCGGATCGGTGGCGGCCGGGGCAGTGATATCGGCGTCGGCGGCCGTCGGATCCGGGTCGGGAAGCAGAAGCTTCCAGTCGTCGCCGCGCCACAGGACGGTCGCCGGAACCGAGGTCAGCTGCCCTCCCGGCATGCTCGTGGCGATGTCGACGACGGCTGTGTCGTCGGTGTAGTCACGGACCCGGAATCCGGCGAACGCTGCGGTCGTGGTCGGGTCGGCGGCGGTGGTGATCGACGCCCCGGCGCGTGCGGTGGCGTAGGCGTCGCGTCCGGCACCGGGGGCGACCAGTGTGGAGGTGACCTGTGTCCAGCTCGAGTCGGGGGCCAGGGCGAGCCGGGCCTGGGCTTGGATTGCGGCCAGGACCGCGCCTTGGGGGGTGTGGGTGTATCCGGTCGGTGCCGCCGAGACGGTGTTGCTGGTGGGTCCGTCGACGCTGCTGTAGGGCACCGAGATTCCTTGGTAGGGAGTCCAGGTCACCGCTTCCGGGGCGGCGGCGACGTCGACGACCTGCGCGCCGTCGCTGCTGGCGTCCGGATCGGCACTGTCGGAGCCGCATCCGGCGATGGTCAGTGCCAGGGCGGCGGTGAGCCCGACGACGGCCCGGCGAACGGTGTTGCGCTGCATGGTGTTTCTCCTCCAAGTGGGTGTGGTTGTCACAGGACCAGCCGTGCCCAGCCGCCGCTGGTGCCGACGATCACGGCGGCGATCGCGACGATGGCGACCCGTTTTTCGCCTTCGCCGAGTTCGCCGTGCCGGTGGTAGGCAACCGCGAGATACACCCCGGCGAGAACGCCGGCGAGGGCCAGCGCCCCGGTGACGAACCAGAAGAAGTACCGGCCGATCTGCTCGAGCTGTGCGGTTGCTTCCGGAGGCGGGGTGCGGGGTTCGTCGCCGGTGGGGATAGCGGCGAGCAGCGACGCCGAGGCGTAGGCGGCCGCAGAGGACAGTGTCATCGTCATGCTGTCGGTCCTGGTCCGGTCAGTACATCAAGTTGTTGACCAGAAGCGTTGCGGTGCCGGAGAAGACGGCTCCGACCGCAACGGCCGCGAGCCCGAACTGTTGGCCGCGTGAGTTCGTCCCGTCCTGGTGGCCGATGGCGAACTTGACTCCGGCCCACACGCCGACGCAGGCGAGGACACCGGTGGCGACCCACAGGGCGATGTTCATCAAGGTCTGGTACTTCTCCTCGCCCGGAGGTGCTTCGACGCCGGAGGGTCCGACCTGAGCCAGGACATCGGTGTGCGGCTGTAGGTCGGCGGCGGCGGCGAGGTCGACGGCGGCGGTGAGGGTGGTGAGCAACATGATCGTTTCCTTCGGTGAGGGGATGAAGATTCGGATTCGGTCGAATCCGAACCGGTCGGGTGGTCGGTGATCAGGTGGGCGGTGGACCGGCATCGAGGGCTGCTGCTGCGGCGGCGAGCAACCCGGGGTGCAGGACGTCGCGGATCGGAGCCACCGGTGTTCTGGTGGTGTCGGCGCGGGTGCGCTTGTCCTGAGGGAGGGTGCTGCGCGGGCCCCAGGAGGGCAGGTCGGCGGGCAGCATGTGTCGCCAGGGTTCGATCCAGCCGAGCCGCCACGCGGCCGGGGCGAGGGATTCGACCCGGTCGAGCTCGCGCTTGAGGTCACTGCTCAATGCCCGGTCGGTGTCCGCGACGGTGATCAGACCCAACAGTCGGATCGACTCGGGGATCTCGCGGTTGTAGTGCTGCATCAGCAGCCGGTGCGCGGCGGTGAGCCCGGACAGGTGTGTACGGGCCACGATGGCCACCAGCGGCGAGTCTGCGTGGCCACCGGAGGGCCAGCGGCGCTGGGCGTTCCCGGCCCAGTCGAGCGAGGCGGTCAGCGACGAGACGGCCGCGCCGCCGTGCGCGCCGAGCAGCCACACCAGCGGATGCTCCGCGCACAGCGGTGTCCGCGGGACTGCGCCGGGCCAGATGTCGGCGCGAGGGCCCGGGGACTCGCCGGGGTGCCAGTGGGCGGCGCTCATCGCACGCTCACCCCACTCACGGCCCAACCGCCCTGCCCGGTGCGGGTGACGGTGGTGTAGACCGCCATCGTGGGCAGCTGCGAGACGGGGTCACCGGCGGCGTCGTGGACGGTCTGGGTCACCGAGACGACCCGCGCGATGGCGGTGTCGGTATCGGCGGGGTGGTCGTCGCTGCCGATCGCGGCATCGGCGCGCACCGTGGCCCGCTCGGCTTTCCACTGCTCCCAGGTGTTGCCGGTGACCGGTGCGAGGGCGGAGTAGGAGACACCGAGGCGTGAGGTGTAGCCGGGGTCGAGAAGCGTGGCAGCGGAGTCGATGTCGACGCCCTTCTGGGGTTGGGTGGCCGGGTGGTAGGAGTACAGGACCGACACGGCCGTGGTCATCACCGACTCCGGGTCGCACAGGTCCGCGCCGGTGGCGGAGTCGACACCGGCGGTGCACGAGGGTGCGGGAGCACTGGTCGGTGCGGGAGGGGTCTCGGTTGTGGAAGTTCCACAACCGGCGAGCACAGCGATACCGGCTGCCAACACGAGGACCGCTGCCCCTGTCCGGCGGGTGGTGGGGGTGGGTGTCATCCGAATCTCCTGACGTACATCGTTTCTCCTGAAAAGTCGGACAGCGGTTGGACTTTGACGACGTCTCCTGATTGCGGTGCGTTCAGGAGCATTTCGGTGCCGTTGTCGACGCCGTAGAAGATCCCGACGTGGTGGGTGTTGCCGCCGGATCCGAAATAGATCAGATCGCCTGGCTGCTTCTGATCGAGCGGAATGTCCTGTCCGCGTGCGTCGTAGAGCTGGCCGGGGTTGGAGGTGTCGCCGGTGTAGTGCGGCAGGCTGATCGCACCGCCCGATGCCTGGAACACCGCATACAGGGTCAGTCCGGAGCAGTCGAAGCCGACTTTTCCGGTGTCGCCGTTCGCATCTGCCGCGCCGCCCCCGTCGCTGATGCCATTGGTGGGGCCGTCGGTGTTGCCGCCGCCCCACGCATAGGGCGTGCCGAGCCAGCGCATCGCCGCGGCGATGACGTTCTGCCCGAACGGTCCGCCGGGGGTGAAGGTCGGGCCGTTCGGGTTCGACACCGACGCCGCGCATCCGGCACCGGAACCGCCGTCCGCGACCGGAACTGCCGTCGATGCCGCAGAGGTACCGGCGTCGGCAAGAATCGCCTTGTCGGCGTCCGAGAGTTCACTGCCCGCGCCTTTCAATTCGCCGTAGAGAGACCGGGCGAGGGTCTCGTCATCGGCGTAGGCGTCGGGATACGCCGAGCCCTGGACGGTCTGCGCGGCGACGGTGACCGGCATCGACTCCCATCCCGGTATCGCAAGCAGATGCTGATAGAACAGGCGGTTCGCGGTCACGGGGTTCATCAGCGTTGCGGTATCGCCCCAGATGGTGACCTGCTGCTGAAACGGGTTGACCGACAGGTGATCCGATCCGACAGCGTCGTGGGGGTAGTTCAGTGAATCCGGCACGTTGGAGTTGGCGAGCATCCGGAACGTCGACTCCTGCGACTCGGTCGCGAGGGCGACGATGATGCCCTGCTCCGGTACACCCATCGCCTCACCGATGGCGACGGTCTGCTTGGCGATGGCGAGCTGTTTCTCGTTCAGACCGGCGGTGCCGCTGCCGTCGGTTGCTCCGACCTGGCCGGACGCCTCCCCGCCGGGGACCACGCAGTCCGAGCCGGAGGACACGAACAGCACCACCACCGAGATCACGACAGCGATCAGCACCGCGGCGACGCCGGCGACGATCTTCGTCGCGGCGTCCGAGCCAGTGCTGCTACCGGACATGAGGGTCGATTCCTTACTCGGTGGTGGTGTGGACGGTCGGAGGGGCAATCGTGCGGGCGTCTGTCAGCTCGGGGTGGCTCGGCCGTAGCACGGCGCACCCCACAGACCGACACCGGTGGTTTGTGCATTCGCCTGTGCGGCAGTGATGTTCGCGGCCTCGCTCAGTCGCTGATCGCCGAAGACGTACGCGCGGGCCATCCCGGACTCTGCGGCGACGACGCTGTAGTTACGCCCATCGGGCAACACCACGTAGCGCAGCAGGCGGCCGTAGCGGTCGTGGTCGGAGATCAGAGCCGGGTCACCGGTGAGGGTGACAGTGGCGTGATCGAGCAGTTGGTGAGCCCAGGTGCTCGCTTCCGGGCCCCAGCACCCCACCGGTGCATCCGGGTCGACGGTCTCGGGAGTGTCGATACCGAGGACCCGCACGCGCACCGGATCGCCGCCGGTGGCCGGCCGAACATCGACGGTGTCACCGTCGATGACCCGCTCCACCACACCCGAGACGGGGGCGGGCATCGCTGCGGCCGGATCGAGCACGGTTTCGGGAACACACCCCGACACGAGCGCTGCCATCGCGGCAGCAGCGCACGGGACGGCGACGATCGAACGGCGCTGCCGACGAACGGAATTCGCACTCACGGCGGCGCTCACGAGGGCTGCACCCCGGACGCAGCGAACACGCACGTGGTCCAGACCGCCCACATCACCGCCAGGATGCAGAACAGTCCGACCGCGTTTCTCGTCGCGGTGACGCTCCACCGACGACCCCGGGTGTAGTCGAGGTAGACGGTGATAACGCTTCCGATGGTCAGCGCGAAGTTGATGACGATGACCGCCCACCACCCTTGCGCGATCACATCGGTGGTCGGCGCGACCCGATCGTCGGCAACGGTCGAGTCAGGCAGTGCCCACTCTGCGATCGGAACCGACCAGGCCAGCCACCACGTCACAGCGACGGTCGCGAGCGCGACCAGTGCACGGGCGCGGTCGTGGGAGGTGAACTCCGAGTGTGGAACCGGGACTGTGGACATGGCGGTCACTCCTCGCTGCCCGCGGTGGTGGTCATCGGGGCGGTGGTCAGAGGGGCGAGGGTCGGCAACGTCCGGGACGTGGCGCTGCCCGAGGCCTGCGGCAGAGTCGGGGAGGTACGCGGAGTGGCCGTGGTCGGCAGTGTCGAGCTGCCCGGTGTCGAGCTGCCCGGCGTCGACGAGGCGGTCGCGCTGTCACCGGATGCGAGGGCGGATGCGAGGCGGGAGAACCATTCGACGGTGAACTTCGCCGGAGTCTCACCGTTGTCGGTGACCGGAACCTGATCGTAGGTGCCGTGCAGGCGCACGGTGTCCCAGTAGCGGACGTCGGTGGCCAGCGTCAACAGGCCCTGGTTCTCCTCGACTCCCTGGGTGATCTCGTGGTAGATCTTGCGCTGCACCGAGGAGATGGTGGCCGGCGGGAACAGGTCGACGACCGCGGCACCTACCTTGGCTCCGAGCGATGCGAGAGCGACCGGAGGGTTGGACAGGCCCACGGTGGCCAGTTCGGTGATCGTGGCGGGGGTGAGGACTTTCTTCGCGACGGTCACCGCCGCGCCCAGGCCCATCACACCGGCCTTGACGACGGCGCGGATGATCTTCGCGTCGGCATCGGGGGTGTCCGAGGCGGGAGCGGAGTTCTCCGCCAACCGGCCCAGGACGGTCTTGCCGCCGCTGGAGACGGTGAACTTTCCGTTCTTGAAGTCGACGTCGTTGGTGACCACGTCGGCGGCGGTGCGCAGCGAGGCTCCGCCGACTGCGCCGGCGAGGTCGATGAGGGTCTGCTGCGGGTCCTGCTCCTGCAGGTGCAGTTGACCGGCGATGTTGGTGACGGTCGATGCGATGGTCGACTTGGCGGGCATCGAGCACGCGAGATCCCCGGGGGTGCAGAACTGTGCGACTCGGCCCGAGAGCTGCCCGAACGTGGCGGTACTGCTCGAGGATCCGGGTTGTGTGGCGGAGCTGCCGGTCGATCCGGACGCCGATGCGACGCCGATGGTGGGGGCGATGCCGCCGCCGTCTGCGGCCGCCGCGGTCACCGTCAGGCCGTCGAGGTCATCGGCGGGGACCCCGGGAGGCGGGGTCGGCTGGTTCGGGGTCTTGGAGCCCGGGAACACCGGCGACGAGGCGGGGCGGGTCGGGTCGGAGAACAGTGCGACTGCGGCGACGTCCTTGGCGGGGATCGGCCCCTTCCCGGATCCGATGAGGCGGGCGATTTCGGAGGCGACCTGTGCCCCTTGTGAGTAGCCGGCCAGGGCGACCGGTGATCCGGGGCAGCGGGCGGCGTAGTCGGCGAGGAATTTCGATCCGGACTCCAAGCCGTCTGCAATGGACTGTGTGTAGGGGAGGTTGGTGCTGTCGCCGGGTTTGCCGCCGAAGCTCGCGGCGTAGGGGATCAGCGTGCGGCCGATCTCGTCGGCGTGGTCGGCGGCCGTGCGCAGGGGGATGGTGATCGCTGTGCCGAGGAATCCGGTATCGAGGTCGGTCTCGGCGGCATCACCCGATTCGCCGGTGCCCTGCCAACCGAAGACGTGCAGAACATCGCAGCTGACCGAATCAGGTTGTGCTGGTTGGGCATGTGCGACTCCGGCGGTAGCGATCGTCACCGCGGCCGAGAGGGCGGCCGCGGTAGCGGTGATCGCCAGTCGGGTCCTGGCATGTCCGCGGGGTGGGGCTGTGGTGGTCATCGGGTTCTCCGTCCGTCGGTGAGCGTGAAATCTGTTGTGTTGTCGGCAGTTCGGTAGTCGCTGAACAACAGTCGATGGATGCGTTCGGTCTCACTGGGAACGGCGGTGCGTGGGACCGCAGGAGCAGGCGCGTCCGGCCACGGACGGGGCGTCGGCCGAGCTGTGCCGGTGCGATAACCGGGTGGGGCGCTTCTGTACGAGAGGCGGCTGGGGTTGGTCATCGCTGCTCGGCCTTCGGGTGAGTGCGGGTGTGCACGGTGTGCGCTGCGGCGAACGACGAGCTCGACAGCAGAGCGGGGTCGATCTCGATCCCTGCTGCGATCTCCGGGTCGTAGGGCAGGTGGTGCACCCCGGCGACCCGGCCGGCGAGCGCCTCGGTCAGCGGGCCGGTGACGTGGTCGACCCCGGGACGCTGTGAGGTGACCAGAAGTTGGACGGCGTGCCCCATCTGCGAGGCTCCGAGGCGTTGGCGCAGCATGGACAGGACCGGGCGGGCCGCGTTCGCCGCTCCTGCTCGGTCGTCGATGGTGACCACGATGTGGTCGGCAAGATCCGCCACGGCCTCGAACCACGGTGAACCCACCGATGCGCCGGCGTCGACGATCACCGACCGACCCATCGCACGGAGCGCCGCTACCGCATCTGCCAGTGGTGAGTGTTGTTCTGCCAGTGTCCGATCGCGGGCGATGGCGCACCAGCCGGTCTCGGGTAGGGCGGCCGGTACTCCGCTGTCACCGACGAACCAGTCCTGCCAGTAGGTGGGGTAACGCTGTCCTGCGGGGGCGCGGGTGGACAGGTCGCCGCCGACGGGTGTTCCGTCGAGGGCGATCACGGGCGAGGTGCTGTCCGAGGCAGCGATCAATGCCAGGAGCACCGTGGCCACGGTGGCACCGGATCCGCCGTGGGCACCGGCGACCACGACCACCACCGGGTCGTCGGACGCACCGGTGTCGGGACGGGGCGCGGTAGGAGCAGCAGGCTCGGGTGCTGGGCTCTCGTCGCTCTCGGTGGCGGGAGTCAGCCACGCCAGATATCCGGGGTCCGTGCTGGATTCGGTCATTCAGGGGCCCTACCGATCGCGGTGATGACGGCGCTGGTGCCGTCGGGAGTGCGTTGGGTGGTCATGGCGGAGGCAAACCGCTTCTGCTCGCCGCCGGGGCGGCGCTCGATCAGCGTCACTCGGTACTGCGAGGGGCCCAGCGGAGTGGTCAGGACGCAGTGATCGGTCCCGGCGGGGATGGCGGCGATCGCGGCAGCGAATTCGTCGGGTTTGACCGTCACTCCCGGTGCGAGTTGAGCGTTGACGGCGGCCATGTCGCGGGAGAGGTAGTAGGCGTCCTCGATGCGGCCGATGACGGCCAGCTCCGGGTCCGGGGAATCCGCGGATGCGTGCTGGCCACCGGTCTGCTGCGCGCACCACTCGGCCGCGGTGAGCACCTTCGGGGCGGTCGTCGTCGGGGCCGTGGTGGTCGTGGGTGCGGCGGTCTCGGAGTGGTCGAGGAGGTGCGGCGCGGCGACGGGAGACGGTGCCTCGTCGGGGCCGGTGAGTACGAGAACGCCGGTCGTGGCCAGCGTTGCGATCGCGGCCAGTGATCCGGTCACCGCGAGAGCGGCGCGATTGCGTCGCAGCCAGCTCTCCCGCGGCGTCGACGGGCCGGATGTCACGGCCGAGGCGGTGTCGGGTGCGCTCTGCACGGTGGTGGGCGCGGCGGCGTCGAGCACGGCCTGCCACGGCGGTACGGCCGGCGTCGACGCCGGCAGGGTGAGAACTCGTCCGCCACGATCGGCGGGCTGGTCGAGATCGGAGTAGGCCCGCGGCGGGGCTGTAGGGAGCGTCGACGGCTCGGAGGCGTCGGGCCGCTGCGATGTCGGAGGGCTCGACTCGGCGGGCAGCGGGGCGAACCACTGGTCGTCGTCGGTATTGGAGACAGCCATCTGCGGTGTCCTCCTTTCTCGAAAGGTCTGTGTGGGTGGGGCGGTGGCCGGGTATCGGGCACGACCGGTGGTGGCCGGTCGTGCCCGATCGGTCAGGCCGGGACGGGTGCGAATGCAGCCAGCGCGTCGCTCACGGCCTTGTTGGCCTGGTCGAGAACGGGAGCTGCTGCGGACTGCGCGGCCGCGACGGTCTGTGCCACGGCGGGCTGCTCGAGGGCCTTGGAGGTGAAGCCCTGCGCCGCTTCGACGGCAGGTGCGGCCCACACCGACGCATCGTCGACGGCTTTGTCGACGATCGGCGCGGCGTTCGCAGCGGCGGTGTCGACGGCCGCGAGAACCTGGCGGCCGTTCGGATCGGCCGCGAGGGTGTCGCGAACCTGCCCGACTGCTCCGGGGAGATCGACCGTTGCGGCGGGCGGGATGGTCGGGACGCTGTCCGCGGCCGGGGGAACCACCGCCGGTGCGGGTGCCGGTTCGGTGATGGTTTCGGCCTGTCCACCGGCGAGGCCGGCACCGATCAGACCGCCGACCACCGCGCCGGCGGCAGTGGAGCTGAGGACGAGCGGAGTGGAGATGGCCGCTCCGACGCCGGCCCCTGCCAGCGCAGCGGCACCGGGGACGAAGATGTAGCCCAATGGCCCGGCGAAGATCACCGCGGGAGTGGCTGCGGTGGTCGCGGCCAGACCGGCCAGGCCACCGATCGCGGCACCGCCGACAGTGATGCCCGCGGCCGGGCCCAGAGCCAGACCGAATCCGGTCACACCACCGACGACAGCACCGGTCGCTGTACCTGCGGCGATCCTGTCAGCGCGAGGGGCGTCGGCAAATCCGTTGTCCACCAACCAGTTGCCGCCCCGGGCCTGCAGGTCCTGGCCGGTGTTACTGATCTGGCGAGCAAGGCGCGGATCGAGCAGGTTCGGGTCGTACGGGACCGGGTCCGCGCCGACGAGGATGTAGTTGCCTTCGGGCGTCTCGATCGGAGCAATTCGGGTGCGCTGCACCGTCGGGACCGGCGGCGGCTCGGGAGCGGCCTGTAGGGCCGGGGGCGCTTGCACGGTCGGAGGAGCCGACGGAGTTGTTTCCTCGTAGTACGCCGGCTGCACCGAACGCTGCTGCCGACCCTGCTTGTAATCGTCGACCGTACGCGGCGACTGCCACTGCACATCCGGCGTCGAGGTGTAGCCGGGAATGAACCCGCCCTCCGGCTCGACTGGTGCCGTTGGAGCGGTCGTGGACAAACCCGGCTGACCCGGAGTCGTCGTAGACAGTCCAGGCTGCACCTCGTCAGCGAACGCGGGACCTGCGAACGCGGCTGCTACCGCCACCGTGGCCGTGGCCACCAGCGCGGAGCGCGAGGCAGTCGCCACACGGCGATGCCTCCCACGAGAGTTGTTGTTGTTCTTCAACATTCTTCCTTTCGATGGACAGCTGACGACCCGGATGAGCTCACTGAGTTGGGACAGCATGTGGTGTGTAGTCGAGGGGTGATGCGGGCGAATCGAGCTATTGCACAGTGGATTCCGGTGGCCGTTGGAAGTGGGATCGGAAGGTATGAGACTTCCGATACCACCCCCACCAGCACCGCCACTACTTCCCGAGATACGACTGAAGCGACTGGACGAAAAGAATCCACTGCAAGAAAAACGGCACTAGTCGAGATCCTCTCTGTGAGAACGGGTATCAGATCGGAGGGTGATGTCCCGGCGGGGTCGCGCAGCACTGAACATGATGAAATGCGCTCGCTGCGCGACCCTCGCGCCGGTCCACCGGTCGAGCTACAGGACGTCGGGGAGTTCCTGTAACTCACGAGTGGGACTATCAGCGAAAGCCCACTCGGATCGGGTTGCAGTCTGCGCTGCCAGGTCTAAGGCTTATGGGTAGGAATGGATCGCTCGTTGCGGGATGTGGGTGGACCCCACTCGGCTAGCAGGGCTCCGTCGTCGCCGATGAATTGGTGGCGACCGGAGTGACCGTGGTCGAGCGAGCACGCAATCAAGTCGCCATGTGTCCGATTCGTGACGATTGCCGGGCAGAACTGACGCTGTGCGAGAGGATTTGGCTCAATCGCATTCCGGGCGGCACTCACTTTGGTTCGCCCCCGTAACCTCGGCGAGAGGGGGAATGTCGGTCAAATGCGCATGCCGTCGCACCTCGTCCGTATTGGCCCAATGCTGAACTTCGACGATTGCGAACACTGGGCTCAGCAGTAGGCAGCAACTGCGGTGCGGCAAGGGTGGACGCGAACATGTAGAACTCCCGACAGGAATGATCGGACGGAACCTGGGAGCAGACCGTCCTGATGTCCCGCGCTACAAGCAGTGCCGAGATCGACAAGCACCGAGGAATCCCTTTTGGGCGCGCATCAGGACTGTAGAACAGGTTTGGTGCACCGCGCAATCGCTTCAGCTTGGTGTAACTCAAATCGAATGAGCGCATACGCGCAACAGTAACGCGCAACTATAAAACTCTCAACAGTTCGAGGTCTTGGTGGATCGAGGAAGATGGGACTGTCTTGGAAGGTCGACAGGAAGTTGGGACAGTGCCGCGAAGCGGAGTTCGTGGGTTCCGCGCTGACCGTTTACGCGAGCTACGGGTACGTGCGGGGTTCAGTGCTGACGACCTCGCGGCGAAAGTGGGCGCGACTAGGCAGGCCGTATCGACGTGGGAAACGGGGCGCTCGACTCCACCTCCTGCGACTCTTGGTCGAATTGCGAAAGCCCTGCGAACATCTGTCGCGGCGTTGGTTCCGATTCCCGAGGCGCAGCTCAAGTTGTCCGACCTGAGAGTTCATGCAGCGTTGTCGCAGGGTGACGCTGCTCAGCAAATCGGGGTGTCGACTACCGTTCTCGCTGACATTGAACATGGAAGGAAGCCCGAGACAGAGGAACGTGTCGAGTTGCTTGCCCGCGCGTACGGTGTGACGACTCAAACCGTGGCCGCTGCGTGGCGGAGGACTCGGGATGCCCGCTCGACACGCGCGCAGGCATTGTAAAAAACGCAACTTATAAACGCACTCCCGCATCGGCCCGATCGGCCGCGGTCAGTCCACTCCGGTCCTTGTAGGTCCGCGCGAGTCTGAGAACAATTTCAGTCTCTCTCAAGCTCGGTCAGTGTCACGAGCGCGGCTGTGGTGTGCTGATCGAGTGACACTAGAACGCCGTCCAAGTGCATCGGCTTCCACCCGCCGTCGAGCGCTCTGAATCGGAGAACTCCGCTAGTTCGTTCGCGTGCTAGAGCGTTGGACATCTGCTTCGCAATTGGTAAGTCGTCCGGATGGATTGCCGGTGCCGGTTGATGGGGAAGGTTCTCCCAGCAAATATTCGGCGGCGGTTCAGAGTTGTACCAACGCAACAAGTTTAGCGTCCGGAGATTCACAAGTGCCCGAAACTCACCATCCTTGGTAGATGCCTCCAGGACGCGGTGCTCGAGGATCGTGGGTGGGGGAGCAGTGCTGATTTCTCCTGCGGGGCCGATGTCGTGAGTGATTCCGCGAAGGATGACTTGATCACCTGCAGTGGTGTTTTCGCGAATCATTCGACAAGAGAAGTGTGCTGCTCGAAGTTCCCCATCGTCTCTGCGTACAGTCCAGACGGCCTGATGAATCGTTCCAGGCGCAGAGTGCACGATCTTGGCCATTGCCTCGCTCTCGTCGCGATTCGTAACGAGCCGGGTGAAGGCACCTGCGAGTGCACGCTGAGTTTCGCGCTCGGCTTCCGGCACGCGATAAAGGTCGAGGAGGTCGTCGCTACCACTCGCGGTACTGCTGGTCAGATTGAATTGCCACGCCCCAGCGGCATCCCGTGGAGGTGGTGTCTCCTCGTGGCGGCCGAGCCACAGCCACACTCCGTGGATGTGGCCAGCGAAAGTCCGAAGGGGTTCTGCAAGTACACGTCTGTGGCCATCGCGGGACCGTCCGTCCAGGGGAGACCCGCCAGAGAGCACCTCGGCTGTCGCAGCCCGAGCATCGTCACGGCTCGACGCGCTCCGAAAGAGCTTTTGGAGTGGGACGAAGCTCTTCGGCGACGACCCAAGCCCGATAACGGACGGCTCCGCTTCACCGAAAGTCTCTATCAAGATCCAATTGTTCGACATCGTTGACCGACCCCCCGCAGGTCTTGTTTGTGGATTGTCTATGGGCTGTGGTTAGTCAGTGCCTTCGCAGTGCCTTCGCAGTGCCTGCAGTGCAGGAAGGATCTGCGTGTAATGAGGGCCGAGCACCCGTGTGGTTACGTCCACGAGGCGGGCGTCCTGCCCCACTATCACTTGCGACTTGCCTTTCCACGCTCCCGCAATGATCTTTCGAGCAGCATCTTCGGGGGCGGTTCGGGCTATGCGGCGGTCGAAGAGCTCGGCGGTGCGGGCCTGGTCGACGCTGGGTGCGGACCGTGCTGTCCTGGCGATCGATGTCTTTAGTCCGCCGGGGATGACGCACGTCGCGCGGGCGGTTCGTGATGCCAGCCGCAGCTCCTGGTTCAACGCTTCGGTGAAGCCGCGGACAGCAAATTTTGAAGAGTTATAGGCCGAATAGCCCGGTGCGGACATGAACCCGAATGCTGATGAGACGTTCACAATTCGACCTCGGCGCGATTTCAGGATGTCTGTAAGGAAGGCCCGAGAGCTAATCACCACACTCTCGAAGTTGGTCGCCATCACGAGATCGAAGTCGGCTGGAGGAGTGTCGATGACGTCGCCGCTGTAAAGAACGCCTGCGACGTTGAAGACCGCATCAAGACCGTCGAGTGCTTTGCTTGAAGATGCTGCCCACGAGTCGATCTCGTTGCGATTGGCGACGTCGACACGGGTCGCGCGTGCGATCTCCGTCGTGGCAGCACATCGGGACTGTGTGTCGAGGAGAGCGTCGTAGTTCTTGTCGGCGAGCGCGAGTGACCAATTGTGTCGTGCTAGTTGCAAGGCGATCTCGCGGCCCACGCCCGAACCTGCGCCGGTAACTGCTGCCTTCCATGGCCCTGGCATCTGACCGCGCCTCCCGCACCTCGCTGCCTTTGGTAACTAGGCACAGTAACGAACGGCTTGCGGTCGCGCTAGCAACCAGTTGGTCTGTACTTCGGTTTGTATCGAATGTGTAGCGCCGATAGCCGGTCACGTTCCCTGGGTCGGGCCAAATCTAGTCGGGACGCGGCTCTACCGGTTGGCCTAGTTCGGCAACTGCCGGGTGTTCGTCGCGGATGTCCTTCACCCCCCCATGGGCACGCCATTTCTCCTGGCCAGATGCAACAGGCAGTACGTCGCTGGTACACCTGCATAGATGACGCTCTAGAGTCGTCGTGTACTGCTCAGGGAAAGATCAACTCGATCGAGCCGCGCGCTTCGTGAGGCAGGCTGAGCAAGGTGTCGCAGAACGCCACGATGCTGGTCAGTTCATTGTTCTGGGCCGCTTCGCGGGCCCGCCTCAAGTATTTCTCAGACCGCCCCGCATTGGGTTCGAGCTGCCCACGAAGCGCGCTGGCGACGACGGCGTGGACGGGAAATTGACTCTCGCACAGTAGGTCTACAGCCTGACGCGCTTGTTCGGTGCCATCGAGCCGGTAGGCGAGACCCTGTGCTAGTTCAAGAATCAACGCTTGGCGGCCGAAGGTCGCCATAGGGGCTGTTCGATTTTCGATTTCCAGAGACTTGGCAAGGGCAACGTAGCCCGCTGTGTCGTTGCGCAAGCGCATCGCGGTCAGTTGAACCGTTCGAAGGCTGACGAGCGCGGTGCGATTACCCTCCGCAGAAAATCGCCCGATAGCACTCTCGAGCCGCGTCAGCGCACGTGCCACGTCTCTATTGTCCTTGTCTGCCAACAACAGACATGACTCGATAAAGTCTGCCCAAGCCATCCACCGGGTGTCAGTAATCATCGCGATCGGTCTGAAATAGCCTTCGAAAACTGTACGAAGTTCGCCGAATCGGCCAGCCCACAACAGGCTGTGACACCAATGGAAGATCGCACCGCACCGCACCGCGCTGTTAGTACTGCGGCTCTCACGTGCAGCCTGCCCCGCCTCGGCTATGACGTCAGTGTGGTTGCCCAACATCTTTTGAGAGCCCCAGCGTAGGCCGCGCAGCGCATCGGTCAGTTCGCCCTGCGTTCTGAGCAGTTCGTCGGTGTGGCTCACGACGGTCACGTGGTCGCTGACGCCGTACCGCTGGACCAGATGAAAATGATGGAGGCGATCGCGCCATACCAGGAGCCGCGGCGTGGCCGCCGGGATCCACCGCCAGCCTGCCGCGGCCACGCGCGCAGTTGCAGACGGAGTGTTCAGCCACGCTTGAGTCAGAAGCCTGAAAGCGACGCTGCTGGTGCCGGGAACGCAGATGCTGCGCCACAGGAGTCGACGGGCACGCGGACCGTCTCCGAGTGTCTGTGCAAAACGAGCTCGCGCTATCCGCCCCGATCGCGGGGGGCGGGCAGCGTCGTGGGATGCTCTATCATCCAGCAAACTGTCTTGTCTTGCCACGTCGACATTGGAGACGAGCCTATTGTCCCGGCACCATTTTACGAAGTCCCAGGACGGGTTGTAGTCGGGCTCCCCAGCCCGCCCGATATGGGGTTGAGCGGCGGGGAACCTTACAGAGGGAAGGGGTCTCAGCACTCGCGCTTTGTGTTCGCGTTCGGTTTCGCTTCCGGGCCGATCGAACCACAGAATGTGTTGGCCCCCAGTAATCACGTCGCGCCAGATATTTTGAAAATCGACGTCTCGCCCGCTGTAGCCGACAAATACGATGTGTGTACTGTTTGCGAGGTCATCCCGTAGTCGAGTGAGCCATTCGTTGGCCAGCGGACGAAGAACATCGGCCGGTGTGATGATGAAACTACCGCCGAGTGTGCCGTGCGGTTTGAGTAACTCGCCGATTGCACTGTGGGGCTGGGGTTGTCGCGGCCAAGCAACAACGTCGATCTCGTGGCCTAAGTCTGCAGCCGCATCTTCGATGTACTTGTCAAAGTTGACCGTCCACACCTTGGCCCCAGCTGCACACAATTCAGCAAGAACGTCATGGGCGGCGTTGGCCCGAGCGTCAGCTGGGGAGAGCACATCGCGAAGCCATGGTGCCAGGTCGGTGCCAGCTTCCATTAGTCTACCGAAAAACGGCTCCGGAGCCATGTCTCGGATAACCTTCTGGTTGGCAGAGGGATCTGCATTCCAGTCGGTTTGAACGTAATCCCTAAACCCGAGCTGAGTAAGCACAGCGTCGCGCATCGAGTTGAACGACGGCAGACTGGTTGGCGCACTCATAGACACGCCGGCACCTGCGAACACAAATAGGTCAGAACTCGTTGCAGGTGCCTTGCCGGCGGCTGTCATAGCTCAGACTATAGCGAGCGGGCCGCTTGAACCGCTGCTGTGGCGTGGCGGCGGCGGCTTCATCGTTCTGCGCGGCAGTTGTCACCCGTTAGCTCAGCGGTCGCGGTGCTCACGGCGGACGTCTTCAAACGGAGAACGCCAACGAGTTGATGAGCGCATGGAAGCCGACAGCAGCCCAAACCGGAATTGGCAGTTCATGACGATTTCGCACGAAGCGCGCTGCAGCAGAACCTCAATATGCAGAGGTCTTCGGGTCACTCTGCACATCAAGACTGGTCGATTGCTCAGCACCTCGCCGACGGTACCCGCTAGCGCAGCCGCCGTCAGGATTCTGATGGCGGTGTTGGTCTCACCTGCGGGAGGCAGAGCGGTTGGTCTACTGGCTAACACGCTATTCGCTCTCAGGAAAGCCTTGTTACTTAGCTAGGGCGACTTCGTTTCTTATGCGTCGCGGAAATGTGGCGTCCGGGCCAGACTCCTTGAAATCTCTGCACAGGAGGATTCACCAAGGTCTACATCGAGACTTGATTGAAGACCTGGTTTGCTGCACGCTCGCCTCAGATTTCACTCAAGAGCGGAGTAGGCCTCCGTAAGGCGTCGGCTCGACCCGTTCAAGCTCACCCTCTAGTCCGAGATCAGCTCGCGCCAATCGGTAGAACTCCTCACGAGCTGGCGAGGTCAAAGCCATCAACTCCATGAACTCCTGACCAGCTCCCTCGAATTCGACACCGTGCGCTTGCCTCAGCGACCACACTGTCGACTGCCATCGACGTGCGGCGGAGACAGTCTCGGGATTAGCAAGCAGAATTACGGCTTCAAACGCATTGGCCCTTGCACTCTCGGCACTGGTGAGCGTCTGAGCCTCGGTGGCGTAGTCGAGGGTGGCGTGGTGTATCCAAGTACCCGGCCAGCGATGTTCCGCGAACATCACGTGTAGCCGAAGTTCATGTTTGATCGCCGCAGCGAAAGCCGCATACGCACCATGCCGGGTGGTGTCCCACCTCAATTTCTCTTCGCTTAGCCATTTCGACTTTTCACGCGAGGCTATGAAAAACTGCGTTACAACTGATGCTGCTATCGCGGCCGTCGCCGCGATAATGGCGGGCCACACAGACTCCATCGCCCCTCACTCCTGTTTTGTTCCCCAAGCCCAGACTTGCCTCGTTGCTAACAGTACCGATGGACAAATGTTACGCGCTAATTTTATGGGTGGTGTGACTCGATTGATTTGCTCACCAAGCAGCGTCACTGCTTGGTGCCAACGGGTTTCGCCTTTTCGTAGCCGGTCGGACGGCCGTTAACTGTGCAAAGTGAGCCGCAGTGGCTAGTTCGCCAAACTATTGAACAGTAATAATTCGACGGAATGACGATGTCTGGGCATGATCCGTACTGTGCAAATTTGGTCACAAGAAAGTTGCAGAATGTTCCTGCCACTGGTTGATCTGCTGATGTAAGTTCCGAGAACGTCGTTGGTCGCGGCGAGTGTGCTCCTAGCAAGGTGAATCACCCCAGGTTTGATGCCGCTTCCTTCTGAGTCAGGAAGGATGAGCACATGCCCAAGAAAATCGATCCGGAGGTCCGCTCGAGGGCCCTGCGGTTGCTGGACGCACACGCAGCGGAATACGCCTCGCTGACCGCCGCGGCGGAGGCGATCGCCAAGCAAGTCGGTGTCGGTCAGGAGACGGTGCGGCGTTGGGCCGTGCAAGCCCAGGTCGACCAAGGCGCCCGCGCCGGCACTACCTCGAAAGAATCGGCGGAGATCAAAAAGCTCAAGGCCGAGAACAAGCAGCTGCGCGAAGACGTCGCCATCCTCAAAGCGGCGACAACTTTCTTCGCGGGGGAACTCGACCCCCGCAACCGATGATCATCGCTTTCATAGATTCGTTGCGCGCCAACGGTTCTGCGGTCGAGTCGATCTGCCGTGTCCTGAGCGATCAGGGCTGCAAGATCGCCGCACGGACCTACCGAGCATGGCGTTCACGCAAGCCGGCCGCACGCTCCGTCTCCGACGCTCACGTCATCGACGCGGTCAGGGATCTCGTGTGGACCACCGACGCCCACGGCCGGCGGAAGATGACACCGGAAGGGTTGTACGGCAGGGTGAAGGTGCGCGCACATCTGGACCGGACCGTACTGCCCGGGGTGTCCTACGGTGCGGTGGACCGTGCAATGAAAGCGCTCTGCCACAACGGTATTCGCCGAGCGAAGGGAATCAGAACCACGATCCGATCGGCGGACGGCGTGCGAGCAGGTGACCTGCTGAACCGACAGTTCCGGGCCGAGGAACCGAATCGGGTATGGGTCACCGACTTCACATATTGCCGAACATGGGCCGGGTGGGTGTACGTGGTGTTCATCATCGACGTGTTCTCCCGGCGGATCGTCGCCTGGCACGCCTCGATGTCGAAGACCGTGGACCTGGTGACGATTCCACTCCGCATGGCGCTGTGGCAGCGCCGCCGCGAAGGTCACCCGGTGAAAGCAGCTGAGCTGATACATCATTCGGACGCGGGTAGCCAGTACACGTCCGTGAAGCTGACCGAGAAGTTGGCGCTCGAGAACATCGCCGCGTCCATCGGATCGGTCGGGGACGCCTACGACAACGCCCTCGTCGAGTCGGCGAACGGGTTGTACAAGACCGAGTGCATCCGAACGACGATCTTCCACTCGGGGCCGTACAAGACGATCACAGACGTCGAGTACGCGACCGCCGGTTGGGTCGAGTGGTACAACGTCAAGCGCCTTCATTCCAGCATCGGCCACATGCCCCCGATCGAATACGAAACACTCCACTACGCTGACCTCACCACCGAGGATCAGCCCCAACTGGAGGCGGCACAAAACCTAGGGTGATTCAAGGAGTTGCGCGGTGGTGGTCGAGCGGGAATTCGTGCGGTGGATGGAGTGCTCGAAGCAGTTCAATACCCTTCCATCCAGGGGAGCGGCCCTCGCCGTCAGCGGTGCAATGGGCACGCGCCGCAACGAAGAAGGACTGATCCGTGCTCGCGACGCATGACAAACAGTCTTGTCACCGCGGTCGTCGTGTACGCGCGTGCCGGTGCAATGTGGCAAGAATCTGAGAATTACCTCCAGGTCGGCGAGTCTGCATCCGGCTTGGCCGTCCAACTTGGTTCTACAGCGCACCTACGTGGCAACCTGAGTGCGCAGTTCGCGGATCGGATTGTGTTCATCGGTGGGACAGCCGTGGCTCGAACGCATTTGGTCGACAGTCGTCAGACTGGGTTACCTCCCGAGTTCGCGCGGCTTCCGATGCGGATGGTGCGAGCCGAGCTTGCGAGGCTGACGGACTTGGGTCTATTGCACCGGGTGGCGACAGGCTTCTACAAGGCGGTGCCCGACAGTCAGGTCGGGACCGAGTGGATGCCGGGTTGGAGGCAGCGGTGGCCCGTATCGCTGTCTCGGCTTACGGTCCCGATGACGCCGTCGTGATGGGTGTCAGCGCGGCCCGCTTGCACGGTGCCATTCCGCGGGCGTTGGCGACTGCGGTGGTAGCTGTGCCGACGCGACATGACCCGATTCGGTTGGCGGATCGTCTGGCGGTGGTTAGGGTCGTGGTGAGTGACACGGCTCGTCTGGATGCGGGGCGGATCGATACCGATTTGGGTGCGGTGTTGGTGTCTACTGCTGAGCAGACGGTGTTGGATTTGGTGAAGCGTCCGGGTCTCGGTGATGCCGAGGGCGTTGTGTGGACGGCGGTGGAGCAGTTGTATCGACGGTGTGACCCGAATGTGGTGGCCGAGATCGCAGGAGCTCTGACGATGCGAACGACGTTGGTGCGGTTGCGCGATCGGTTGGGGGAGCAGCGGTGAATGCAGACGAGTTGGCCTAGGTGGCCGCGCAATTAAGTGCGCGCTTCGCGGATCGGATTGTGTTCATCGGCAGGACAGCGTTGGCTCGAACCCATCTGCGCGATAATTCCAACCTCATGGTGGTCGGCACCCAACGCTCCCTAATCGCAAAGGATACTGCGAGTCCACGCCACTGGCACCCTCGCAGGGTGGTGTTTGACCCGAGCAAGTATGCCGAATTCGTGAAAAGTGGCTACTTCCGAAGAGTCGGGCCCGACAGCCATTGTTGCTAAACGATTGTCATCGACTTCGTGATGGTAGCGATGAGCTCGTCTTCACTTAGTCGTGGATAGTGGTGCCCGCCCTCGAATCCATGCACAACTAATGGATGTCGAGTGGCGCGGCTCCACGAATCGAGTTCGTCGATTGAACAAGTGACGTCGGCCTTGCCGCCCATGGCCACGATCGGGGCATTGAGTGGGGACAGTTCGGCGGGACGATGACCATCCAACAGACGTAGGTCCGACCGTAGCGGCGGCAATATCAACGGCCAGAGTTTCGGCAGATCGTATACAGCATCGTCGACATCGCTCAGAGTCCGCATCGCCTCGACCAGCTCTGCGTCAGGCAGCAGATGTTTAGTTTCGCTCAGCAGGGCGCTAGGAGCGGGGCGCCCGGAAACGAAGACGGCCTCGACCAGGTATGTGTCTAAAGACTCCAATGCCTGCGCCACTTCGTACGCAACCGCCGAGCCCATGCTGTGACCGAAAAGTGTGAGCGGGAGTTCGGCGAGCGCTGGCATCTCGGCAACTATCGCTGCGACCAAATCGCCCATGTCCTCTATGCAGGGCTCACTTAGTCTGTCTTGGCGCCCAGGGTACTGAACCGCTACTACTTCGACTGATGACGGGAACTTGTCCGTCCAGGACGAATAAGCATGTGCGGTTCCCCCAGCATGAGGAAAGCAGACGATCCGCTGAGTGACCTCGACCGGTCTGGCCACCTGGCGTCTGAACCACCGCGAGGTGGTCGAAGTCGAGCCGTGAAGTCCAGGAGCCACCGGTCAACCTTCCGTCGTCAAGGTGGGCAAAAACGACGGGCGCCGTTCTTCGTACGCTGCAACAGCATCTGTGTGCCGCAGACTCACGCCGACGTGGTCGAGGCCCTCCATGAACCGCCATCGGGTGTAATCGTCGATGAGAAACTGGGCCACGAAATCGAGGTGTCTGATCGTCCGGTCACGCAGATCTACTGCGACGGGGACAGTCGGATCCACCTCCAATGACTTCCAGAGCATCTCGACGTCTTCGGTCGCGAGTTGCGCGGCTAGCAAGCCGGCATTGCCCGCGTTGCCGCGAAAGATGTCGCCGAACCTCGACGAGATGACGACGCGAAAGCCGAAGTCCTGCAGTGCCCACACGGCGTGTTCGCGTGAAGATCCTGTACCGAAGTCAGGGCCGGCAACCAAGATGCTCCCGCCATCGTAGGGATGCCTGTTGAGTATGAAGTCGGCATCATGTCGCCACGAGGCGAACAAACCGTCTTCGAACCCAGAGCGCGTGATGCGCTTGAGATATTCGGCAGGAATGATCTGGTCGGTATCGACGTCCGACCGAAGCAGCGGCACGCCGATTCCAGAGTGGGTGATGAACTGCTTCACAGCGATGTCCCGTCTGTTGGGAGTAGGTCCCGTGGTGCCGACAAGGTTCCACGAATTGCGGTGGCGGCCGCTACCGCGGGCGAAACCAAGTGCGTGCGGCCGTGTTTGCCTTGTCGCCCCTCGAAGTTGCGGTTTGAGGTCGAGGCCGAGCGCTCGCCTGGCTTGAGTCGATCAGGGTTCATCGCCAGACACATCGAGCACCCGGGCTGACGCCACTCCGCCCCCGCCGCAGTGAAGATCTCGCCCAATCCTTCAGCTTCGGCCTGCTCACGTACCTGGTGGGACCCTGGAACAATGAGTACGCGCAAACCGTCGGCAACTTGGCGTTCGTTCAGGATCTCCGCGACGACACGCAGGTCTTCGATGCGTCCGTTGGTGCACGAACCGATGAATACGGTGTCGACGGGCACCTCGCGTAAGGGAGTACCAGGCTGCAGGCCCATGTACTCCAGCGCTCGTGTCATCGCCCCACGGTCGTTGTCGTCAAGGCAGTGTGCAGGGTCGGGGATTGCCTCACCGAGCGGAAGACCTTGGGCGGGCGTTGTTCCCCACGTGACGAAGGGGGTCAGTGTGCTGGCATCGATTCTGATCTCGCGATCGAATCGACTTCCCTCGTCGGTCGTCAACGCTCGCCAGTTCGCAACTGCCTGGTCCCAGTCGCCCGCGCTCGGTGCGTAACGACGCGCACGAAGGTAATCGAAGGTAACGTCGTCCGGTGCGACTAGCCCAGCGCGGGCACCCGCCTCGATCGACATGTTGCACATGGTCATTCGTGATTCCATCGACATCGCTCGAACCGCTGCGCCTCGGTACTCGATAACGTGCCCCTGTGCTCCACCGGTGCCGATCGTGGCGATGATCGACAGGATGAGGTCCTTGCTGCTGACGTCTGCAGGAAGTGCACCGTCGATGGTGACAGACATGGTCCGGAACGGCCGCAGTGGCAAAGTCTGAGTAGCCAAGACATGCTCGACCTCACTGGTTCCGATCCCGAAGGCGAGTGCGCCAAAGGCCCCGTGGGTCGACGTGTGGCTATCTCCACAGACGATTGTCATGCCGGGCTGAGTCAAGCCGAGTTGTGGACCGATTACGTGCACGATGCCCTGGTCAGGGTCACCCATCGAATGGAGAAGAATCCCGTACTCAGCACAGTTCTTCCGGAGAGTCTCCACCTGAGTACGCGACACCACATCGACGATAGGACGGTCGAGGTCAGTGGTCGGCACGTTGTGATCCTCGGTAGCGATCGTCAGATCGGGCCGTCGCACCGATCGCTTGGCAAGCCTCAGACCGTCAAAGGCTTGGGGACTGGTCACCTCGTGCAGCAGGTGTAGATCGATGTAGAGCAGATCTGGCTCGGCTCGATCGTCGGCGCTGCCGGGAACGACAACGTGAGCATCCCAGATCTTTTCGGCGAGCGTGCGGGGTGGTGTCACTTGAGATCTCCTTTATCGTCCAGCGGCAGATGCGAGGCGGTCGCCTACATCGCGGGTTCCGGGACGCAAACCGGGAGTTCGACCGCGAAGTTCACCTCGAACAGCGTTCTCCACCTTTACGGCAGACTCACGGTGACCGAGGTGCCCGAGCATCAGTGCGATCGATTTCACCGCTGCTACGGGGTCCGCCACGAACTGTCCCGCGATGTCGGGTGCGCTGCCGTGCACGGGCTCGAACATCGAAGGGTTGGTACCGGAACTGTCGATGTTCCCGCTCGCGGCGAGTCCGATTCCGCCGCTGATCGCCGCGACGAGGTCCGTGATGATGTCCCCGAACAAATTGTCCGTGACGATGACATCGAATGCTCCGGGATTGTTCACCAGGTGCACCGTCGTCGCATCCACATGCTGGTATCTCACGGTAACGGTGGGAAAATCGAGTCCGACCTGATCGACGACCCGTTGCCAAAGCGATCCTGCGAAGGTCAAGACGTTTGTCTTGTGCACGAGAGTCAGATGTTGTCGTCGGTCGAGGGCTGCTCGGAAGGCAAAGCGGACGACGCGTTCGATACCGTACGCAGTATTCGTGCTCGTCTCGATGGCTATCTCGTGAGGCGTCCCTACTCGAATGGCCCCGCCGGTGCCTGTGTAAGGTCCTTCGGTTCCCTCTCGGATCACCAGAAGGTCCATCGGGGGATTGCCTGCCAGAGGGCCAACTAGGTCGGGTTCCGTTGTGGCCGGCCGAAGGTTGACGTGGTGGTCAAGAGCAAAACGCAGTTCAAGCAACAGGCCGCGCTCCAGAATGCCAGGAGCAACGTCGGGGTGACCTATCGCCCCGAGGAGAATCGCATCGTGCAGGCGAAGCTCCTCGAGGACGGTGCGAGGCAGCAATTCCCCACTGGCAAGGTACCGCGTCGCGCCCAAGTCGTACATGGTGCAATCGACGTCCGGTTGGACCACGTCGAGAACCTTCAGGGCCTCGGCCGTGACCTCTGGACCAATCCCGTCGCCGGGTATCACCGCGAGCTTCATTACCCCTCCTGTGCCTGTGCAGATGAGTCCGGAGATGCCAACGGCACTCCAGACGTCGACGGAATGTGACTGGGAACGTCCTCCTCGTCGCCGATGGTGATCGTTCCGCCATACTCGAGCATCAGCACCGAGGCACCCCCTTCACTGACTGGTTTGTGGCGGCGTCCGCGACGAACCACGAACAGGGAGCCACGCGGCAACTCGACGGCGCTTTGCACCCCGTCCTCAGAAAGAAGCTCGATTTTCAGACGGCCATCGAGGACAAGAAACAATTCATCCGTATCAGCATGTGAATGCCAGATGTATTCACCGTGAAATTTCGCTACTCGCGCCTCGTGATCATTGACTTTGGCGACGATTCGAGGGTTCCAGAGGTCATCGATTCCTGCGAGAACACTCTCCAGATCGATTGCGACATCAAGCATGGGAAAACCATTGCATGGATCGCGAAAGGCCGAAACCCGGCACGGTGCATCCTTTTTCGATCCTTTTATCTTCCTGCACAACTGCCACTCGACGCCGTGACGTGGGCGGGACACTGTGCGGCAACGTGGCCGCGGTCAAGAGCTTTCCCGATGCTGAAAGTACGGAGGACGAGTGAGCTTGGTCATGTCACCGGCAATGGATTCGGTGCCGCATTGGAACGCACAGGCATCGTCTCCGATGCCTTTCGGTCGATACGGGAAAAATACTCATGCACAGCGGGTTTCGGATATGTGGCCGGTGCCTGAGGTTCTGCGGGCACCTCTCTGGAGTTCAGTCGACCTCAGAGACGGAAATCAGTCGCTCCCGAACCCGATGGATCGTCGACGCAAGCAGGCTATGTTCGACCTCCTGGTTCGCATCGGATTCAAAGACATCGAGGTTGGGTATCCGTCGGCCAGTCGGGCAGATTTCGATTTTGTTCGACATCTGATCGAGAACGACCTCATTCCTGATGATGTCACGATTGGTGTATTCACCCCCGCGAAAACGGAACTTATCGATCG
The DNA here is from genome assembly GCF_040702225.1 of Rhodococcus sp. NPDC080181. Lineage (NCBI taxonomy): Bacteria > Bacillati > Actinomycetota > Actinomycetes > Mycobacteriales > Nocardiaceae > Rhodococcus > Rhodococcus sp. NPDC080181. The sequence continues at coordinate 56,114 of NZ_JBFBKN010000012.1, forward strand.
AACGTTCGAGGCCCTAGCCGGCGCATCGAAAGCGATGGTGCATCTTTGCAACGCCACTGCTTGTCTGTGGCGCGAAGCCGTATTCGGGATGACTACAGCCCAGGTGCGAGAGATGGTCGACACTTCGGCAACCCACATGATGCGCCGAGCGAACGCGATCACGTCGACGAATTTTCGATTCGAATATTCGCCCGAGACGTTCAATGTGACGGAGCCGGACTTCGCATTGGAAATATCTGACCGCGTCGCCTCGATTTGCGACGCCTCGGTAGACCGACCCTTGGTTCTGAACTTGCCGACCACCGTCGAGACAGATACACCGAACGTCTTTGCCAATCAGATCGACTTCATGAATCGAAATCTCGATCGCCGGGATTCGATCATCCTGTCCGTTCACCCTCACAACGACCGCGGCACAGCGGTCGCCTCTGCTGAACTGGCCATGATGAGCGGTGCGGATCGAGTTGAAGGCACTCTCTTCGGTAACGGCGAGCGCACGGGCAATGTGTGCCTGGTGACGCTAGCACTGAACATGTTCAGTCAGGGCATCGATCCTCAGTTGGATTTCACCGATATCGACTCTGTGCGCAGGACGGTGGAGTCCTGTAATCAGATGGAAGTACACCCGCGGCATCCATACGTCGGCGACCTCGTCTACACGGCGTTCTCTGGAACTCATCAAGACGCAATATCGAAAGGGATGACCGCGGTGACATCCCTGGCGGACCGGACAGGTATGTCCAGGGATTCCGTGCCGTGGGACGTGCCTTACCTACCTATTGATCCGATGGACGTGGGCCGTACCTACGAATCAATAGTTCGGGTCAACAGCCAGTCCGGGAAAGGCGGGATCGCGCACGTTCTGGAGCACCAGCACGGACTGCGACTACCGAAATCGATGCGGCGCGAGGTTGCAACAGTCGTCCAAGCGGTGGTGGACACCAGCGGGGCCGAGCTCGAGGTATCAGAGCTCTGGGCACTTTTTCGGGAAGAGTATGTCGACAAGCAGGTTCCATTCCTTTTCAAAGAGGCCTTGGTAGACCGTTCTCGGACCGGAGGTCTCGTCGCGATTACGGTGCATTTGGCTGGCGGCGATGGCGCAGAAGTTGTAGTCACCGGCGAGTCAGACACCGTCGAAGCCGCCTTCGAAGAGGGATTACGCGATCAAGGTTATGCCGCCGAAATCGACGAGCTCGTAGTCGACTCGTCCGATGAAGGTCGGAATATTGCATACGCCCGCTTGACGGTGAACGGGCTCCAAACAATGGGAGTTGGCATCGACGACGTCGCCGAGAACGCAACCCTCAAGGCACTCGTCGTCGCTCTCAACAGGGCGGAACTTAGCTCATGACCACCTCGACGGCGCTGCAAGGCTTGACTATCACAAGAGCTACCGAGCCTTTTGTTCACCACGAGTTCGAGCGGCATGCCGCACGATTCCCGAATCGAACGGCCGTAACAGCGGGGGAGCGCAGCCTGACCTATCGGCAACTCGATGACCAAGCGAACAGACTCGCCCACCTACTTCTCGGGCGCGGAATAGGTCGCGGAGACGTGGTAGGAATCTGCATGGACAGGACCCCCGCACTGGTTGTGGCCTTGCTAGGGGTGCTCAAGGCCGGTGCGGCGTACGTTCCTTTGGATACCAGCTATCCGCAAGATCGATTGCGTCGGATGGTGGAACAGCTGCCCGGGCTGTCGTTGGTGTGCTGCACTGCAGACACCGAAGAGATGACACCACGGGACCGCGACACTCTGGTGATGTCTCTCGACGGCTCGTCGAATGACATCGAAGCCCACACCAGCGACCGGCCGCACGTGACATTGAGCCCGGAAGACCTTTGCTATGTTGTCTTCACCTCTGGTTCGACTGGAACGCCCAAGGCAGTGTCAGTTCGCCACCGCGGTTGGCACAATCTGCTCACGTGGCTTGTCCTTGAGTACGGACTCGACGACACGGCACACAACTTGGTCGTCAGCTCGTTCGGCTTCGATATCACTCAACGAAGCCTGCTCACTCCGCTCTTTTGCGGAGCACGCCTTGACCTCCTCCCGAGCCGCAGCTTCGATGCCGCGATGGCCTACCGCATCATCAGCACCTCACAGGTGCGGACTCTGCACTGCCCACCGAGCACGCTGTATCTGTTGATCGACAGGGACAGTACGAGGGAGGAGGATGGGCTCAGGTCACTGCGCTACGTCTTCATCGGCGGTGAAGCACTGACGATCGCCCGTGTCGAGAGTTGGGCGAAGGGCCGCGGGCACCAGTGCACTTTGTTGCACCAGTATGGAGTATCCGAATGTACTGACGTTGCTACATCGCATGTCCTGGCTGACTATGACCGATACGCCGACGGCCATGTTCCTGTCGGAACGCCGGTGTATAACACTGCAATTCACATTCTCGACGACGACCTCCGCGACGTTGAGCGTGGCGAGACCGGTGAGGTGTGCATCTCGGGAGCCGGCGTCGGAGCAGGCTATCTCGGAGCCTCTGAAACGTCGTCAGCGCGCTTCACTGTCGTTGATCGCGAGGGCGCGGCTCTGCCGATCTATCGCACTGGCGACCGCGGGTTCATCACCGCCGATGACGAGCTGGTGGTCGTCGGCCGGATGGATTCGCAAGTCAAGATTCGTGGGAACAGGATTGATCTGGGTGATGTCGACTACGCATTGCGTCGAAGCTCGGCAGTGCGTGACGCCGCGGTCGTGGCAGTGGCCAACGATGCCGGCGAGTTGGACTTGGTTGCTTTCGTGATCTCTGCCGACTCAGACTCAGACTTCGACCCTCGGCGCCTGCGCGAAGATCTCCATTCATCGATTCCCAAAGCCATGATTCCCGCAAAATTCATCGAAACCTCTGAATTCCCAATGACTCCCAACAACAAGGTCGATCGCAAAGCTCTCGTCGACGCCGCCTCTGTGCGGCTCTGACCACCGTTACTACCATCACCACCAGGAGAATCCGTGACCGAAATGTCAGCAACCACCCCGACTTCGCACATCGCTCCCAATGCCGTCGTTCCGGAGGACATCAGGAGCGAGATCGAGCAGTTCACGAGAGACGGCTTCCTCGGACCGATCAAGCTGTACGAACCCGACGAGGCTGCAGAACTGATTCGTGAGATCCGCATTCGGAACTTCGACGGATCGAAGGCGCTCTACCAGAACAGCGTGAACTACGATCGCCACTTCGACATCCCTGAACTCACTCGACACGTCGCCCATCCCACGATCCTCAAGTACTTGACTGCGATCCTCGGGCCGGACGTCCTGTCATGGCGAACCGAATGGTTCCCCAAATTCCCTGGCGCAAAGGCCACTGAATGGCATCAGGTCCGCGACTACAGCTACGCGAACGGCAAAGCTCAGCTCGAGCCGACGCAGTCCGACTGGAATGCATTCATCGACATCACTGTGTGGACCACTTTCACGCCGGCCACGTCCGAAACGGCTTGCATGCGCTTCGTACGGGGGTCACACCGTGACAGGATCTTTGACGAACACAAGCCAACCACTGCGGGTCGCACAGACGACTACGACGTAGCGCGCGCTGACACCGGTTTCTTTGGCTATGACTTCGCGGACTTCAAGATCGACGCGAACTGGGAGCCAGACCCCGAGGACGTTGTCGAGATGCCGATGCAGCCCGGTGAGGCCGTGATCTTCACGGCTTCGTGTGTCCACGGTTCGCTACCCAACACTACCGAACGTGAAACCCGGTTTGCGATCGCGGGCCGCTACGTGCCGACTCACGTGCGTGTGTACCCCAATCAGAGCGCTTTCACTGCCCACGGCGCAACGTTCGATCTTCAGAACTACGGCAGTGTCCTGGTCGCTGGAGAGAACCGCTTCGAGCACAACCGAATCCGCTCCACGAACAATCATGGCGAGCGCTTCGAATTCTCCTGATCTACCCCCGAACACTTACCGAAAGGTTCCCGTCAAACATGACCATCGACGACGTTCGCGACATCTGGTCGCGAAACCTCAAGCTCGATCAGTCCGCCATCGGAGACGACGACGACTTCTTCACACTCGGAGGTCACTCATTGATCATGGCGGAGATTCAGAACGAGTTCGCGGACAGTTTCGGAATCGAAGTGGCAATGGACGATCTGTTTCGTCGACCCACGGTAGGCCAGATCGCTGCCTACCTCGATACTCAGCGATCGGTTGTATAGCGTGAGGGCTCCGCACCGGAGGTCGGCAAACGGGCCTGCAGACGCATCCGCCCAGGTCCACTGATGCGTCTGTCCGATCGCGGCGAGAAGATGTCGCAGCTGTCCGGAATTCGGGAAATTCTACAAGACATCGCTCTGGCAACGGCCGGCGACGATCGCGACGAGTGGGTCGATCTCGGCGCAGGCAGCCCTGCGCGGATTCCCGAAGTACTGAGCGCGGTGACAGGATTCGCTCGAACGGCAGTCGAACTCGATCTCGATAGTTCCAGCACCGCGTACGGCCCCTCAAGAGGTTCCAGTGTGCTGCTCGACGCAATTATCGAGTACTTCTCCTCCCGATTCGGATGGTCGTTGGATCGAAGCAACATAGTGGTCGGACCCGGTAGTCAGATGCTCCTTTTCGCGGCGACCACGGTCTTCACCGGGCCGGGCCCGGACGGCCACAAGGTGCTGGTGTTGCCATGCCTGCCCGACTACACCGGCTATCAGGGACTCGAGTTGGACGTCAACGGAGTAGTCGGCGTTGCTTCGGAAGTATGCCTGTTGTCCAACAACATGTTTCGGTATGCACTCGATACAGATGCGGTGAATGCCCGCACGGATGTTGGCGCGTTATTGCTGTCCGATCCGCGTAATCCCACTGGTGACAGCTTGACTGCTACCGAGTTCGACGAGCTGTTGCGTATCGCAGAGACGAAGAAGGTGCCGCTGCTGGTTGATCATGCCTATGGGGAACCCTTCCCAAAAGTGGCCGGGTCGCGTGCCTTGCCGCGATGGCACCCGAACGTCGTGCACTTCTTCACCTTCTCGAAATTCGGGATACCTGGAGAACGATTGGGGTTCGCAATCGGGCCGTCGTCCCTCATAGAACCGCTGTGCGCGTTTGTATCGAACACTGTGTTGCATGGGCCGCAGCTGTTTCAGGCCGCTACCGCCAGGGCCCTACGCGACGGCAGCGTCGACGACGTAGTACGGGACCGAATTACACCCCACTACGAGCAGAAACGACGAGACGCCGAAGCCTTGCTGCACGATGCGTTTGATGACGAGTTCGATTGGCGGCTGCACGTCAGCGAGGGAGGAATGTTCTGCTGGCTGTGGATTCGCGAACCGTGGTTCCAGGTCGGAGAGTTCTACCAGCTGCTCAAAACGTACAAGGTCTGTGTTGTTCCCGGGAACAATTTTTTCGTCTTGGGCGACTCCGGTGACGTAGCCAACGACCATGCACATCAGTGTGTGCGTATCAGCCTGAGCCGGGACGTGGACACCATTGCCCGGGGCATCGGTCTGATGGTTGTGGCGTTGCGAACCATAAGGGACCGGACAACCGACGCTGGCAGCGAGTAGAAGCTACTCCACGGGTGTGGAGAGCAAAACGGCGTCCCGCGCGAATCGAGCCGGAGTTGTTCCGACCATTCGCTTGAAGTGCCGATGCAGGTGAGCCTGATCATGAAAACCCGCTACCGTGGCGACCTGCGATGCCGGAACGCCGGCCAGGAGCATTCGCCGGGCGGCATCGATCCTTCTACCGATCAGATATCGGTGCGGTGCGATGCCGAACTCGTGGGTGAACGCGCGAACCAAGTGAGTCGGTGACACATGCAGTATGTTGCTGGCTTCCTCAAGTGTGACTCCGGACTCTATTCGCGAGTCGATCAGATCTCGAAGCCGACGAGCGAGCGAACCGTCAGCACGAAAGACGGGGGGACCGCTCTCGTGCCGCAGGTGACCTTGTAGCCGTTCTACGACAAACGCCAACCTGCTCTGCGCCTCGAAACGCTTGAGCGGACAACTCAGTGATCGGTGGAGTAAATCCACACGATCACGGAGGGCATCGTCGCGGATGCTCGGGGTGTCCACCGCTGAGCCGATATTGGTCAGTACCTCCGGAGCCAAGTAGATGACACGCTTACGGAAGCCTGTGTCGGTGACCGTCCTGCCGTCGTGCGGAACATGCGGCGGAAGCAAGGTCACCGTGGACTGCACCGAACCGTGCTCGTGCCCAGCCATGTCGTAGCTGATCGCACCAGAGTCCACGATCAGCAAGGTCCACGAATCGTGAGTGTGCAGGGGGTATCTGTGCTCGACGAAGCGGGCATGGAACACCTCGACCACCCCGGGGACACCAGGGTTCCATGCTGTGATCTCGGGTTTGTCCACTACGTCAAGAATGTACAAGACTCAGCGGTTTCCTGCCGGACAGACTTGGATCATGGATCCAGAAAGTGCACCAGTCAGGTTCGACACCAAGATCGCAGTTCTCTTGAGAGACGACTTGGAAAGCTGGCAACGACTGAACGTGTCCGCCTTTCTCGTCAGTGGAATCGCCGCCGCAAATCCTGACCTCATCGGACAGCCGTACTCCGACGCCGACGACACTCAGTATCTAGCTATGTTCCGCCAGCCCGTACTTGTTTTTTCGGGCTCGAAAGAAGATCTAACAGCTGCTCACACACGAGCTGTTGGTCGCGGGCTAGCGATCTCTGTGTTCACCGCCGATCTATTTCATACGAACAACGACGATGACAATCGTGCAGCGGTGCGCGCCGTCGCCCGTGACGAACTGGACCTGGTCGGACTGGCTGTTCACTCCAAAAAGAACGCGGTGGACAAGATTCTCAAGGGCACCCGTATGCATCCCTGACCACGCCGACTCCACAGAACTGAGGACCATCGTGACTACCGAAACCCGTCCAGCTGCGGACCGAACCGCGCAACTCGCGTACTTGAATCTGCTCATCACCATGGCATTTTTTGGTAGCGCATTCGCTAGCTCGAAGCAGGTGGTCGGTGAGATCCCTCACCAGGTGGCAGCCGTACTACGCTTCGGTGGTGGTGCGCTGGTACTCGTCGTAGCAGTGCTACTCGTCGCGCGAGGTCGATTCACTCTCGATCGCGGAACAGCGATCCGTGCCGGCGCGGTCGGATTGCTCGGTGTGTTCGCCTACAACGTCTTCTTCTTCTGGGGCCTCTCATTGGCTCCGTCGCTCGACGGCGCGGTCATCGTGCCAGTCATGAGCCCAGTCATCACCATCGCTTTCATGGTGGTCACGAGACGCGAACGAGCGTCGAGAACGAGAGTCGCCGGCCTCGTGGTCGCAGTACTCGGAGCGGCTCTGTTCTTCATCAGCGTCGGCGGGGCAGAAGGTGGACTCAACAGCACACGACTCGCGGGCGATGCCATCTTCGTTGCAGGCGCAGTGTGCTGGGCGGCATACACCATCACCTCCAAAAGCGTCCTCAAAGGAGCTGACCCACTGCAGGCAACGACAGTAGGCACGGCGGTCGGCGCTCTCGCGCTAGCAGCCGTCGCAGCGCCCGCAATCCCGAACGTGGACTGGGCGGCGGTCTCGACGACGTCCTGGCTGAATGTCGCCTATCTTGCGATCGGGCCGACGGCGCTCGCCTACCTCCTGTACTACCGGGGGCTGCGTCACGTCGCGCCAACCACTGCGACCATCATGATGTTTGCGGTTCCAGTGTTCGGAACTGTATGCGCAACTGCATTTTTAGGGGAATCGTTCACCGGAGTTCAAGTGCTTGCATCGGTGATCACCATTGGCGGAGCACTCTTGGCCGTCACAGACGGCCGCCTCCGCTCGACCGGTGGCGACAAGCGTTCGGCGAACCCGGTAGACAACTGAAACGTAATGAATTGAATCGGTGGGGGAATCTTGTCGCTTTTGAACGTGCGTTTATTGGGCCCACTCGAGATCGGCTGCAACGGTATAGATCTGCCGCTGAAGGGAAGGAGGCAGAGGACGGTCATGGCATTACTGGCTCTCGCCCACGGCGAGGTCGTACCGTTGAGCAAACTGATCGACGCTTTGTGGGAAGAGTCCGACCCTCCTACTACTGCCGCAAAACAAGTGCGTAACACAGTCTCGGAGATGCGGGGCATTCACCCGAGTGTCGCTGCAGCCGTAGAGACGGCGTTTCATGGGTACCGCCTCCGATTGTCGCAGTGCTCGCTCGACATCGATCGATTCTGCACACTGGCCGACACTGCGCGGACCGAAGAAGAATCGAACTGCCAGAGTGCCATCGATCACTACCGTCAAGCGATCGACATGTGGCAGGGAACCGCGGTCGAGGGTGCAGGGAACACCGCAATCGAGGCACGTACCCGTCTGCTCGATGATCGTCGACTGGAGGTCACTGAGCGTTGGCTTCAACTTGAAATCGACTTCGGTACAATCAATCTCGGTCAGATGACCGTGGTGTGCGAAGCACTTACCTCTAATCCGTACCGAGAGAATCTAGTCACACTTGCGATGCAAGCATTCGCTGCGTGCGGGTCGCGCGAGCGCGCACTGAGCTTGTACAGAGCAACTGAAAGTGCCATGTCGTCCGAGCTCGGTGTTGCGCCCGGTGCCGCCCTACGGCGAGCAATGGAACAGATCACGTCCGGCGTATACGAACCCGTCGTCCGGACTTCGGTCCCGAGACTGAGAACCGAAGTCGTTCAACGGCAAAACGGACCGATTGTTGGACGAGACTCACAGCTCGATACTGCAGAGAAACAGTGCACGGATCGTGCTGGTGATGCACACATTTACGCCGTGGACGGTATGGCATGCGTTGGTAAATCCGTGTTTGCCGCCAATCTGGCGCGGCGTCTCGCGACCAAGTACGCAGACGGTTTCTGCATGGTCGACATACGCTCCCACTCTCCAACAACCGCTCCGATGACAACGAGTGAGGCGCTGACTGCCCTGCTGGCGCAGTCCGGTGTCACAGGTGTCGAACTCCACGCGTCGTTCGACGTGCGCCGCGAACTGTGGTTCCAGCTGCAGACGGAACGGGCGGTCGTATTTGTTCTCGATGACGTCGTAGACGAAGTGCAGGTCAATGCCCTTGTGGCAAACAAGAGTTCATCGATAGCAATCGTCACCAGTCGCACACGACTGACTGGCCTGGACCTTGTGCGGGCCATGACTCTCGAACCGCTGGACGTCGAAGCCGGTGCGCAACTGTTCGCTGTGATCGTCGGTGACGGACGGCCCGAGTCCGATCTGCCCGCCACGCAGAGCATCGTAGAACTCTGCGGCGGGATCCCGATGGTGATCTGCGCCGCCGCCGCACGAGTCAGACATAGACCTGCATGGACGATCCGCGCCTTTGCGGATCACGTAAATCAGGATCCGTCTCGTCTACTTCATATCGGGCCCGAGCGGAAGTCGCTGGCCGCGGCGCTAACGGTGTCCGTTATGCGCCAGGATCGAGAGCACTTGGAGATGCTCCACTCCGTCGCTCGTGAGAGTGACCTCGCGGCTACCACTGCTAGTGCGTCGTTTGGTGCGCGTCGTGAGCGGTTGCTCGAAGACCTCGTCGATGCAAACCTGTTGGAACACGGAGATCCGGGCCGCTACCGACTTCATGCGCTCGTGCGCCGCTTCCTCCGGGACACAGACGAACCGAATGATTCACATTCCTCAGGCTGCCCAAATCTGCCAACCGCCATCTGACACAACAGATCTCTGTTCCGTCCGTTCACTGGATCAACCATAGGATGCCGAGATGCAGCCAGTTCCCTTTCTGTCGGGGCATGTCCTTTTCCTCTTTCTCTTTCAAGTCGGTCTGCTCCTCGCCGTCGCAGTAGGTCTTGGCCGACTCGCACGGCATGTCGGGCTCCCGTCGCTTGTGGGGGAGATCGGAGCGGGGATCATCCTCGGACCCTCAGTTCTGCAGAATGCATGGCCAGGTTTCGCGTCCGCTGTCTTCCCGTCGCAAGCAGAACAGTTTCATCTACTGGACGCCGTCGGGCAGCTAGGCGTCCTCTTGCTGGTCGCTTTCGCCGGAACCGATCTCGACATGGCGGCCGCACGCCGCAACTCAGGAAAGACTCTCACGATCAGCGTGTTCGGACTCGTGGTCCCGCTTGCCGCCGGCGTGGCGGTAGGTTTCGTCCTCCCACAATCCCTGCGCGGCAACGAGTCCAACGATTCCTCGTTCGTCCTGTTCGTCGGCGTCGCCCTGTGTGTGAGCGCGATCCCGGTGATTGCAAAGACGCTGACTGACATGGGCCTTATGCACCGCAATGTCGCTCAGTTGACACTGGGCGCGGCAATAGTGGACGACACGGTCGCGTGGTTTCTGCTTTCGGTGGTCGCCGCACTCGCCATCGGTGGACTCACTACGGGAACTGTCATCAGCGTGCTCGCAGCTCTGCTGGGCACGCTGCTGTTTGCCTTGCTGATCGCGCGTCCTCTCATCAAACGGTTGATGGGTTGGGTGACCAGTAAAGCCGATCCGGCTCACGCCTCGGCGGTTACGGTAGTCCTCGTGCTGCTGTCGGCAGCAGGCACACACGCCGTCGGTCTCGAGGCTCTGCTTGGCGCATTCCTTTGCGGGATCCTGATCCGCCGATACCTTCCACCCAGGGCTGCGGTGATGGTGCCCTTGAGAACTGTCATGACTGGAGTCCTGGCACCCGTCTTCTTTGCAACCGCCGGTCTTCGTATGGACCTGACAGAACTATTGGAGCCGTCGGTAGCTTTGGCCGCAGCCACTGTGCTTTTGGTTGCGATCATCGGCAAATTCGTTGGTGCCTACATCGGATCCAGGTTGAGCCGACTCGGACGATGGGAGGCTGTAGCTGTCGGATCGGCCCTCAACGCACGCGGAGTCGTAGAAATTGTTATAGCGATGACAGGCCTGCGACTGGGTGTCATCTCTTCGGAGATGTTCACAATCATCGTGTTGGTCGCGATCGTAACGTCCTTGATGGCACCGCCATTACTGCGCTTTTCGATGCGCCGAGTTTCCCTGACTGAGGACGAGAGCAAACGAAAGTCTGAATTCTACTACGCGTAAACACGCCCACCAAACAGCAGCCGCGCTGTCGAACAAGAAATGGCAAGAGGTGATTTAGATTTACGTCAACGAAATGTCACCATGCACCCAGGAGATAAGAATCTTGCATCACACCGGTTCCGGGCGGAAGAATGTCCACTGACTCAAATATGGCGGCGTCCCCACTCCTTGTGCTGGGAAAAATCTCCGAGATCCTAGAAACATTCACATTGCAGCGTCGAGCGTTAACCCTCAGTGAAATACAACGAGCAACCGGAATGCCACGGTCCACGGTTCAGCGCCTGGTAAGCAACATGGTGTCCCAGGGTTTCCTCGACAAGAGTGGCGACCAGGTTCTCGTTGGGGCCAAAATGAGGGTTTGGGCAGCAGCAGCTACAAGAGATCTGGATTTTCTTACGACTGCAAAATCGATCCTTGAAGAAATTAGAGATTTAACCGGAGAGACAGTATCTTATTTCCGAACCGAGCAGAGCTTCTGCGTTGCTGTCGCCGTTGCCGAAACAAGACATTCGTTGCGCCATGAAATGCACGTAGGCAAGGTGATCCCACTGGATAACTGCCTCGCAGGCAGGGTCTTTCTGGCCTACGCACCTCATTCGGCATCTAAAGTTCTGGGCGGCCAGATGCAGATGGTGACGGGTGAACTGAATACTACCTCAGAAGCCGAATGCAGGACCACGTCCAAGATACGGGCTGGTGGGTACGCAACAACTGTTGGCGGGTGCTCGTCAGACGTATCCGCCCTGTCTGCACCAATCTTCGATTCTGCGGCTGACGTCATCGGCGTGCTCACTATCAGTGGGCCTGCCTATCGCATGCCCCAGGAACGATGCGAGGAGTGGGGGGAGCTGTTGGTTTCCCGAGCAGACAGAATTATTCGGAGCCTTGGCGGACGCTATCCAGATGGCACGCCCTGACTCCGGCCCCACTAGCCGATACGAACCTCAAATCGACCAGCACAATCTACCATCGTCCACAGAATTCCAGACCACGACAATGACCGCTCCGAACTGTTACGCAACAACTCAAGCGCTACTGCCGTTGCATCTCGATCCCGTGGACCCCGCAGACATTACTGATTCCAAATAGACCTCCTGGTCATTCGTTTCTAGTGATCGGACACCGTCTTATTGCTCGTCTTTAGCAAATCAACGAAGCTACCGCGAAGGGATTTTGAGATTTGCCATGCCCGTGAAGGTGAGATATCGCCCCACGGATAGTCCATGTGATGGCGCACCCGCTCAAGATTCGCCGCCGCTAGAGTTGCAATACCCGTCGATGAATCGATGTCGACGATTCCATCGAACTCTTGCCCACGGCGGTTGACATCCACGAGCTCTTGGACAATATGACCGGGATGCACTCGCATTCTCCATCCCTTTTTGTCCATTTCGATCGGATAGCCACCTGGAAGACCTCCTACTCCGGGCGAGTGCACTATCCGCGAAGAATCACTGAAGCTAGCCGCTACGACCGACAAAACTGAGCTCGCGGTCAAAAATTGTCCGTTGATTCCGCCACGGCGGCGCCCGGTCGTTGCGACGTCGTTCAACACCGTTAAGAGATCATCTCCTTCGACCGAGCGATATTCACAGCAGCCCACGAATGCACCCAACAACATTGGAGCGCCGCCACTATCACCATATCGCGGGACGCGGTGACTGACGTAGTGCTGAGCTGCTAGTAGAATTTCAACCTGCCGAGGGTCAATCTCCCAGAGTCTCGCACATGCGAATCGGAGTGCGGGGATCAAGTTGCTGGCATTGCCAGCTCCTAGCGCGCGGCAAGATCCATGTACGGCAGCAAGTATCGGATTGACTGCGTCTGGGAACCCGCAATTTACCAGTACGGCCTGAGATCCACTTGCGAGGTATGCGTCGTACACCGCCAGAGCAGGTGCGAGATGCATCGGCAGCCACGGCCCAAATTGCGCCTCGTCGAGAGAGTCGAAGACACCTTGAGGGAGCTCGGTCAAGCGTCGCCAGCTCTGAACCGTGGTGCAGTTGACAATTATGTCGGGGTTTGTCGTCACAATGCAGTCGGAGAGACGTTCGGTGTCCGTGGCGTCGCACGCATAAGCCACAATTTCCGTGGCAGATCTTGCATTAGCCGCCGTGTAACGACACAAGTTGACGTCTCTGATCAGAGACTCCTCGTCCCGACCCACTGCAACAATTCGCTTCACATAACCTTGCTGCAAAAGAAGCATTGTAAGCTTTTGGGCCAAATCTCCGAACCCAATTATCATCACGGTCCCCGATAGCCGACCACGGCCGAATTCGGCTCCGGTTCTGAAGTCCGACTCGGTACGTTGGGTCTCAGTCATTGCTACTCACCTTCCAGACGAGGATAAAATATCATGAAATAGATCGATTTGGTTGCAAGATCAGTATTTAAACGTACTAATCATGGCGCAGCCTGACGAACGCTGTTCCAGCGACGGTGAATAGATGAATTTAACGCTATTTCAGACCGAACTTGAGCAAATTGCGGAGTCGAGGAGAAATGCTTAATCGGAAGCGCGTCTTCGTCGAGATGCATTTGAAGTATTTCAGCCGGTATATCCGGAAATGCTTCGTGCGACAGACTCAAGTCCGCACGAATCGAGTTTATACCCTCAAGTATGTCGCCCTCGACGAAGTTGGATTTCATCGCCCCAATCTGATGGATGTGATCGGGCTTCAAAGTGAAAATAACCTTTGTGGATTTAAAAGCCTCGATATGAATGGGAATTCCATGTCCCTGATCCATTCGTACAGATGATAGAAGCAACGTCGTCTCAGGATCCACCGTCGCCAATATTTCCTGCTCATGGCGGCCTATGGCACATTCGAACTGCCGCAATTGCACGGTGTCTATATTAGCGAGAATTGAGGGGTGGATCCCATCGCCCACTCGACCTATCATGTGTGTTACGACCGATTTTGGCTCCAAACTTCCTGGCCTAAGACGTCGCCTGCCGTGCGACACTGCTGTTGCGAACGCTTTGACCTGCGAAGCGTAGAAGGTCATGGTCCCGTTGACCGAAATTCCACGAGAGACAAGTTCTTCGACGGCCTCGATTCCTTCCTGATGGCAGGGCACTTTAACCATTACGTTCGGAGCAATCGACGAATACAGTATTCCTTGTTCGACTATCGAACCGGCATCACCCATGATTTCAGGAGATATTTGCGCCGATATCCATCCACTCTCACGACGGGACTGGGAATGCAGGGAAAGTAAAGTAGTTGCTCCCGCACGGATCACCTCCATCATCCGCTCCTCCGTCGTGGACCGGTTCCAAAATTGGGGCGCCCGCTGCACGAAGTCGGCCACAATACTCGGGTTCGTTGTAACGCCGACTATGGGAAACCCCGTTTTCGGACCGTCTGCAGTTATCAATCTGTGGGTGTCACAGGGATGTGCGTCCAACCAAAGGTGCATCTCGTTTGTAAAGAAAGCATTTATTGACATCTCTGTCGATCAGCCTCTCTTTTAGGATGGTGGCATGGCGTTGATGAATGACACTGCCATGAAACGGTCTCGCGCCGTTCGACGGGCACAACCGAGGCACGGGCATAAATTGCCGACTCGGTGCTGAAATTATGGGATAGATGGTTCGTTCATGGCCGTATATTTTGTGTGCTTTCGGCGTTCTTCGTCAGGCGAATGGATTCGAGCAACTGCGGCTCGAAGGAGGGGCGGCGCCATCAAAGATGTAACGACGGCGACTAGCACGATAATGGAGAACATTTCCGACGAGATGATTCCAAGCCGCAATCCCGCCATCGCAATGACGATCTCGACCACTCCTCGCGAGTTCAAGGCAGAGCCGACGGCAACCGCTTCCCAGTGCCCCAGTCGACACAACCTGGAGCCGAGGTACACGCCGAGGAACTTACCCACGATGGCTACCACCAGCACGCTGATCGCCGCGAAAGCAACAGAGGGTTTCAGTAAGGCTGTGGATGGTAGCGCATGACGACAGTGCGAAATTGCGCCCCAATCAATCGGGCTTTCCACTACGTCTGCCCGCGACATCAGTGCCCCAACCTGACTGCTGGTGTCGCCAATTTTAGCTCCCTCGCCACAGAATCGGCCTGGAGAACTGCCGTCCGGACATAGTTGACGATGGGTACCCGGGTGAATGACGCCGTACCGATCAACATGACATCTTCGGACGTGAGCGATCCTGGTAGACGCAACCGCAGGTCTGTCTCAAGCATGGGTGGTGCACCCCCTGTGCTTTTTGGCGACGAGAACGACAATCCTCGTCCAGTGATGCTCAATGTTGGAGGTTGGAACCCCGCGGCACAGACGATGGCATCGTAGAAGTCCTGCGTTCCGTCGCGCCACGTGCACCGCCAGCCGTCATTGCCAGTTCGGGCGATGTTAATCGGCACGCCCGATGCAACCCTCGCTTGGCCCGCGTCGATCAACTCCATGAGCAAACGCGCGTTCGTTGTGGGGATGGCCGAGATATAGCGATTCACCAAGCGACTGCCGCGTTGCATTGCCACACCACGAACGCGTGGATCATCCACGCGGGACAGGCGATCGTTGATGACATCGATCAGTTGCGCAATGGTTTCCTGCCACAACGTTTCTCCGGCGTCCGCGAGCGCTAGTTCTTCGCGCATGCGCAATACCGGATCGACAGCCGAGGATGTCTGCCGTGCTAGTGGAAGGTCGCAGATGTCGCGCGTGGCTCTGCGAATCAGACGCAAGAGCGCGCTGGGTAGGTGCTCACTCTCGATCGACAGTGACTCCAGTGCATTTGTGTCGAGTGTCGCAACGAGGTTGTGCCGCAACGACGTCCGTACTGCCGGTAGTTCACCCGAGCGAGAGGTCAGGGTGACCTGGTGGCCGGCGGCCCCAAGGGTGAGTGCCGAGTCGACAGCCGACAGGCGCGTGCCGATGACGAGGATGCGCGAGCGAGCCGAAAGTGAGTGAATCACTCTATCAACCGGGTAGGGGGTCGCGAAGAACGTCGGTGAACTGACGAAGCCGCGTAGAGAGAAGGGCACGGTCGGAGGACCTACTCCTGGGGCGACCAGGACATGGTCTGCAGTTGTCGATCGCCCGTCATCGAGTCCGATTCGGTACCCTCGACCGTTCACACGCGGAGCGACCCACATTGCCCGCGCCCGCTGGTTCTCAACCGATAGGCCCCGGTTCGCTGCAGCACTCCGTGCCTCGCGCAAACAGGATCTGATGTAGCCACCGAACAAGTGTCGGGGAACGAATTCGGAAGGTTCAGAAGGGGCTCCGGTACGACGTAAGTACTCGACGAAGTCGTCGACGTCGTCGGCTCTGAGCGACATCACCGCGGCCGAAGTGTTGCACCGTAGGAGAGTGTGTGCCGTGTCGAATACCCGGCCACGGCCGGGCTCCAGCGGATCGATGATCTCGATCGACTCAGCGGCACCGTGGCGAGCGACGGCCCATAGCACCGCCGTTCCGGCAGCGCCCGCACCGATGATCGCGACGTGCCCAGTCATGTCGGGTTCTCAACGCGCTTCGACGCTTGCCTCGTAGTGAAGGTAACCGAGGCTGAAACCACGCCCACAATCAGCAACAACGATATGGCGTCGGCGCTCTGCCCTGCGGCCAGCTGGGCTAACCAGGTCATAGCTGGTAGCAGCGCAACGAGAGTAATCGCCGGAAGCGAATCCGCCCGCTGGAACCCGACTTGCAGCAGAAACAGAGGGATGACGACGGCGAATACACCGAAAACGAACAGTGTGACCAGTTCACTCGCATCGGGGACCTGCGGTTCGCTGACTAGCCACGCCAGCGCCGCGAGAACGTATGTCAGATGAAATCTGTGTGCGGTGACCCAGACTGGGCTTGTATTGGTTTTGCCGAAACTCTTCGACAGAAGCACAACCACTGCCATGCCACTACCGGCTGCGACGGCCAGCACGAGACCGATCATCGCCGCCGCTGACCCGGTACTCCGGTCTGACAGTTGCCACGTCCGGCCGGCGAGGAGCAGCCCGAAGGCCATCATGATGGATATCGACCACAGGTCGACTCGCCCCTTCCATTCTCGGCGCCGGAATACCACCAGTGCTATGAGGATGAGCACTGCTGGCCCCAAAGCCGCCTCAATCGAGCTGGTCGTCGAGGCCGGGATTATGCTGATAGACAGGTAGTAGCTGAGAAAAGTGATAGCCGTGGCCAAATTCATCCAGGCCATCGCCACACGCGTCTCCCGTGGAGCTGGTGTTGTCCGACCCGAGCGCACTCGGTGAACCACACCGAAAATGCCTGCGGTAGTGGCGAATGCCATGATCGAGAACACCAAGCTGTCCGACGGACTGGTCCTTTCCGTCATGAAGCCTTGGACCGTCGCTTGCATTCCGACCGATAGGAGGATCAACAGCAGGTACCGGTTGTGAGTAGTCACTCTGCCGGCCATTTGTGCTGCGGCTCGTTGGCCGACGGGTCGCGTACTGGTAACGCTCCGCGGACGGTCGACCCAGTTTGTTCAATGTCCTGTACCTCGTCGAACTTCTCGCCGTGCATCATGCCTTCCTGTTCAATCTGTCGTCGGGAACGATGTCGAAGAGCTGCCCGGCGTTTTCGAGGTCGTGAATAGTCGCCAACGACTCGGTCAGTCGGTCCCCGTCGTCATCGACGAGGAACGCAATTCCAGTGAAACCGGTAGTCAGCAGCCGGTCGCGGACAGTGGTGCCGGCACCGGGGACGCCGACAACGGTGTGCAAGTTAGGAAGTCGGCGTAGGGCCGCGAGGCCCGGGACAGCCGATATAGTTCCCTCGCTGTGTGCGCGCAAGAACACCTTGGCGAGGTGCTTCCGGGCTCGATACGGCATCTGGAAGCGTGCCCTGAACGCCTCCGGATCGAGGTATCGCTCGGCCGTCGCGTGCTGGTGCGTCGTTCCCAATGCGGCGAAATATGGATCAGGTTCCAGGCATGGACCCATCACGCGCGAATTGACCTCCACCATACGCGGGCCGTTCGACGTCATCCGAACCTCCGAGTGCGCGGCCCCCTCCTTGATCCCCAGTGCATCAAGGCATCGAAGTGTGTAGCGGATGACGTCGTGGTCGCGGTCGTCCAACAGCTGCGGTGCCCTCATATGTCGATACACCGGGGCACCTCCCTCGACTTCGTCGATTCGACAGTGGTAGTAGTCGGACAGCAGATGAGTCCCACCGATGCTCACCGTGTTGACGACGTACTGAGGCCCGCTGATATACTCTTGCAACAGAACTCGATCATTGTTTCGGCCCAGGAGATTCCGGTTTCCCAACACCGCCGCGCCGGCTCTGTGGGCGGCCAGACGGTCGGGGCAGACCCTGCACCCGTCACTTCCAGCACTGTCCACCGGCTTGACCATGATCGGAAACTCGCACCCATCCAGCGCAGCCGTCATTTCCGCGATGGATTGCACCATGACTGCATTGCCGATTGGTACTCGTGCTTCGTTGATGGCGCGGATCATCAGGTACTTATCACGACGTGCCCCCGACAGAAACGGGTCGTTTCCGGGTAAGCCGAGTCGATGGTTCAATTCATCGGCAAGCGTTACGCCGTATTCGCTGGCCGCGACTACATGACTTGCGCCCGCCCGGGCGAGTGTCACGCAGGTCTCTTCTAAATCTTGGTGTACGAGTGTCCTGTCGCCATGATCAGCTGGAACCAGTTCTGGTGTGTAGATGCGCAGCGTGTCGCTGGTTCGCTCGTCGAACGCCCGCGCCAGCGCAGTTCCGCTCGATACCGGGTTGGTAAGAACAATCATCGAATGAAGCTCCTCGGTAGCTCTCTGGCAATCGCCCGTCGGGCATCTTGACGACCAATCGGTCCAGTCCAAAGCTCAGTCACCGCCGCCGGCCGAGTCGAGCAACACCTGACAGTCGTATTACGTTGCAGTGCTGCACTTCTCGTACTTCTGGACTGTCCTGTCACCCGTGAATCAACGGCTGTACTCATGCGACGCTCTCTTCGGCGGTGTGAGCGCCGGTGCTGGTGTGGCCCTTCGACCCGCAAGGACGCCGCCGAACGAATCCGAGGGCGTGAACTGCGAGGCCGGCGATGAGCGCCCAAAATGCTGACCCGATCCCTGCAGCACTCACCCCCGATGCCGCGACTACAAATGTGATCGCTGCGCTATGTCTGTCAACATCGCGGTGTAAGGCGGAAGTCAGTGCTGAAGCTAGGGTGCCGAAAAGCGCAAGGCCTGCAATGGTTTCGACGATTCCGGCCGGGGCAACAACAATGAGGGCCGCCAGGGCAGCGGAACACCCTCCTAGCAGGAGGTAGGCCCACCCCGCGGTGAGGGCCGCAATCCATCGCTTGCGCGGATCTGGATGGGCTTGTTCGTCGGCGGCGAGCGCAGCACTTATCGCAGCAAGATTGATAGCGTGTGCGCCGGCTGGAGCGGCTACCGCCGTACCAATGCCAGTCAAGACCATCGACGAACGCCAGGGAACGGTGTAACCGTACGACGCCATCACCGCTGATCCGGGAACGTTCTGCGATGCCATGGTGACGACATACAAAGGCAGCGCCAGAGCAACAGCTGCCTGCCATGTCCACTGCGGCATCACCAGTTCTAGACGTGGCACGATGCTGCCGAAGGAGACTGAGTTGTTCGAGGCAACTCGGTCCACAGCAATAACAATGGCCGCAACTGTGAAAGCCGCCAGAACCGACCAACGCGGGTAGAAACGTTGCAGGATCAACCATGTGATGACCACTGGCGCGATCGTTTGAGGTGTGTGAACTACCGCCGATATAGGGGCAGTACACAACGGCAGGAGTATGCCGGCCAGCATTGCTTGTGCGAGTGAGACTGGGATGGCGGCAATGAGAGTGCTGAGTTTCGGTATGAGACCGGTGAGAACGATCGCGACGCCGACCAGAACGAAGGCTCCCAACGCCGCAGGCCAGCCCCCAACGACCGAACCAGCCCCCGCTAGCAGCGCCGCTCCCGGAGTGGACCACGCCAAAGTGATGGGTATCCGGTATCGGCTTGCGAGAAATACGATCCCCAAACCCATCACTACACATAGGGCCAGCAGTCCCGATGCCGCCTGGGTGTCGGATGCGCCGACTGCACGTAAACCGGTCAAGACAACCGCGAACGAGCTGGTGAATCCCACGAGGGCAGTAACAATCCCGGCTGTGACCGGCTGCGCACGAGAAGCGTGTGGGTAGTGATCAGAGTTGACAGGGTCCATTTAGTTTCTCGCCGTGGACACGAGAAGGGCGTGGTGCGCCGATTGCTCCTCGGGTTCTGGAGGTCCATCAAGATCGCCCCGAGTGGAGAAATCGTCCAGCTGCAGCGGCATTTGCCATCGCTCGGAGGTCGAAAGCCTGCTCGGCGGCTGAAAGACCCACGACGAACACACGCAGATTTCCATCAACGCGAACCTTCCTTGCCTTCCCGACCAGCATGTTGCACCGACCGGAGGGGCTGTATCGGATGTCTTGACACATTCGTTCGGCGTACTTAGAGTCAAATTGGATCCAGGATCCGATTTACTACACCGCATTCGCTAGCAACAGTCAAGGGGGATGATTAAGCAACATTTCGAATGATTGGAGTTCTCGATGACCTCTCGACCGACCCCTGTTCTCGACGTTCTGGGAACCGTGACGACCGAGCCTCACCTCGCAAGAGCGTTGATCGAGGAGACGCTTTCATCCGCCATTCTCGACGGGCGGATTCCGAGCGGAACCACCCTGCGCCAAGAGGAGCTGGCGCGCGTGTTCGGGGTGAGTCGAATGCCGGTCCGAGAGGCACTCCTGCAGCTTCAATCACATGCGCTGGTGACGATCGTGCCGAACAGGGGAGCAATGGTCACCCAGGTCACCGCGACCGATGCGGCTGAAACCTATGAAGTGCGCCTCGCGCTCGAACCTGCAGCGTTGAGGAAATCCGTACCGCACCTGACAGTCGACGACCTCGCAGAAGCGGAGAGTCATGTGAGCGCCATGGAGCAGACGACCGACCTGCATGTTCTGGGGCGAGAGAACGCCAAATTTCACATGTGTTTGTACCGTCGCGCCGGAAACACCAAGCTCCTGCGAATGGTCGAGAGCGAGCTGCAGGACGAAGAACGACTGCTTCGTTTTCATCTGGCGGCGCTGGGGATCGAGGAGCTGGCCCAAGACGATCACAGGGCACTCATCGAGGCAGCGAGAGGACAGGCAGTCGAGGAAGCAGTTCGTGTGCTCGAACGCCACATCAGCTTCGCAGCACAAACCATCCAGAACTACCTCAACAGACGAAGCACCAGCTGATCAGCACTCCGTGTGGCGTTCCTGCCGACGGAGTGAACGAAAGGAAAACCGTGCAACAGCAGACAATTGACTTCGCGCTCACCAGCGCCGAGCTGGAACAGTTCCACCGAGACGGCTACATCGGGCCATTCGACCTGTATGAGCCCGACGAGATGGAGCAACACCTTCGGGCTCTTCGCCCGAAACTCCTGAATACCAAGAATGCGATATACAAGGGCGAAAGCGCAGTCTCTGGGGTCACGAATCTGTCGAACTACGACCGCCACTTGGATATCGACTTCCTTGCCGACCACATCACGAGACCCGAGATAGTCGACCGAGTCTCGAGCATTCTTGGACCCGACACCTTGTGCTGGAGAAGCGAATTCTTCCCGAAATATCCTGGCGACGAGGGCACCGACTGGCACCAGGCCGACAATTTCTCCAACGTCGCCGGCTCCAAGCACCCACAGATCGTCTGGCCGGACGACGCTGAATTCGGTGGAACAATCACCGTCTGGTCGGCGTTCACGGAAGCCTCCATCGACAACGGCTGCCTGCAGTTCATTCCAGGGTCACACAAGACGATGAACTACGACGAGTCGAAGACCATGGAGTACGACGCCGACTCGGTAAACAAGGTCGAGAAGGACGGAACCCGGCGAGGCTTCTTCGGGTACGACTACCGCCAGCTACAGAAGGACCCGAACTGGAGTCCCGACGAGTCGAAGGCCGTATCCCAGGTGATGAGGCAGGGTCAGTTCATCATCTTCTGGTCAACGTTGATGCATGCATCGCATCCGCACAGCGGCCTCACCGACAAGATGCGGCTCGGGTTCGCCGGACGCTATCTTCCGACCTCGGTACGGGTCTATCCCTACTCCGATGCGCTGGCCGAGTTCGGCGGCGAAGCAAGCTTGGACAAATTCGGAAACGTCTTGGTCTCGGGACGGGACGAGTACGGCTACAACAAGTTTGCCGACAGCACGGTCAATGGACATCGCTTCGTTCCACGGGGAGGGGTTCAGGGATGACTGTGAGCAGTAGTTCTACTACCGAAGCGTGGGTACTCGAAACATGCATCTCACTCGGGCTTCCGATCACGGAAACCGCAAACGACATCTTCGCAGTCGGGGCAACCTCTTTGACGGCACTGAAGTTGATCGCTCGCGCGGAGGACGCCTTCGGTGAAGACGCATTGCCGCCCGACGACCTGTTCGAGCGACCCACCATTGCCGAGATCGCCGCGACCATCGCTCGATCGACGACCAGGCTCGACTCGTCAGACAGTCTCTGACTGTGACGGAAGCTGAGGATCGCTGGATTGCCCAGTTGGGCACTGTTGGCGGCCAATCGAAGACGACGTTGGTCTGCTTCCCGTACGCCGGCGGAACCCACGACATCTTCCGACCCTGGGCGCAGCTACTGCCGGCAGAGATCGAACTGCTCGCAGTTCGCCTCCCAGGCAGGTCCACCCGTATATCCGAACGGGCACACACGGAATGGCCATCCCTGATCGAGGATGTCACTACCGCAATCACGCCCTATCTGGACGGTCGCTACGCCTTCTTCGGCCACAGCTTTGGTGCGAGGCTGGCCTATGAGGTACTTCACGCCCTGGCTGTCCGCGGCGTTCACTCCGCAGACCGTCTGTTTGTGTCAGGTTCTCGCAGTCCCAGAACGCCTCAGAGCCTTCCCTTCATGCACACCCTCGATGAAGACGAATTTCGCAAAGCTCTCCGGCTTCTTGGTGGAACACCACCGGAGCTACTGGCAAACAAGGTACTCATGGACGTGCTCTCTCCTACGGTCCGCCGTGACATCGCGCTGGCAGAACAATGGGGCGACCGACACGCGGGCATTGCGCTCGAGACGCCTATCACTGCGTTCTACGGGCGTGACGACTCCATCGACAACCTTCGCGCTACACAGGGATGGCGGGAACACACCACAGACGAGCTCGAAACCGTCGAGATTTCCGGCGGTCACTTCTTCCTCAACACCCATAGAACCGATGTGTTGGCGATGATCACCAAACGATTGGAGACAGCGAGTGCGCACTGTATCGACGTCCCCTGACGCCCTCTCGTTGCACACATACGTCAACGACACGGACGCCCCCTATCTCGACGACTGCACAATCGCAGACGTCTTCGACACGCAGGTCACTGCCACCCCTGACGCCATTGCGGTGGTCTACCGAGAAACAGTTTTGACCTACCGCGCACTCTACGAGCGCGCCGAGCAGATGTGTGCTCACATGCGCGCACAGGGGATTCAACCTGGCGAGGTGGTTGCTGTCGACGTCGCGCGGACACCGGATCTGATCACCGCCCTGTTGGCGGTAATCAAATCCGGTGGCACCTACCTCCCGCTCGACAATTCCTGGCCCGACAACAGGATCGAGTCCGTAATCGGCCTGGCGCAATGCTCCGCGGCGATATCGGATCGCCCCGACATGTTGAGTGCCCGGTTCCGACAGCTGCGTGTAGTTTCCACCGAGGCACCGAAACTCGATGAAAACGATGGAGTCCGCCGGCGGACGGGCGCTCGGGCTGACAGCGTTGCCTACATCTGCTTCACTTCGGGATCCACAGGAACACCTAAAGGCGTTCCGATACAACACCGGTCTGTGATGAGGCTCGTGCAGAACGCAAGGTACGCAAGGCTCGGACAGGGAAGCGTCCTGCTCCACCTGGCACCTGTCGTCTTCGACGCAGCAACATTCGAGATCTGGGGTGCCCTGCTCACTGGCGGCACCTGTGTGCTTTACCCATCCAAGTTCGTACGGCTGATGGAGCTTCGAAGAGTCCTGGCAGACAACTCGATCACTACCCTGTTTCTGACGACGGCTTTGTTCAACCTCGCCATCGAGGAAGACCCTGCGATTTTTTCCGGCCTCGACACCATCTTGACCGGGGGAGAGGCTCATTCACTCAAACATATGGACATGGCGCTACAGGCTCTCGGTCCAGACAAGATCGTCAGCGTCTACGGACCCACCGAAGCTACTACGTTTGCCACCTATTACCCCGTCAGACGTATCGAGTCGGGAACCACTGGGCTCCCGATCGGGCGGCCTCTACAAAACACCCGTGTGTACTTGCTCAGAAACGGGCGGCTTTGTGGCATAGGAGAATCCGGAACTCTACATCTTGCAGGGCCAGGTCTCTCACCTGGATACTTGACCGATCCCCGAGCCGCACCAGACGATGCGTTCTTCGAGGCCACCGTAGACGGACGACCCGAACGCCTCTACCGTACGGGGGACCGCGCATACTTCCTCGACACAGGTGACCTAGTTTTCCTCGGGCGAGACGACGACCAAGTCAAGATCAACGGCCACCGAATCGAAATCGGCGAAGTCACACATCATTTGGATCTATTCGACTCAGTCAAACACTGCTTTGTCACCGTCGACGACACCGCACCCGACAGACGATTAGTCGCATTCATCGTCCCGCACACCGCAGAGTGCACCCCCGACTGGATCAAGAGCCAACTTCACGCCGAACTTCCCCCGTACATGGTGCCGTCTGCCGTACGACTTTGTGACGACTTCCCCTTGACACCGACAGGCAAGATCGACCGGCGAACACTCTTACAGACCATGTCACCGTCGAAAGAGCTGATCTCATGACTTTGGCCAAACGTGCACAGCAATTTCAACAGACACTCCAGGATCGCGGCCATGACTTTCAGGTGATCGAACTCCCCGCATCCACGCGAACAGCAGATGACGCAGCATCTGCCCTTGGCTGTGCCAAGGAACAGATCGTCAAGTCGCTCGTCTTTCGAGCGACGTTGGCGAACGATCCGGTACTTGTGCTCGCAAGCGGCCCGAACCGGGTCAACGAACGAGCACTCGAACGTCTGCTACAGGTCGAAATCGTCAAGGCGGATGCGGCGTTCGTCAAGGCCGTGACCGGATATGCAATCGGGGGTCTACCCCCGTTTGGCCATCTGCAACCCCTGACAACTGTCGTCGACGAGGACTTGCTCCAATACTCAACTACTTGGGCTGCGGCAGGAACTCCGAACGCCGTCTTTCAGATCAAGGGCCCTATCACCGCAGTGTTGCCCCCACACGCCGTCAGCTCCATCGCATGACTGCAGCAAATGCTCTGGCACTGCGAAAACAACACGGACCCATTGTAATTGGCACCCTTGATGTCTTCCGGGACGAAGTTCGGCAGATCCTCGGGGAAATAATTCTCCCTCACGCTGACGAATGGGAGGCGGATCGCCGCATGGACAAGTCCGTGTGGCGGTCCCTTGCCGATCATGGGCTTCTTCAGCATGGTTTGTCTGGATCCGATTTCTTGTTTAGTGCAATATTGCTCGAAGAGCTCGGCCGAACGGGCTACGCGGGAATCAGAGCAAGTATCGGTGTGCACGCGTACATGGCTGCGTCCTACCTCGAGATGTTCGGTACACCGGAACAACGGGAGCGTTACCTAGAGCCTTGTCGTCGAGGCTCCCTCGTAGCGGGATTGGCCATCAGCGAACAGGGATCAGGTTCGGACCTTCACGCACTCTCCACAACCGCCGTCGCAACCGGAGCGGGCTACAACGTTTCTGGTACCAAGACCTACATCGCCAACGCGACCACGGCCGATGTCTTCATCACGCTGGTGAAAAGCGGTCAATCCACCGCCACACGCGGTCTCGTAGGTGGATCGCTGCTGATCATCGATGCGCATCACGAGTCGGTGGAACGAGTCCAGACACCCATGCTCGGATGGCACAGCGCCGATATCGGCACGATCACCTTCCGCGACACACCGGTACCAGAAGGAGCACTCATCGGACGTCAGGACAGGGCCATCCTCCATCTGATGCGCGCGCTTGATTTCGAACGCCTGGCGGCCGCACTTCTTGCACTTGGCGGTGCGAGGCACTGCATCGAATTACTCGACGCCTTCACTCGCGCCCACAAGATCAACGGAGCTCCTTTGAGCGCTAAACAGTCAGTCAGACAAGAAATTTCGAACCTACACAGCGATCTCGAAACGACTCGTCATTACACCTATCACGCTGCTCAGCAGCACATCTCAGGGACCTTGAGTACCCGCACCGCATCGATCGCCAAGCTTCAGGCCACAGAGCTCGCGCGCCGCGCGGCCGCCGTATGTCTGCAGTATCACGGAGCTCGCGGTTATACCGAAGATGCCGTTCCCTCGCGTATCTACCGCGACGCCGCCGCGGGCAGTATTGCGGCAGGGCCCAGCGAGCTGCTTCGTGACCTCATCTACGAATCGAGCACTGCCCCCTAACGGCCGAGCGAACTCAAGGCAGCCTCCCTCCGATATCTCGAAGGCTCTCGACTACCACTGAAACCAAAGAAAATAGCCCCTGTGACGCCGCCTCGAACGGACGGCTGTATTGAGACTCCCCAAAGCACTGGACACTAAGCGATCCCACTTCATAGCGTGTCTCGCGGCGGCGTGCATGAATCGGGGTAACTGCCCTGCGGCATCGGCCAGCCGCCGCAAACCCTGTCCCGACTACCTGCAAGTAGCAGCCATTCAGGATGGGAGTAGTGCTATTCGAGGCTGACTCAACGGCTAGCTCTACCCAGTAGTACTGAAGACGCTCGTAAAGGCCGCAACGAACCACGCGACGATCGCCAAGCCAAAGCCAGCGATTATTCCAGGTGACTCTGCTTGATTGAACACATAAGTGACAAGAACAAGAGTACCTACGACGATGTAACAGACGCATCCCGCGGTCAGAAGAACCGACACCGAAAACATAGACCTAAGAGCCGACGACAGGCGCCCACCCAGGCTCAGTTGTCCGTATGTTTGAACATCGTTCTCCGGCAGCTTAAAGCCCAACACATTTGCAGACCCTGTGGCCACCGCAGTGGCCAGCAGTCCTGCTAACGATGCGTTGGCTGCGCTTACAGGCAACGTGGGTGCCGTCTCGGTCGCAACATACTGCCAAGTCGAAACGGAAAGCCAGACCCAGACCAGAGCATAAATAGCTAGCACAAGGAATGATATTCCTACTCGAAACATGTTTTTGAGTTCTGGCGTCATTATCAGTTCTCCAATGCGGCGAGGTAATGCGTTTGCCATCCACTGATTCTGTGCGTGGACCTTACACCCCATCCGATGCCTTGGAAGGAGTTTGACCGATCCACTTGCAAACTTCGATAGATTTTCTGTCGCATAGGGGCGACGTGACTCGCAGCATCGGCAATGCTCTTGCCTTCTTCATGCCATACGTGCTCCACCGAAGGCTCGCGAAAGACGTTGCTGAAAGAAATGGTTGGGACATACCTTCCAGTCGGATCTAAGGTGAGCGGAGTTCACTCACCTGTCACATCGCCGTAAGCCGTCACCGACGAGGTCTCGCAGTGTCTTGTGAAGTACGGAGGAGTGCGAAAATGCACCTTTGAAGTCATCGCCCAGAAGCTCGGCTGACCCACGTCGATGCGATCACCTGCGGTACGCACTCTGCGCGTTCGCGCCACCGGCTGACATCGAGGAGGCGGAGGTGGAGCCGGCCGTGTTGAGGCCGGCTTGCGACACGGCCATCCGGGACTTCCGGCGTCGGCACGTTCGCGCGAAGGAGTAATTTGCACGGACATAGGAGTGCTCGAGGGCGTGAGCCCGTCCGATCGGAGGGCCTTGGTTGCCCCATGCCGATCTCCATTCAGCCGGCCCTGGCACCAGTGCTGCTAACGCCCGATGAATCAACTGATCGAAAAACTGATCGATCCTGTCGATCAGGGCATCGGCGACTCAACGATCACACGTTCTGGCACCGGAACTCTTCCTACCCCGCTAGCGGGACACCGCTTTGATGACGGTCACCATGTTTGGAGTAGAGTTTGCAGCTTCTCGGAGAGATCGATGAACTCGTACTTCCCGCCCCCGAGTTCGTGCATGTCGACATTATTCGAGTATCGGTTCCATTCTTTGAATGCCTCATGATCAACGTCAGCGTCGTCGCGCCAGCGCAGGACTGATATCGGGCAGTTCAGCTCAACTGGAGCAGTGCGCTGGTACATCCGCACAGCTTCGATGTCTGTCCACAACACTGTGAAACCGAGCTCGATCATGTCCGGTCTGGGTTCGACCCCTCTACTTTTCAATACAGTTGTCAGGTTCTCTCGCAATTCGAGCTCAGACATCTTTAGCATCGGATCGCTGTCCGAATTATGCGGGGCGGCCTGGCCTGATGCGAACAGCCGACGGGGGCGTGACATGCCAGCTTCCCTGAGATAGATCGCCGTCTCATAAGCCGACCAAGCACCCACACAGTGTCCAAAGAATGCGAATGGGCGATCAAGATGCGGATTTAGGGCATGTGCTATACCTGCGGCGAGTTGGCCGTACGTAGCGGCGCTCTGCTCTCCGAGACGATTCTCACGCCCGGGAAACTGGAGTGGATATATCCCAATTCCGCCTAAGTGGATGGGCCAGGAACTGAAAACCGAAGCTCCAGCGCCTGCATGGGGAAAGCAAAATAGGCGCGCGGTGTCCTCATCCGCCGGAGCCCGGACCAGCCACCGAGTGTGTGTTTTTGAGTCGGCCCCATTTGCGGCAGAGGACGATTTATCGAGAGCTGGACGAGCACCGAAGACCATGTCATCTACTTTCTGGCAACAATTGGAAGGTTTGCCAACCCGGCTATGAAAAATGACCGCAAGTGACGAGGCTGGCCACCGAGTTCAACCGACACGAATTGGGTAGTTAGCTCTTCAAAGAAGATTCGAGCAGTTAGTCGGGCGAGCGGTGCACCGATGCAATAGTGCGGACCAAACCCAAACGCAATGTGCCTGTTGCTGGTTCTCCTGACATCGAACACGTGAGGGTTCAAGAACTTCGTCGGGTCCCGGTTTGCCGAGCCGATCCACGCAACGACGGCACCGCCCGCGGGCACCGTTCCACCCCCTATTTCGGCATCCGTGACGGCATAGCGCATAAAGTTGGTGGCTGCCGAAGTCCACCGAAGACCCTCCTCGACCAACCCGGGAACCAGGGCGTGGTTTGCGCGAACCATGGCGAATTGGTCGGGCCGTTTGACGAGAGCGAGAACCGTGCCCGATACAGTGTGAGGAGTTGTGGCATTGGCACCCAACAGCAAGCTATATCCGTCGAAAGCAATTTCGTCATCGTTGAGCGGAACATCGTCTATTTTCACGCTCATCAGATGATCGAGCAAGCTCCCGTCTTCGCCCCCAACGGCTCGCTTTTGCTGTACCCAATCGGTGATATAGCTGATTATCTCGTGATGGGCGATTGTCAATGTCGCGGACTGGCTGCCACACTGAAATTCCGGGTCAGCGGGTGCGGCGACCATACCGCTCAGCGTCACTAGTTCCCGCCAATCGCGTTCAGGAATCCCGAGGAGGGGGCCCGCAACCAACATTGGAAGAAGCCGCGCAGCTTCGGCTAGATCCCAGATCTCCCCACTAATCGCAGGATCGAGGAAGGTCGCGATCGACTGCCTGATTCGGTCCTCCATCGGCGCAACTGCACGGGTGGTGAGGCGCTCGCCGATCGCTCGTCGGACCTGCGTGTGCCGAGGGGGATCGGTGGACGTCATCAACTTGCCCGCGGCGATATCATTTTCGCCGAGGTGGGTGACAATCGTGCCGCGCTCGGAAGTGAACCGACGATGGTCACCGAGCACAGAGCACACATCGTCGTATCGTGTTACCGACCAGAATTCCCGGCCGTCAGCCATCACTTGGTGATGCAGTGGTGCTTGATCTCGTAGAACGCTCCAGACCGCATGCGGGTCACCAGCGGTAAAGAGATCAAGGTCGAGCAGGTCAATGCCGTCAATGTCTACCATCGCCTCGGCTCTGGGCTCCAACCTCACTTCTGGGCCCGACCCATCTCAACCAGCTCAGCGACTTTCGCAGGTGTCTGCGCCAGATAGAAGGCTCGCACCGATAGCTCCACTCCGTAATCTTGGAGAATGCGATCGATGATCTTGATTCCGATCATGGAGTTGCCACCGAGCCCAAAGAAGTCATCATCCACAGCGACATCGCTCCCCTTGAGATGGCGAGAAAAAATCGCAGTAACCTCCTGAACGAGTTCAGAATCAGTCTTCAGCGGCCGCGGTGCCACCGGTAGTGTTTCGACGTCATCAGGCTGTTGGAATTCCCCCGCCGAACTTGTTGCCATCGTTGTCTCCCGTGCCGATCGATCAAGAACTGATTCGCTTCGCCGGACCTTCGCGACGCCAGGAAACCTCCTGACTGCCCCTACGCTTCCGCACCTAGTCCCGCCGCCGTCACGGCTTCCGGTGGGGTCGCCCAGGACGATCGAAGGATCGCAGGGATGCACCCTGCGTGGCTGAGATATCGCCTCTCGTGGACTGGCGTGATGCGATTTTACGACCGGCGATGAACGCCCTTCGGTACGAATACCTGCGACGCTGAACAAGGGGGTGTCCAGACTGGCTCCCTCGTCTCCGATCTGCCTGCATTCCGACGCTGTTGGTTGGACCATTGTCGCGACCACCACGTTCTAGAATGCACGTGCGGACCCACCCGGGATCTGGAACAGTCGAGCCATGTCGGATTCCGCAGACACCATTCTTGACCTGGCATGGTTCGACAGCACCATCGCACCACGTTGCCTTGGTATAGGAATTCGGCTGCCAGTGCTCGTGCCAATCAATATGCGAATCGACGTCGACATCGACAGCGAGCGGCTCGCTCGTGGCCGATACCGAGACATGCCCATCGACTATGAATGGCTGCACGTCCCGACCACAATTCGTTTGTGCTGGAACGCCGAACTCAGCGACGACCCAACCAGCGTTGGCTCCCAGCAGGCAACTGTGCGTGGACTTGCGCGGGAAACAGGCACGGTGGCGCCACCTGCTTTGCTTCGCATCGATTCGCCGCGTGCGGCGTCAGTCGTCAGCGTGTACGTACCGACAGTGGCTGCCGCCCCCACCATTCAAGATGTGCGCAATGGAGTGCAACTCGGACCGCTTGATCTCGCAATGTGGGTAATCGACGATCTGGTTCGCGCGACCCGACTCAGAGGTCATCCTCTTCCCGACCTGACAGTCGAATCGCTACCTGCACAGGAAATCGCATTGACCTACGCCGACGTGGTGAACACAACCCTGCGCTGGACCGGCAATTGGTGGACTCATCCCCTACCGGGTCCGGATGCCGACGCTGGCTACTGGGGCGCTCCGATTCCAGCATCAGAACAGCGGGCTGTGGTTACCGACTTCGCCGGCCTTCGTGTTGAAGTGCCGGCAGCAGTGGCCATCGACCTTCTCTACCGTGCTCACGTCTCCCTAGACGCAGGCCAACCCGACAACGCTATCGTCGGATACGCCGTCGCCTGCGAGTATTTCATCAGCAATCTTGCGTTGGCTATTCGTTGGGAGAACGGAGAGGGCGTCGTAGCCGCGGCGGCCGCCCTCGACCTAGTTCACAACGGGCCGCTTGCGCTCCTTCGCAAGTGCGATCCATTGGGTGGCGGATCGTGGGACTACGACAAGGCCGGCGTGATCCAGGCATACAAGCAAGCGGTCCTCACGAGGCGAAACAGAATTGTTCACCGCGGTCAGCGGTACACAACAGCGAGCGCAAACGAAACCAGGTTGGCGGCTGGGAATCTGATCGAGATGCTGAAATCCAGACTGGTTCGTAGTCCAAAATTTCCCCGTACGACGAGCTTGTTCACCGGCAGGGAGAGCATTCAGGCTTACGCTTCAAAGAGGCGCAAGCAGGAGCTTCTCGACAGCCTGCTCGATGAGACCCGTTACCGAAGCAGCGATGCTGCGTTCCGGATCTGGCGAGACGAATTTTACTCGCATACAGACGGCGAACAACCATAGATACCAATGGATCCTGAAGAAGTGCGTCCGACACGGCAAGGCCGAGATCTGGGCGCTCCGACGAAGAGCCCGGTCGCTGCGCTGGAGGACAGCACCGAGACGTTCGTTCTGCCGGTCGGTGACGTCGCCTGCCACGTGGTGCCCGGTGCGTTTGTCGGGCGCAGCGTCCTGTAGCCACGCATCGCGGCGAGCGGCTTTCCTGCATTTGCGTCTTACAGGAATCGAGACAGCCCACCGTTGAGTTCGTCCGGCACCGAACGTTCAGATGCGGAACAAATTACGCTTACCGTGGGGGCTGGGGGTCAGGGGTGCTATCGACGACGACTGCATTCGAGAGTTCGTCCACTCCTGCCCGGACGGCATCACAGGCACCGAGCAACGTGTCCCATGTGAGTGGGTCGTCGACGCCAAGACCGTTTTGAGAAGCGGTGAAGACTTCATTCGGGTCCAGGTCCCACAACAAACAAAGTCTATGTGCCGCAGCGATCGTAGCGTCCATTGCGAACTGTACGTTTCTCAAAGTCGCACACCAGGTGTAGTTGGTGCGTTTCTGCTCTTGAATGACGGCGAGTGTCAGCCAAACTGCGTTGCCGTGTGTCGGGCGACTCAGCTCGTCGTACGCCAATGCATGCGGGAACGCATCCTCGATCAGTTTCCGATTGCTACCTGCGGATTGCTTCGGGATATCACTGAACGTGGCGCCTGTCCTGTTTCGCCACTTCTTCCAGGCTTCGAGGAGTTCAAGCGCTCCAAGTTCTGATGAGGATCTGTACTCCTGAAGAGCTGCATGAAACAGCGCATGAGTGCGTAAAACTCGAATCTTCCACCCGATTTCGGGATCGCCGACGAACATGGCTCTGCTTGCATGTTCGGCCGTAACACGGGCAAGGGCCGCGGATCCGATGTGCATCGGAAAGTCGCGTCCAACCAGTTCACAACATGACAGCAACGCATCACCAGCAGAGATCACGTAGAACTTCGCTAACCGATGCGCAGTGAGCAGTGGGCCTTCAACGTCGTCCGCGTGGCCGATCTCCAGATCTACCGCGTCCATCGATTCCACTCCAGGCTCCCGATACTGCGGCGAATGCTTCGCTGCCGCGAGCGCGAAGTGGGCTATGTACTGCCCGACGTTGCTGGCCTTCACTGCGAAGGCTCGGACCTCGTCGAGATTGAACTGCGATCCTTCAACCGACATAGTCGCGACACTACTTGTTGTCGACGACACGAGGATGACTACGCGTCCGCGCAGACTTTCTCGGACACAGCGGTGCGTCGACATCCGCCACTCCTGGCGACGTCAAATTCATGCCTAAAGCGGATTCTGATCACCAGTAGCCCGATCCGGTCGGCCTTCGGCCCGGTGCCGTCGCACCTGTGACACCGAGACAGGCAGCACGGCGAGCGGTCACAGCCACCAGTGGTCGCTGTTCGGCGCTTGGTGCGCCGCGGCTTACGGCGAGGCGCTACCCGAACCCAACGCACCGGTCATCAGAACTCGATTACTGGAGGTTTCGACTCCTTCAAGTCGAGCACGTCCACGGGTGACGCGGTCGGGCTTGACACAGCCCTGGCCGCCGTAGGCGGCAACCGTAGTCCGGGATGGATTGCGTGAGACTACACAGGACGGTGACGTCAACCGCGGAACTGTACTCAACACTGTGACCTCAGCTCGGGTGGTTCCACCCGAGCTGAGGTCACACTTGGACTCCAAAATCAGCAGGCCAAAGGGCGTGTGTGGATCCATACCGGTCCGCGAATCCGTGTGAGGTACTACCAAGAGGTGCGGCGTTCGAATCGCACACCGAGTGGTGAGTCCCACACTGAAAGCGTGGGCATTTCGTGGATAGCGAGCGGTGGTTCGGGTGCCGAAGGCTGCTTCGATTCGGTGCGCGTTCAGGCGAATTCACCACGGTCTCGATGGACTTTCGAAGCGGGTCTCGGTGTCACGAACGTGTCACATGTCGGTCCGAACGGACGTGGATTCGGGTGGTGCTGCCTGGACGATTGACACAGGTCAGAGCGTCTCTGGTGGTTCCATGCGGACGTATGTGGTTGTCTCGCAACATACTTGTAAGCGAGCGGTCAACGGTTCAATCCCGTTAGGAGGCTCTCTTGGCTCCGATTCCGTCCCTGGGATCGGAGTTTTTGCGTTTTCGTCTCGGATCGGCTCCTCGGTTTCGGATACCCGACGCCGATGGGAGTCGGATATCCGAAACGTGGGAGCTGATCGAGCGGACGGCCCGCATCTACGCCCTTCGTCGGAATCCACACCCTTCGTAGGAGGTGTCGATTCCGATTGGGGGCGTGAATTCAAGTCATCGCTGCGCGACCGCGGGCCCACCACATCGCCACGGGTCGGAATACGAAGAGCCGAGTCGTCGTTGACTTCATCGACGGTGTTCGATCCCAATGCCCCGGGTACCAACCATCAGCCGCTACGAGCGGCCACCTGCCGAGAGGCGCACTGGCGAACACCGTCACCCAATACCGATCAGAGCCGCGCACCCAGAGGTGCGCGGCTCTGTTCGTTCCACAAGCCCGATATCACCGCTTGTCTTGCTTCTCCGCGGGAGTCATCGAACCCATTTCGGCGGCAAATTCTGTCGCCATGGCTTTGGAGAGTGCCTGCGCAGCCGACAGCGGACGCACCATCACGGTGAAATTGTCGATCAGGCCGTCGGAATTCAGGTGGAGGATGTCGCAGCCGTGGACGGTCACGTCGTCGATACGGGTCTCGAAGAACAGGACGTGATCACGGCCGCCGATGTCTTCGACGGTTTTCACGTAGCGAAGGTCCTCGAAGACGCGGGTGACGGCGCGCAGTATCGCCGCGGTCAGCTCCTTGCCGTGGTACGGCTTGAATGCGACGGGGGAACTGAAGACGACGTCATCGGCCAGGGTGGCGGCCATGGCATCTTGGTCGTTGGCCTCGACGGCCTGTCGAAACTGCTGCACGCGTCATCTCCTGGGTGGGGCCAGGGCCTGAGACACCCTCGGCTGGTGACCGAACGATACACAATTTTGCGACTATGAACGGGTGATCGGCGTTTTCATCTGTGTCCCGCGCGGGTGTCGAGAACTTCGAGGACACGGGCACCCCAGCGAAGCGATTCCTCCTCGAACATCCGTCCGCGCATCAGGGTGAGGTACGGGCCGATGCGATCGGCGGTGGCCAGGAACTCGGTCTCGGTACGTCCATCGAGCAGGCGGTGCGCCATCCGGTCGTACCGAGCCAGCTTGTCTCGTGAGAGCTGCATTCGTTCTCGGATCGCATCGGTCATCGGCTCGAGGTCCCCGGCTTCGAGAGCGTGGATCGCCACCAGGTGCTCGTCGCGTATCGCAGGAAGTTTGGGTTGCCGATGGCTGACCTGGCGCAGCGCTGCGCGTCCCTTGTCGGTGAGGCTGAACAGGCGTTTGTTGGGTCGACCGTCCTGCTCGACCAGTCGCGCCGAGATCACCTCGTCTCGATCCATTCGGTCGAGTTCGCGATAGAGCTGTTGGGGAGTGGCAGTCCAGAAGTTGGCGACGGTTGCGTCGAACGCCTTGGACAGGTCGTAACCCGACATCTCCCCGTCGACCAGTGCGGCGAGCACGGCATCACGTAGCGACATGATCAAGGACAGTACCCGTCGCGAGGCGGCGGGCAGGCCACGTATTAGACAACTTGTTGTATATTGACGTCGAGTGAAAGAACGGTGGACGTGGTGGATCGGACGAAACAATTGCGATACGTAGCCCTGGGCGACAGCCAGACGGAAGGGCTGAACGACGGCAACGACGACACGGGATTTCGTGGTTGGGCCGATCGGCTCGCCGAGCACATGGCCGAGAGCGCAGACGGGGTCGTCTATGCCAACCTCGCGGTACGTGGTCGTAAGGCCGCGCAGGTCAAGGCCGAGCAGTTGCCGGCCGCTTTGGCGTTGAAGCCGACGGTCGCGTCCGTCGCTGCCGGTGTCAACGACATCTTGCGTCCGCAGTTCGATGCGCGGACCGTGGCAGGTGAAGTGGGCGCAATGTTCGCCGCGCTCCGAGCGGCCGACTGCACCGTGATCACCATGACGTTCCCCCGCCTCGCTCACCCGGTCCCCGGAAGGACCGTCATCGCCAGGCGTATGACCGAGCTGAACGCCGAGATTCGCCGGGTCGCAGCCCAATCCGATGTCGTGGTGATCGACCTCGAGAAGCATGACGTGGCCTCGGATCCCCGGCTGTGGAGCTGGGACCGCCTGCATCTGAACGAGACAGGGCACGCGCGGCTCGCTGCGGCCGCCGCCTACGCCCTCGGTCTACCGGGTGCCACCGACGCATGGAATCTTCCGTTGGCACCGCTTGCCAGACCGCGCCTGCACTCCCGAGTTCGCGCCGACCTCACCTGGGCCGGAATGTTCCTCGCGCCGTGGTTGACTCGTCGGATTCGTAAACGCTCCTCGGGGGACAGTCGTACGGCCAAGCGGCCGGAGCTGACCGCGGTACTCGGGTAGAGCCGGGCGAACCGAACCGAGTAGACCGGGCAACTTCTGACTCAAAATGTCGGGCCTAGATCTGCAGTGTTATCGACCAAGCTGCGCCGCATCCAGCTGTACACCCTCTCGTCGTTGAGGAGGGTGAAATGGTGCGCACTGTAGATCGCCAGACCGTCGTCCGGTCGAAGTCCGATGTTGCGGAGCTTGTTTCGGCCCCCGGCACTGTCGGTACGGACCAGGCCGTCACCCACGAAGACTCCGACCGGGTTGCGCGGACTTCCGGTGACGACCGCGGACGCGTGATGATGACGCACCCGTTCCGGAACCGAGATGTCCATGGCGGCACCGACATCGAAGCTGTCGGTGTACCGAGCATGACCGTCCTCGTCGGTGATCGCTCCGTGGATCAGATCACGGATACCGGCACTTCGACGCGCCAGTAGGTTCGCGAACGGCCGGGTCTCGGGTACGAGTGCCATTGTGGCCGCGGCGACGTGGACGCCGTGAGCAAGTGGCGCGCCCAGATGTGGTGTCCCCAGAGTGAATACGTCCGTCAGCAGATCAACCCATCGGCGACCGCTTTCGGCGGCGTGATGAGCGGCGCTGCGTGAGACCAGCCCGCCCATGGAATGTCCGACCAACGTGATCCGGTGTACCCGGACGGGCCATGCCGGTACGAGCTGCTCCAACAAGTCCGACAGGTCGACGCCATTCGACGCAATTCGCCGTCCGGTGTTGTAGCGCAAAAAGATCGAGGTCGTCCCGGCTTCGGCGTCCAGCCGCTCTCCGTATGTGGGCCGCCCACCGAGCCGCCATGCGTATTCCGTTTCGACCAGCCCATGGACGAACACCACGAGGTGCGCTCCCGCAGTGGGAAACCCGGCGGCCAAGGCGCGGTACTCCGGGGGTACAGGGCGTCCGTCGACTCGAATCGACATCGGATGGGCCAGTACCCGGGCTGTTCTCTCCATGTCGTCGCCGATGAGACCGTTCAGAACGGCGATGGTTTGCGCGCCACGGCTGGTGTGCGACGGTGACGGCCGCGAGTCGTCCTCGGCCACGTCGTCGCCGTCGGTCAGGGAGCCGTCAGCCAGGGAGCCGTCGGTCAAGGAGCCGACGATCTTGGCTGCGCCGGTGCAGGCGGCCGCGATGCTCGCGTACGTGCCGGCGGCGATCGCGTCGTGCATCAGTTGTGTCGGCAGGGCGGCGGGACCGATACCGAGCTTTACGGCAGCAAACGTGCGTCGTGCAATTGCCGAGTGGACCGCGCGAACGCCACCCGCAGCCGACGCCAACTCGCGAAGTGTGAGCTCGCCGAGCTCACCCCACTCCTGTGTGCGCCGAGATTTCTTCCCCGGTCCAGGTTTCGTCCCCACCGGATTCAGTGTACGCACGTCCACTGAAACTGCTGGCCCCGCAGAATCGGCGTCTCAGTCCCGGCGGCCGACCACCGGGTTGAGCTCGGAGTTCGCGAGGCCACCGGGCTCGATGCCGGGGAGGAATTCGCGCCAGGTGCCGCTGATCAGGGTCGGCGACTCGACGACGCGGGTGCCGTCGGCGAAGTAGGTGGTGGCCAGTGCGCGACGCGGCTGTGTCGTCCGGTTCGGGCCTGCGGTGTGGAAGCACAGCGCGGAGTGGAACGATACGTCTCCCACGGCGAACGGCTCGGACTCCACCGCAACGTTGCGCGTGCGGAAGCGCTGGGTGACGGCCTCGTCGTAGGAGGTGCCGACCTTGTCGAATTTGAGGTCTGCGACTTCGCCGAGAACGTCGCGTCCGCGCGCGAACGACAGTGGACCCATCGGGCCCGGAATGGCCGACATCGGCATCCAGGCGGTGACGGCGTCGGTGGTCTGCAACGGGAAGTGCTCGGCGTCGTGGTGCCACGGTGTGCGTCCGCAGCCGGGCTCCTTGGACAGCGCATTGTCGTGGTACAGCCGAACGCCGGGCACGTCGAGCAGTGCCGCGGCCAGGCCGCCGATCCGGGGTGACAGTGCTACGGCACGCATCAGGTCGTCGTGGAGCCACATCTGCTCGAGCGCGGTGAACCGGCCCGCAACGTCGTCGCCGTGCTCGGCTCGCAGTAACTCCTCGAGCCGCTCGGCGAGGCGTCGTACGACGGCAGGCGAGAACACCGCGGGCAGCCGCACGAAGGCGTGTCGCGCGAATGCGTCGACGGCCGCCGGGTCGAGATCGTAGGGCTCGGCGAGTTCGTGCTCGACTTGTTCGTCCGTGGCGGCCTCGACATCCGGCAGTCCAGGGCCATCGACGAGTTCTGCGGGTGCGGCGTCGTTGGCGGCCAGCGTGACGTACCAGTCCCACCAGTCCTGATCGTTGCCCGCCCAGTCCTGGTCGATACCGCCCTCGCGATTGCGTTCGGGCAGAAGCTCGTTGGTGGCAGGGTTGTTCAGAGCCACAGCAGGGCCGCCTCGTGCGAGAAGGTGTAGGAACCGGACGCGTCGCGGCACGAAGCGAGGTAGTCGCCTAGCACGGGGGCCGCCTCCATCTCGTCGAGTGACACGGAGTCGTCGAAGGCGCACCGCTGCAGAAAGCCTTCGGCGACAGCGCGATCGGACGTTCCGGTGGTGTACGAGACGCGCTGATCGCGCACGTCCGCGCCCGCGCGGATCAGCGCGTCGCGCACCTGCTCGGCCGTCGTGTACGGCGTTGCTTCGCGTACGCCGGCGCGGAAGGCATCGTAGAACGCGATGTAGTGGGAGGCTTCCGTAGCCTGCGCGACCAGACCGAGACCACCGGGAGCCAGTGCGGCCACGAATCTTTCGGCTGCGGCATCCAACTCCGCGGGCGGAAGGGCGTAGAGCGCGTGAGTGGCCCACACGACGTCGTAACCGGCGTGATCGGCGGGCAGATCCTGCAGCGTCATCACCAGATCGTGCCGGGCGACGAAAGGCGCGGCCAGAGCTCCGCGTGCCTCGGCCACCGAGAATTCGGATGGGTCGAGCAGGTCGTAGGCGACCTCGGGTACCGCGGACAGGTCGGTGTACCGGCGGAGCGCAGTGGGGAATTTACCGCTGCCGCAAGCCACGTCGAGTAGCGACCAGCCCTCGTGAGCCCGGCCGGCGAGCAGCGTCGGCCAATCGGCTGCCAACGCCAGCTGGTGGTAGTCCTCGGTGGCCAGAGCGTAGAACGCCTCCATACCCGTGCGGCCCGCCTCGCTCCAGTGCTCGAGACTGCGTTCGGCTGTGTCTCCGCTGCTCACGAGATTCCTCCTAGGAAGCCAACTACGACGCACCGGATGGGACGTCATGGTTGACTCGGTCCAATGTCCAACATAGCTCCGAATTCGCCGACCGACACTGCCGTCGTGCTCATCGACGGATTGCGGGCGATGCGTCGCGGGGCCGAGGCGCTGGCGGGCCTGCCGCCCGAGTCCTACGCCGAGCACCACGCCGCCTTCGAGATGCTCTCCGATCAGCGCGGTCTGATCGCCCAGCACTTCGCAGATCGGCTGGCCGGGATGGGGAATGGACCGCTCTCGGTGCTGTCGGTGGGCTGCGGAGACGGCTCACTCGATGCCAGGCTCGCAGCAGGCCTGGTGCTGCGGGCACCCGGCCGTACGGTCCGGTACGTCGGCATCGACCCCTGGATCGGCAGTACCGAGCTCTTCGCCGCCACGATGGCGGCGCTCGAGGCCGCCGAACTCGACGCCCACGCGTACGTTGCATCGTTCGACGACGCACCCGTCGACGAGACTTTCGACGTCGTGATGTTCGTGCACTCGATGTACTACGTCGCAGACTTACGAGCAACGTTGCGTGCCGCGCTCGCCCTGCTGCGACCCGGCGGCGAACTGTGGGTGGCGATTGCGCCGACGGCCGCGCTCAACGCACTCGTCGAAGTCCTCGCCCCTCCACTCGAGGGCCATCGGCAGTGGTTCAGCGCCGACGTCGAGAAAGCATTCGTCGACGCCGAGATCGTCCTCGACGACACGGTGACTCTCGATGCGCTGGTCGATCTTTCCGCCGCGAGCGACGACGTGCTGGACTTCGCGGTGCAAGCCCGGTTGACGCCCGAGCTGCACGAGCCGGTGCGGGCCTACCTCGCGGCGGTATCGGTTCCGGATGCGGTTGGCGGGCTTCGAGTTCCGCATCCGGTCGACGTGTTCAGCGCGACCCGTCACTGAATGCCTCGACGCCACTGAACGCGCCGATTCGAGAAAGGTGGACGGAGGTCAGGTCCAGGCCATGCGGGAGCGGTTGTCCCAGTAGCTCTGCGGCGACTCGGCAATGTCCAGGTCGGCAATGTTCAGGTCGCCGGCCGCGATCACGTCGTGGTCGATGGAGAGCGCAGCGATGTTCTGTTCGAGTTGCGCCACCGTGGCGGCACCGGAGAGCACCACATCGGCCCACGGTTGCGCGAGGGCGACGGCCAGTGCGAGCGCGTCGCGTCCGACTCCGGCCGAGTCGGCGAGCGCGGAGAGTTCGGAGTTCTCGGCGACGAGTCGGCCGTTCGCCATCGCCTCTTTGACGACGACGAACCAGCCGGCCTCGTGCGCCTCCGCCAGGGCGGGGGCGACGGACGGTTCGAGGGGGTTCCACGTCGACTGCACCGAGCCGAACACCCCGGTAGCGAGCGCGGCACGCACGACTTCGGCCTGGTGCGGCCCGCTGGTGCTGATGCCGATGCGCGTGCCACCGGCTGCCAGCGCGCGTAGATCGTCGAGCAGGGCTGCGTCGCGAAGGGCAGGGCTGTCCGGGGTGACGCTGTGACTCAGGTAGTGGTCGGGCTTTCCGCCGAGGTCGCGCACGGTAAGCGGCCACTGCTCGGCCAGACGTGCAACCGAGTGTTCCTTGACCTCGTGTACCTCCGCGCCCCGCTGGAAGTCGGCGACATAGGCATATCCCCACTTCGAGCCGATCACGAGTTCCTCGCGCCGGTTCGGACGGGCAGACAACCAGCTGCCGAGGAACTGCTCGGCCAGACCGTAGGAGCGGGCGACGTCGAAGTGCCGAATGCCACTGTCCCAGGCGGCGTCCAGTACTGCGTGGCAATGTTGCTCGAGCGCAGCCGGGTCGAACCGCCCGTCCACCGCACACGAATGCCCGATGGTCAGATACTCCGGGCGTCCGAGTGCGGCAAGTCCGAGACCGAGTTGCGTCATGCCCTGAATACTCTCATCACTGCCGCCCTCGGAGCCTCGCCGCGAAACCGAGGAGCCGATTCGCCCTTACCAGCCGGTGGTCAGGACTCTGTTCAACGAGTCGACGAAGTAGTCGACCGATTCCTTCGAGACGCACAGGGGCGGTTTGATCTTGAGCACGTTCTGGTGGTCGCCGGTGGGTTGCATGACGACTCCCAGTTCGAGGAGCCGGTTGCAGATGGCCTCGGTTTCCTCGGTCGCAGGCTCGAGGGTGGTGTGGTCACGGATGAATTCGAGTCCCAGGTACAGACCCGATCCGTGCACGGTACCCACGATCGGATCCTCAGCGGCGAGCGCTTGCAATCGAGACTTCAGGTGCCCACCGACGACGCGCGCGTTCTCCTGCAACCCCTCTTGTTGGATGACGTCGAGCACGGCGAGGCCGATCATCGACGACACCGGGGACCCGCCCGTCGACGAGAAGAAGTAACCACCGGTGCGGTAGCGGTCGGCGATCCTCCGGGAGGTCACCACAACGCCGACGGGTTGGCCGCTGCCGATCGATTTCGCGACCGCCACGACGTCGGGAATCGCCTGCTGTTGCTGGAAGCCCCAGAACCATTCGCCGAGTCGGCCGTAACCGACCTGCACCTCGTCGGAGATCGCAAGGCCACCGTGCCTGCGGACGGCGGCGTACACCTGCTGGAGGTAGCCGTCGGGAAGTGCGACACCTCCGGCGTTGCCGAAATAGGACTCGGCGATGAACCCGGCGGGGAGAGTCCCTGCAGCGGCCAGGTCGTCGATGAACTGCACGGCCTCGGGGGCGTAGCGGGCCGCATCGTCACCGCGGTGCTTTCCTCGGTAGGAGTTCGCGGCGTCGACGGTGTGTACCCAGTCCGGCCGGGTGGCAAGGGCATTGGGATTGTCGGCTATCGAGGTCGAGACGGCGTCGCTGGCGAAGGTCCACCCGTGGTAGGCCTCTTTCATGGCCACGATGTCGGTACGTCCGGTCGCGGCCATCGCGATGCGGATGGCGAGATCGGTGGCCTCGGAACCGGAGTTGACGAAGAACACGGTGTCGAGTTCGTCGGGGAGGGTCGCGGTGATGCGTTCTGCGAATTCCGTGATCGCGCGATAGTTGAAGCGCGAGTTTGTGTTCAGCAGGTGCATCTGCCGATGGGCGGCCGCCACCACCTTCGGGTGGGCATGGCCGACGGAGGCGACGTTGTTGACCATGTCGAGGTAGACCCGGCCGTCGACGTCGGCCAGGTACTCACGCCAGCCACGCTCGATACGGGGAGGCTGCGCGTAGTAGTGCTCCTGGACCTCGGCGAGCAGTCGTTCGCGGCGCTCGAGGGTGTCGTCTTCGGGGGCGACGACGGTAGCGGGCAGCCCGAGTGCCGGCGCTGGGTCACCGGCGAGTACCGACCAACCGTGGGAGTACGAGGGCTCGACGCGCAGTGGTATCGGCCCCGAGTTCGATCGGGTGAGCTGGACGTCGATCGGTGTACGCGCCGGCAGCACAAGGGTATTCGGCGAGTTCGGTACGCCCACGAAGTGGACGGCGTCGTCACCGGACGTGACGGTGATGCCGTCGTCGGTGTGCGTGGTGTAGCAGTCTGCAGGTACGTCGAGCGTGGTGTCCTGGGCGAGCCAGATGGTCAGCGCAGTCGAGATCGTGGCCGGCTCTGTGGGAGTGCGGCTGGGTCCACCGGTGAGCCGAGCAGACCACGCAGGTACCACAGCGGCGGGAGCGCCTGCATCGAGTGCGGCAAGCGCGGCGGCCGTCAGGGTGTGTCGGTCGAGCCAGCGCCCTTCGTCGTTGACGGAAGACGTGGTGCCCGCGTCGATGGTCACGGCGTCGGACATACCGGCGACCAACGGTTCGCCCTGCCAGGTCGGTCGCGGCCGGGCGTCCAAACCCAGTGCCCGACGGATGGTTTCGGTCATCACGGGGCAGGGCACCGATGTTGCTTGGGTGAGGATGCGGAATTCGCGATCCAGCGCGGAGTCGGCGTACGAGTTCCCGGCGTCGAGGCGTACCTGCTGACGGCCGCTGAGTACGAGGACCACTCCGCGCAGGGTGACCAATGGCCACAGTGCCTCGATCTCGTTCTCGCTCAGCGGACGTGCGGCATGGAAGGCGCGGATGGCGGGCAGTGCGTCGACCGGCGCGAAGCCGTCGTGGTGCAGCAGCGAGGACAAGGTCACCGCAATTTCGTTGACCG
This sequence comes from Rhodococcus sp. NPDC080181, assembly GCF_040702225.1. NCBI lineage: Bacteria > Bacillati > Actinomycetota > Actinomycetes > Mycobacteriales > Nocardiaceae > Rhodococcus > Rhodococcus sp. NPDC080181. Next base: position 99,979 of record NZ_JBFBKN010000012.1, read on the forward strand.
CCCACGATCGACTGACATCGCCGAAGTCGATGACGGCGTCGGGGAGCGACCCGGGTGCCGTCGGCGCGAGAACGTTGTCGTCGGTGATGTCGAAGTGACCGAGTTGACGGGGCAGGTCGGCCGACACCGAATGCAACTGACGCATGGCCGATGCGGTGACGTCGGTGATGAATTCGCTGACATCCTGGTCCGGCTCGTCGGGCAACAGCGTCGCGATGACGCGATCGGCATGGCGCAGATCCCATTGCAGCACCCGGCCCGACGCCGGGTGGTCGACATCGGAGAGTGCAACGCTCACCTTGCCTGCGAGTTCACCCATCCGCGCGGCCGTGGCGGGGGAGAGATAGTTCGAACCCATCAGCGTTGTGCCCGAGATGAATTCGATGACCCGGCCGTGGATGCGCCCCTGCGACGAGTTCCACCATGCGGACATAGGTCCGCGCGGGCCGACGACCACCTTCGGGGTACGCAGCGTCGGCTCTCGCTCGGCAACGATGCTTGCGGCGAGGTCCTGCAACTCGATCTCGGACTCGCTGAACACCGGGTTGCTCAGCTTGAGGACGCCGACCGGGTTGCCGCTGTCGATGTCGCGAACCACGAAGTTCTGGTCCTGCTGGCTGCCGAGTTCGGTGAGGGTGCATGCCAATCCGAAGTTTTCGTCCATCAGCCTACGGACCTCGTCGGACTCGAGGGTCGGCGTCGGTAGCTCGGGCTGGGCGAAGAAGTCGATCACGGTGTCAGACATGGGTTTCCTCGGTCTCTTTCTCGAACACGGTCTTGCCGCCGACGATGGTGCGTACGACCGACACAGCCAACAGATTGCCTCCGTCGAGTACGTCACCGTCCAGTACGACGAGGTCGGCGTACATGCCGGGTTGCACTCGACCGACCCGCGAATCGGCATCGAAGGAAGCGGCGGAGTCGAATGTCGCGTGGCGTAGGGCGGCGTCGAGCGGTACCGCGAACTGCGGCTCGTTCGGTGGCAGCGAGTGGTCGGTGGCCGAGCGTCTCGTGGTGGCGATGTACAAATTCGCCAGCGCTTCGTGGGGCGCGGTCGGGGCATCGGTGCCGAATGCCAGGCGGGCCCCCGCAGCGGTGAACAACCTCCACGGGTAGCCGCGTTCGACGCGGTCGTCGCCCAACTGGGCGCGCCAGTTCGGTTGGATCGCAGGGTCGGAGTGCACCGGCTGTACCGATGCCGTGATGCCCAGCCGAGCCATTCGGTCGGGTGTCCGATCGCTGACGATTTCGAGGTGCTCGAGCCGCGGTCGTCGATCCCACGGCGGATTGACGTCGATCATCTCCTCGAGAACATCGAGGGCCATGTCGCTGGCCAGATCGCCGATGGCATGGATGGCCAGACGCAGTTGTGCAGCATCCGCGGCGACGACGACGGGTAGAAGGGCCTCGGCGCTCCACAACAGGTCTCCGTTGGTGCCGTTGGCGTACGGGTAGTTCAACGCTGCGGTACACGCGTCGATGACACCGTCGAGTACTAGCTTGATACCGACGAGCTCGAGCCACGGTGTCGGGTCGTTCCGCAGCTCGAGAACACGGTTCACCTGGTCCAGATTGCGCTGCGCGTCACCGGTATCGACGACGAGCCAATGTGCCGAGACACGGACCGGTAGCCGGCCTTCCGAGCGCTGCGCGACACCGCACAGCGCGCGCCAGCCGTCTTCGTCCATCCCCATGTCGACGACCGAGGTGACACCGGCGGCCGCGAACGCGTCGAGTGCACGCCCTATGTGTCGCTCTCGATCCTGGTTCGAGGTGACCGAAGACGGGTAGGCCCAACCCAATTCGTGCGCGGCGCGTTCGTACAGCATCCCGGCGGGTGAGCCGTCGGGAAGACGCGAGATCCGGCCACCGGCCGGATCCGTTGTCGTCGCGTCGATTCCCATCGCTTCGAGTGCGGCGGTGTTGACCCAGATCGAGTGCATGTCGTTGGAGTCGAGGAACACCGGAATGTCCGAGACGACCTCGTCGAGCATGGCTGCGGTGGGTTCACCGTCGATGGCATCGAAGAGCCATCCGCGGCCGCGCAGCATGGTCGCCTCGGAGCCGAGGGATTCTCGTGCGTCGACCAGCCGGCGTCGAATCTCCGCGAGATCGCCTGCGTCGGTGAGGGCTACGCTGCTGAGCCCGGCACCGAGCCACAACAGGTGTACGTGCGAGTCGACGAATCCGGGGAGGACGAATCGGCCTTCGAGGTCCACCGTGACGTCGGCGGACGCCGCGTGCGTGGTGCCGGGCAGGTGCACCTCGGCGATGTGGTCACCGTCGATCACCACACGATCGGCCTCGGCCAAGCTACCGTCGGCGACGGCCTCCAGGGTGCCGGAGGAACTGAGGATCCTGCCGTTCACCAGTGCGGTCCGGGTGGTCGGGGTTGTCATCGAGATGTCTCCTGCGGTAGCGAATCCGATTGCCGTGCTTGGTTTTCTGCCTGTTCGACGCGGGTGGACAAGCGTGCGACGAGAACGACCGGTACGACCAACAACCAACTGGTCACGCCTACGACCCAGCCGAATGTGCTGTAGCCGAACGACTCCACGAGCCAACCACCGAACGCTGGAGCGAAACTGGTACCCACGAGATACACGCCGAGCGAGGGACCCGAGAATCTGCCGTTGGCATCCAGTGCGGCCGCGGTGGCGATGAAGAACAGGAAGGCCGCCAGGTACACCGAGTTCCACGCGACGAGGAGCACGCCGTACACCGTGGGATCGGTGGCGAGGGACGTACCGAGTTTCAGGGCACCACCGACGATCAGTAGGACCGCCATCGGAAGTGCGCGGCCCACCCGGTCGCCGAGCAGGATGAGCACGAGGGCGGCGAAGAATCCCCCTGCGCTGGATGCGCTGAGAACTACACCGAGTGCTGCGTCGCTCAGCTGCGCATTGTCTGCGCCCATGGTGCCTGCGATCGCCCAGAGTGAATCCTCGCTGATCGCCCACACCGCGTACATCACCAGCAGGGACACTCCGGCAACTGTGATGCGCCGCGTGCCGACCGAGGCCGGCGGCTCCACAGCCCGTCGCACCGGGTCGGGTGAGTCGAGTACGGGTGCGGCGGGCAACCAACCCGACGTCACCAGGAGAACGACCGCCAGAGCCGCGACGAATCCGTAGACACTGCCCAGGCCGACCCCGACCAGCGGGATCACCGCGAGGACGAGGGTCACGACGGCTCGGTTGACGAGTCCGTTGGCGGCCGACATCCGGTTGGGATTGCGCAGTGCCGCCAGAGCTGCACCGCTCGCGGCCAGTGCGCCGCCGGCTCCCGCACCTCCGACGATGACGCCGACGACAGTGACGGTGGCACCGAGCGGGAACGCAGCGACACCGAATCCGAGTGCGGTCACCACGAGACCGACTCGGGCTACCGCGATCCGCCGCGACCCCTCGGCCAGTCGGGTGACCGCGATACAGGCCAGCGCGGTGGCGAGCAGCGAGCCCGTCATGATGGTCCCCGCCTCGGCGACGCTGACGCCGAGGGAGTCCTGGAGTGCGATCACCATGAACGGCAACAGGTTTGCGGTCAGCAGGCCGAGTACGGACATGCCGAATGTCGACGTCGCTCGTCGAGTGTTCAGTGGAAGCCGGGTGGCGTCGGGCGTCAGTGGAATGGTCATGATCAGAGAGGCGATCCGTCGGTGGTCGCCATGGCACCGGCGACACCACCGTCTGCGCAGCGGGCGACGGCGACGACGAGGGGACCGTACGGTGCCCGCCACTCACTGTGCAGGGTGTCGTACGAACCCGGCGGAATCGACACTGTCCCGGTGACGGCGCTGCCCGTCGTGTGGAGCGGCACCCGCACTCCGTCGACGAAAGCCTGTACGTCGTCGATGGAACCGCCGTCGATCCGGACGGCGAAGGTGAGTTCGTCGCCCGCGGATCCCGGCCGAATCTGCACGTCGGTCACTGCGATGGAGGCATCCGAGTCACCGGCACCGACGATGCCGTCGAACACGTGCTCGTCGGTCAGTGCCGGGGTGCGTGCGGGAGCCACTCGTCGTGCCCCGAGGGCGTCGACGGAACGGGCGAGACGCAGCAGGGTCGAATCGGAGTAGGCCGCACCGGCCAGGGTCAAGCCGACCGGCATCGACGTGTCGCTCATCGACCCCATGGGAACGGTGACGGTGGGTATGCCGAGGTGGCGGGGCACGAGATTGCCGTTGGCCACCCAGACTCCGTTGCGCCAGGCGATATCGGCGGACGCGACGTCGACATCGGCGTCGGCGGGGCCGACATCGGCGACGGCAGGAAAGACGACTGCGTCGAAGCGGTTGTTCTGCAACCACTTCTCGAAGTCGACGCGGCGGACCTCTTCCAATCCGCGCATGCCGGCCTCCACAGACGGAATGCGATCGAACGGCGTCACCCCTGCCTTCGCCATGGGAACGTAGTCCGCCAGATCGTAGGCCGTGTCGAACGGCAGAATGCCGTAGCGATCGGGTAGCGCGCCCGTGGGATGCGGGAAGATGCGCGCCCCGTCGGTCTCGGCCAGGCCGCGCAGACCGGGCTGCCCGTTCGAGGCCAGGAAGCTGTCGAACGCCCACACCGAGAGCTCTTCCAGCTCGCGGTCGAGGAACTCGGCGGGAACGAGACCGCGGTCGACCATGGTCTGCGAGTTCGGGTGCAGGCCTTCGTAGTTCTCCACGACGGGGAAGTCGGTTTCGATCACTTCTGCGCCTGCAGCCACCAGATCGTCGCGCATGGAGTGCCACAGGGTCATCACCGAATCGCGGGTGTGGATCGGATATGCGCTGTCGGGATCGCCGTTGACGTACAGGCGAGGTACGGCGAGCCGGAGCCCCTGCAACGGCAGTGGCGGCAATTCGGTGAAGGACGCGGGCCGAACATCCGAGGCCGGGGGGATCGACACCCACTCCTGCATGCGCCACAGGTCGCCCTCGGTGACCGCGTCCTCGGCCACGACCACGTCCAGTAGGTGCAGTAGGTCGTCGACCGTACGGGCATGCGGCACAACGACATCCATCGTGGGCACCAACGGCCAGTTGCCCCGCACCGAGATCACCCCGCGAGAGGGCGTGTAGGCGACGAGCGCATTGTTCGACGCGGGTGCGCGGCCCGAGGACCAGGTTTCCTCGGCGAGTCCGAAGGCAGCGAAACTCGCAGCTGTCGCCGTACCCGAGCCGTTGGATGATCCCGAGCCGAACGCCGAGGTGAGAAATTCTGCGGAGTAGGGACTTTCGGCGCGTCCGTAGAGTCCGCGCTGCATTCCACCCGCTGCCATCGGCGGCATGTTGGTCAGGCCCAGGCAAATGGCACCTGCCGCTCGCAGCTGGGCCACGGCGAAGGCGTCGTCGGTCGCGACGAGGGTCTCGAATGCGGGCGAGCCGGCCGTCACCGGGAGGCCGCGCACCTTGTAGCTGGACTTGGCGGTGTAGGGGATTCCGTCCATCGGGCCGAGGGTCTGCCCAGCGCTCCGGCGCCGGTCGGCTGCGCGGGCTTCCTCGAACGCGTCGGGGTTCAGTACCGGGACGGCGTTGAGACTGATGCCGGTGCGGTCGTAGTGCCCGATTCGATTGAGGTAACGCGCTACCAGTTCGACGCTCGTCACAGTGCCCTCGGCGAGCGCGGCGGAAACGCCGGCGACATCGGCCTCGACCACGGTGAAGGAAGAAGAAGTCATGACAGAACTAAAACACACACTGTCGGTTTTGGGAACGGGTGAATCGAAAAAAATCCCGACATGCAAGGCTGTCCGTACTCGACGACCGCCCGAGAGGAGGCGACCATGGCACGACCACCTCGCGCCATTCTCAGCCGTGACCTGATCGCCCGCACCGCATTGGCCCTGGTCGATCGGCACGGAGCCGACGGTGCGAGCATGCGGGGCGTGGCGCTGAAATTGGGCGTGAACCCTACTTCCCTCTACAACCACGTCGCCGACCGCGCGGCGATGATCGAAGACGTCCGAGCTCTGGTCTCGGCCCGAATCGACTCGGCACCGCTACGCGAATTGCCCTGGGAGGAGGGCCTCGTCGAATGGGCGAGGTCCTATCGATGGGCGTTCGCGGAGCATCACCGCGCCGTTCCCCTCCTCATGACCACACGCGCATCGACCCCGGTGCTGTTGGCGGAGTACGAGGATTTCTCTGTTGCCGCAGAGGCGGTGGGCTGGGCGAGCAGGGACGTGTTGCCTCTGCTGACCGCGTTCGAATCGTTCATCCTCGGCAGTGTCCTCGACATGTCCGGCCCGAGTGTCGTATTCGATCCTGCCGGCCAGGAGGAGGCTTTCCCGCGGTTGGCCGCGGCCTACGAGACCGTCCAACACGAGGATGCCGACGATCCCATTGCCACCCGCGCCTTCGAGATGGGTCTGGCGATGCTCGTCGCATCGGCGCGCCCCCGGCGGTGAGATCGAGGCCCGTGTTCGACGTGCTCAGCGTTGTCGCGCTGCGCTGTCACGCGACAGTAGTAGCGCCGTGTGCTCGGCGTCGGCGGGCCGACCCAGCAGAAACCCTTGCACCAGATTGCATCCCGCTGCGGTGAGAGCGTCGAGCTGCGCCTGCGTTTCGACGCCTTCGCCCACGACTGTCACGCCGTAGGCTTTCGCCAGTGACACGATGGCGGTCAACACTTCTCGTCCTCGCTCGGTGTCGAGAGCGTCGATGTACGTTCGGTCGATCTTGAAGCTGCCGATCACCGGGAATCGTTCGAGGTAGGCCAGGCTGCTGTAGCCCTTCCCGACATCGTCGAGTGACAACGCAACTCCCATCTCGTGGAGTCTCGCCAAATTGGACGCAACCGTGCCGGTGTCGGCGAGCCATTCCGTCTCGGTGAGTTCGAGAACGACGCCGTCAGCGTGCGCACCGGTGGTGAGCAGGGCGGCAGCCACTCGATCGGGAAAGGCCGGGTCGCGCAGTTGCAGCGCGCTGATGTTGACGCGCATGCCGACGCAGCCCAGCCCGCGCCAGTCGACGAGTTGTCGACAGGCGGTGGTGAGGGCCCAATCGTCGAGAAGCGTTGCCACACCCGTGCGTTCGGCCACGGCAACGAATTCGGACGGTTCGATGGGACCGAGATTCGGGTGCTGCCAACGCGCCAGAGCTTCGACGGAAACGATCTGTCCGGTCTCGACGTCGATCACGGGTTGATAATCCAGTGTCAGGTCGCCGGAGGCCACGGCGCGGCGCAGGTCCACCGACATGGAGCGCACACGGTCGGCGTCGTAGAGGTCGCTCGAGTCGAAGACGGCGTGCCCGGCCCTGGTGTCCTTGGCGCGGTACATCGCCAGGTCGGCCGATCGAAGGAGCTCGCGTCGGGTCGAGCCCGCAGTGGACACCGCAACTCCGATGCTGGCGCTCACCGGAATCGGGTCGTCGCCCTCGTCTTCCGCGGTAGGGGCCGCGAGAGCGGAACGGATGCACTCGGCGACGCGTTCGGCATGTGCGACGTCGTCGATGTGATTGCAGATCATCAGGAATTCGTCGCCGCCGAGCCTGGCCACGGTATCGCCGGGTCTCGCGGTCGCGGCCAGGCGGCGTGAGAAGTGCACGAGTGCGCGGTCTCCGACGTCGTGGCCGAGGCTGTCGTTGATGATCTTGAAATCGTCGACGTCGAGCAACAGCAGGGCCACTCGGCCGCCGGTGTCCGCGACCTGTGCGAGCGCAGTGTCGATCGCGTCGTACGCCACCGCGCGATTCGGCAGTTCGGTCAAGGGATCGTGCGCGCTGCGCCAGCGCAGCTCGCGGTCGAGTTCCACCCGTTCGAGTGCAGCGGAGAGCACTCCGGCGACTGCGGAGACGAACGCAATGTCTCCGTCGCCGAAAACGTGTGGTTCTCGGCCGAACAGAATCAGTACGCCCCACAGCCCGGCACCGATGGTGATCGGAACGGCGGCACCGCTGCGAAAGCCCAGGGCAGCCATGGCCGAGGTGTCGAATCGTGTTTCGGATTCGATGTCGGAACACACGGTGATCGCCCTTCGCGCCAGGGCGTAACCGGTCAACGACCCGTCGCCGGTGGCAAGCACGAAATCGTGTGGGAGCGTGCGGGTGATCGCGTCGACGGACAGAAGCGGGTCGGTCGAGTCCTCCGAACGTCGGGCCAGGGCCGCAGACTCGACGCCCACCAACTTGGCCGCCGTGCTCGTGGCCGCAGTCAGCACAGTATCGAAGTCCGCCGTGACGGCAAGTGCGCTCAATTCGGCCAGTGCCCGTTGCTCGACTGCGATTCTCTCCGCCGATACGGCCGCGGCCAGCAGGTCCAGATCACGCTGGTGTCCACGGGTGCGGTCGCGGACGATGGTGGCGATCAGGTCGGGTTCTCGCCCGGAACGTCGGACGACGAACGTGGACAGGGCAACGGGAATGCCCGCGCCGGAGACGAAGTGGCGTAATTCGGTACGGCCCTGCCAGTGACCGGTCGTCTGCAACGCATGTTCGACGTCACCGGAGACTTCGAGCCCGCGGGCGGTGAAGAAATCTGCTGTGAGCAGGCCTGTCGACGGCAGTTCCTCCAGGCCGACCAGGTGGAGGCCGACCGGATTGACGTCGATCACGCTGCCGGAGAACGCGGACAGGGCCACCATGTCGGGGGATTCGTCGAACAGGGCGCGGAGAACGAGCGGATCGAAGCCGGGATCGTTCATCGATGTCCGTTTCGCACTCGTCGCAGCGACGAGTCGGTGGGCGACGCCACCGACCGATCGCAGAAGTCAGCGGAGTTGCTGTTCCCTGCACACAGCATGGCGGTGCACGCCCGAGATGACAAACACGCCGTTTGTCATCACGCATGTACTACGTCCGGGTCCGCACTGGCGATGTGCGGACCCGGACGCGAACGCGAATCGGGCGGTCTTCTCGAGGTGACGAGAGCCGGCCTCTACTTCGCCAGAGCCTCGGCGATGGTGACGACGCGCGTGGCCATGTGGGTCAGCGCTGCGGTGGTCGCGTCGTCCAGCTCGTTCTTGTTCTCGGGTCCGGTGACGTGGCTGACGCCGTAGGGGTTGCCGTCGGCGAACTTCAGTCCGTCGGTGTATCCGGGCGGAACCAGGACGCCGCCGAAGTGCATCAGCGAGGTGTAGAGACCGATGAGCGTGGTCTCCTGGCCGCCGTGCGCGGTCTGGCTCGAGGTGAAGGCGGCGTATGCCTTGTTCGCAAGTTCACCCTTGGCCCAGTAGCCGCCGAGCGAGTCCATGAAGTTCTGGAACGGTGCTGCGGTGCTACCGAAACGCGTCGGAGATCCGAGGATGACGCCATCGGCCCAGACGATGTCGTCGCCGCTGGCAGCGGGAAGATCCTTGGTTGCCTCGTAGTTGGCGGACCAGGCGGGGTTCTCGGCGAAGGTGCTGGGGTCGCGCGTCTCCGCGATGTGCCGCACGCGTACTTCGGCTCCAGCCGCCGTCGCTGCGTCGGCGAGCTTGTTCGCCATCGTGGATCCGTGGCCGGTTGCGGAGTAGTAGATGATTGCGATCTTCGTCATCGATGAGACCTTTCGTCGGGTGGACATCCGAAGTAGTTGCGATGTCAACTGTATTCGATAGTACTCAATATGATTGTTGTGTCAATTACTCGCGGTTGTCGGTTGTCCGATCCGTGGGCAGCGTCGATAGTGGTGCCATGACCGTGCGCAATGCCGAGGTACCCGACGACGTCTTCGCGGACGTGAAGAAGCAGGTCTCCCAGTTCGTCCGATCGCGGGTGGTTCCGCGTGAACTCGAGATCATGAACGCCGATTCGATTCCCGACGATCTGCGGAGACAGTCCGCCGAGATGGGGTTGTTCGGATACGCGATTCCGCAAGAGTTCGGTGGTCTCGGCCTGGACTTGATTCAGGATGTCGAGATTGCCATGGAGCTCGGCTACACCACACTGTCGTTGCGGTCGATGTTCGGCACCAACAACGGAATCGCGGGCCAAGTGCTCGTCGGGTTCGGCACCGACGAGCAGAAGGCAACGTGGTTGCCCGGCATGGCGGCCGGCGACGTCGTCGCGTCGTTCGCGTTGACCGAGGACGGTGCCGGCTCGAACCCGGCAGGGTTGAGAACGACTGCAGTAGTGGACGGTACGGGCTGGATCATCAGCGGAAGCAAGCGCTACATCACCAATGCGCCCATCGCGGACCTGTTCGTCGTGTTCGCGCGAGTGGACCCGAAGCCGAACAGCGGCAACGGGATCGCGGTGTTTCTGGTCCCCGCCGACGCTGCGGGTGTCGAGGTCGGTGACAAGGACGCGAAGATGGGTCAGCAGGGAGCAGGAACCGCGGATGTGACGTTCACCGACGTCGAGGTCGACGCCGACGCTCTGGTGGGTGGCAACGGTGACATCGGATACCGGGCGGCGATGACGTCGTTGGCGCGCGGCCGCGTCCACATCGCCGCTCTCGCCGTCGGTCAAGCGCAGCGTGCCCTGGACGAATCCGTCTCCTACGCTGCGTCTTCCACACAGGGTGGCGAGCCCATCGGCAATCATCAACTCGTCCAGGCGATGATCGCCGACCAGCAGACGGGAGTCATGGCAGGCCGGGCCATGGTGCGTGAGGCTGCCCGGGCCTGGGTGGAAAACACCGATCGACGGATCGCGCCGTCGGCGGTGAAGCTGTTCTGCACCGAGATGGTCGGCACAGTTGCCGACCTCGCGGTCCAAATCCACGGCGGCGCAGGGTACATGCGCGGCGTTCCCGTCGAGCGAATCTATCGAGATGTCCGTCTTCTCCGCCTGTACGAGGGCACGAGCGAAATTCAGCGGCTGATCGTCGGCGGCGGTTTGATCCGTGCCGAGCAGAAGCGGAATCGCTGACCACCCTCGTCCCGCGTGGCGGTGGCAGGTCAGGTGAGCGCGCGCTGCGCGGCGACCCGGTCTGCGACCGTGCTACCGATAGCGGAGATCTCGGTAGCGAGTTCCGCGCGACTCCTGGTGTCCGACCCGTATACGAAGTTCGTGGGTCCCACTGTGGCACCGCAGTATTCGATGATGCCGCGCTCGATCTGCGTTCGAATGGCCTCATGGACGCCATGGCGCTCGAAGCTGTCTGCATCGTCTCCCGCGACGACGACCAGATGGATGGTGAGTCGGTCCAGCTTCTTCACGAATACTCTGTCCCCGTATTCGTAGGCCCAGCCCTCGACGAACACGCGGTCGATCCAGCCTTTCAGTAGTGCGGGCATCGACCACCAGTACATCGGGAAGACGAGAATCAGGTGTTCGGCGCGGTCGATCCGTGTCTGCTCCTCGGCTACATCGGACGGTGTGCTCCCGTTTCCACGAAACAGGCTCAGATCTGCAGCCGAAAATCGTGGATCGAAGCTCTCTGCGGCGAAATCTGCGGTCTCCACGGTGGTGCCGGTGGATCGGATGGCCTCGACTACGGAGTGAGCGACCTGATGGGTCAGAGAGTGCGGGTCGGGATGGGAGACTACGACGAGCGTGTTCATGGCTGTTCCTTCGGCTGGGGAAGATCGGCTATGTACGAACAGTAGGTTACTATTAGTACATAAGCAAGGAGGTGGCGGAATGGCACGGACGAGGCTGTCGCGCTCCGATCGAAACGCCCAGTTGATCAAGGTGTCCTGGGCTCTCGTACGCGCCGAAGGAGCCGACGCGTTGACTCTCGGACGGCTCGCAGAGCATGCCGGTGTCGCGAAACCGGTGGTGTACAGCCACTTCGCTTCCCGCGCCGAACTTCTTGCCGCTCTGTTCACCGAATTCGATGCCAGGCAGGCGGCGATGCTGGAGGAATCTCTCGACTCGGCACCCATGACGGTCCGCGGTCGGGCGAAGGCCATCGCCGACTCCTACGTGGGGTGCGCATTGGCCCAGGGGAGGGAATTGACGGGTGTGCTTGCGGCACTCGAAGGTTCGCCCGAACTCGAACAGGTCAAGCGCACCGCCGAGCGCGCCTACTTCGAGCGGTGTCGGGAGATTCTGCGTCCGTTCACCGATGCCGACGGCATGTCCACGCCATCTCTGACCGCCGTCTTCGGTGCCGCAGACGCGTTGTCCCACGGTGCCGTATCCGGGTCACTCACACCGGCCGAAGCGATCGGGGAGTTGACCGATCTGATCGTCGCCGCGGTCGACAGGTCCTGAACTCGGCCCGCCGGATCTGTCAGACGGTGGCGGCCGCCGATGCGGGGGCACGACGGTGGAATGCCGTCTCGGCCTCGAAGGCATGCGCGACCCGGAGCAGCAGGTGATCGGCGCGGTCGGCGGTGACGATCTGCAATCCAACCGGAAGACCGGAGGAGCTGAAGCCGCCGGGCATCGACAGCGACGGTAGGCCTGTCGCCGAGATCAGCGAAGCGGCCCGCATCCAGTCGAGGTAATTGTTCATCGGCGTGCCGTCGACGACGGCGGGGTACTCCTCGTCCGCGGGGAACGGAAGTACCTGAACGGCAGGCGCGATCAACACGTCGTATCGCGAGAAGAACTGCCGCACTCCGGCATCGAGATTCTTGCGAGCGGTGTTGGCGGAGATCATGTCTCGTGTCGTGAGCGCCATTCCCTTGTCGACGTTCCACTGCACGGCGCTCTTCATGCGGTGCCGATGTTCCTCCAACAGGTGCCCGTAGGCGGTGGCGAAGTCGAACGCACGCGTCGTCTGGAACACCTCGTCCGCGCCGGACAGGTCCGGGCAATCGACGTCCACACTGGCACCGAGTTGCTCGAACACGTGCAGTTGGCGGCTCAGGACGTCGATCACCTCACGGTCGACGGGTACGCCGAGACCGAAATCCGTTGTCCACGCTACTTTCAGCCCACGCAGCGAGCCGGCCTCCTCCGAGCGGTACGAGTCGTCGAGCGGGAGACCACGAGGGCTGGACGAATCCGGACCGGCGAGTGCGCGCATCAGAAAGCGCACGTCCTCGATGTCGTGCGCGAGCACGCCCTGCCGAGCGATCCAGGCCCACGGGTTCTTTGCGGGAAGCATCGGAATTCGGCCCAACGACGGCCGGTATCCGACGAGGTTGCAGAACGATCCCGGAGTGCGCAGCGACCCGCCCATGTCCGACCCGTCGCCCGCCGGTTGTATCCCGGCGGCGATGGCGGCGGCGGCACCGCCACTGCTGCCGCCGGCACTGCGAGTCGGATCGTACGGATTGGTGGTGGTACCGAACAGCGGATTGAAAGTGTGTGAGCCTGCAGCGAATTCGGGAACGTTGGATTTGCCGGTGGTGTTGACACCTGCGCGCTTGAGGCGGGCGACGATGCCCGAGTCCTCGGTGGGGATGTTGTCGGCCAGAATCGGCGAGCCGAAAGTCGTGCGCAGACCGGCGGTCAGGTGATTGTCCTTGTGCGTCATCGGGACGCCGTGCAGAACGGGCAGTGCCTCGCCGGACACCGTTGCGCGGTCTGCTGCACTCGCACGTTCGGTCGCCCCATCGATGTCGAAGGTCACGATCGCGTTGACGACAGGGTTGACGTCGTCGATGCGAGCCAGATGCGACTCGAGCGCCTCGCGGGCCGAGATCTCGCGATCACGGATGTGTGCCGCGAGCGCGCGCAGGGACAGTGACTGAATGTCGCCGGTCATGAAACTCCTCGCTTCGATCCGGATCGGCCGGAGTTGTTGTCGGAAGCCTGTTTCAAGACTGCACCACCGCGCGGAGCCCACCGGGCTATCGTCGTCCATTGAGCGTTTTCGCCGTTGGATTGGCGGTTTCGCTCAGACGGCTGGAAATTTCACACATGCAACATATCGGCAACGTGAACCGACTTGAGTGAGCAGGACATCCGAGCCCGGGGCTCGGTCGCAATCCGACGGTATGCGAAAGAGAGTCAATCATGTCCAGTCAGATCGACGGTCCACCGGCAACTGCGGATGCGCCCGAAACACGAATGCCCTGGGGACTGAAGACACTGTTCCGTCTCGTGTCCAGCATCGAACGCGTCGGCAACAAACTGCCGCACCCCTTCCTGCTGTTCTGGCTTCTGGCCGCAGTGCTGGCAGTGGTCAGCGCGATCCTGGCCGCACTGGGCACCGGGGTGGTGCTACCCAGCACCGGTGAGGTGTCGATGGTTCGCAGCCTGCTCAGCAGTGACGGCGTAGCCATGATCTTCGGAACGGCACTGGACAACTTCGCGGGGTTCGCGCCGCTCCCCATCATCGTGACCGTCATCCTCGGTGTGTCCGTCGCCGAGCATTCCGGTGTGCTCACCACGCTGCTGCGCGCCACCATCGTGAAGCTGCCCGCCAAATGGGTGACGTTCTCGGTTGCCTTCGCTGGGACCATGTCTCACGTCATGTTCGACGCGGCATTCATCGTTGTCCTTCCGCTGGCGGCAATGGCGTTCAAAGCGGCGGGCCGAAGTCCTGTACTGGGCATGATGGTGGCGTTCGTCGCCATCGCCGGTGGCTACAACGCGTCACCGTTGATCACACCCAGCGATGCCATCATGTCGTCGTTGACGACCTCCGCCGCTCAGATCGTCGACGCCGACTACAGCGTGACCCCCGTGGACAACTACTTCTTCAGTCTCGCGTCGTCACTGGTGATTTCGATCTTCATCACCCTGGTGGTGGAGTTGGTGATGGCCAAGCACATGAATCTCGATGCCGACGAGGGCGTCGAGGACGGAGCGGAGAAGCTGGCACTCGATCTCGAGCCGATCGAGAAGAAGGGAATGCGCCGCGCCGGAGCAGCTTTGGCGGTGTACGTGGCCGTCGTCGTCGCGGCACTGCTTCCTCCCTCGTCGCCGCTGCGTGGTGAGGACGGCGGGTTCGTACAGTCGATCGTGCTGCAGAACATCGGGTTCTTCATCGCGATCGCCTTCGTCCTGGTCGGATGGGTGTACGGACGCACCACCGGCAGTCTTCGGCAGCTCCGTGAGATTCCGGAGTCGATGGCCGTCGGCATCAAGACCCTTGCTCCGATCCTGGTGCTGTTCTTCGCGATTTCGCAGTTCCTCGCCTACTTCAAGTGGACCGGCATCGGCAACGTCGTCGCAGTCGAGGGTGCGGAACTGTTGAAAGCCGGGGGATTACACCCCCTCGTGGTGTTCGCCATGATGCTGGTGCTGATCTCGGTGATGAACCTGCTCGTCACCAGTGGTTCGGCCATGTGGTCGATGTTGGCCCCGGTTCTCGTGCCGATGCTCATGTACATCGACGTCAACCCCGAAACCACCCAGGCCGTCTACCGAATCGCCGATTCCTGCACCAACGCGATGACCCCGATGTCGGCCTACTTCGTGCTCACCCTCGGACTCATCCAGCGCTACAAGAAGAACGCGGGCATCGGTACCCTCGCCTCGTTCACCATCCCCGTCGCGCTGGGCATGCTGATCGTGTGGGCGGCGTTGTTCGCAGTCTGGTACATGCTCGGCATCCCGCTCGGCCCCGGCGCACCGATCCGATGACCGCAGTGACTGCCGCGTCGTACCGGATCAATACAGGTACGACGCGGAGTCCGCGGCCAGCAGACGGTTGCCGCTGCGCTTGGTGGCCCGCAGAATCGACACCACCGAGATCGCGTCGGCCAGGGTGGCCCAGTCCGACGCAGTTGTCATGCGATGCAACGCCATTCGGTCCGGGCACGCGAGGTTGACGAGCAGACTGTCCGAGCCCGCGAGGGCCACCGCGTATCGAACCTCCGAATGTGCGAGCAATAGCTCGACCAGTGCTTCGTGGTGTCGAGGCGGAACCTTGACCCAGGCAAGGGCTTCCGCCGAATACCCCATCAACGCCGGTTCGACGACCACCCGCAGTCTGGATTTGTTGGTCTGTTCCAGAGTGTCCATGTGGCGTCGGACAGTGTTCTCGGTGGCACCGACGACGCGCGCGATGTCCGAGGTGGGCGTCCGGGCATCCTCGGCCAGGACGCGCAGAATGCTGCGGTGCAGGGTCGAGATCTCCGGTCCCACACGGCCGTCCGGTTGGTAGCCCTCGTGTACGGGAGGCGTCAGGGCCGCGATCTGGTGCGCATTCAGAATCGCCGGCCGCCACTCGCGGACCGAGCGATAGACCCGCGTGATGGGATCTACCCGAATGCGTCTGATCCCGGTGATGCCGGGTAGGTCGTCGAGCATCAGATCCGCCAGATGGGCATCGTCGACCAGGACTTCGGCGACGCATTCCTCGTGCCCCGACGTGGCGTACACGAACATCGTGTCGTCGCGGCGCGCCAACCCGACTGCCACGGCACGTGCCATACCGACGTGACATCGAGCTCGCAGAACGACCGCGCCTGTCGCGCCGATGACGCCGACCACGCGCACGTCCCCGGAATCGAGTAGTTCCTTGCCGCGTCGGGTGACGGTGCGTTCGGGTTCACCGAGCGCCTCGGCGATGCTGACCCAGGACGCCCGGGGATTGACCTGCAGCGCCGCCGTGATTCGGCAACTCAGCGAGTCCAACTCGTCGGAGCGCTGCCTCATGCGTACACCTTCGCTCGTCGTGCCGACTCGGGTCGGCCGGTGCAGAAACAGGTTCGGTGCCCGAGGATCACCTGTCGATCCTCGGGCACCGGTACCGCGAAGTCCAGCTCAGAAGATTCCGCTGTATGCGTTGAGGGCGGGCTGACCACCCAGGTGCGCGTAAAGAACGGTGGAGTCCTTGCCGATATCGCCCTGCTGAACCAGATCGATCAGTCCGGCCATGGACTTGCCCTCGTACACCGGGTCGATGATCACGCCTTCGAGACGGCCGGTGAGCTTGATCGCCTCGATCGTGGAGTCGACGGGTATTCCGTAGTAGTCGCCGGCCCAGCCTTCGAGGACGGTGATCTCGTCGTCGCGAAGATCGCGACCCAGTTCGATGAGTTCTGCTGTGTTACGGGCGATTCGGGCCACCTGGTCGCGGGTCTGAGCGATCTTGGCGGACGCATCGATGCCGATCACTCGACGTGGCCGTTCTTGCCCGGCGAACCCGGCGATCATGCCGGCATGCGTCGACCCGGTCACGCTGCACACGACGATCGTGTCGAAGAAGACGCCGAGCTCCTCTTCCTGCTTCTGTACTTCGTACGCCCAGTTGGCGAAGCCCAGTCCGCCGAGCTTGTGGTCGGAGCCGCCTGCGGGAATGGCGTAGGGTTTGCCGCCCGCTCGCTCGACGTCCTCGATGGCCTTCTGCCAGCTGTCCTTGAATTCGATTCCGAAGCCCGACGGATCGAGGCGGACATCTGCACCCATGATGCGGGAGAGCAGGATATTGCCCACCTTGTCGTTGACCGAATCCGGCCAATCGACCCACTTCTCCTGCACCAGAACGGCTTTGAGTCCGAGCTTTGCCGCGACCGCAGCCACCTGCCGCGTGTGGTTGGACTGCACGCCACCGATCGAGACCAATGTGTCGGCACCCTGCGCGAGCGCGTCGGGAACGATGTATTCGAGCTTGCGGGTCTTGTTGCCGCCGTAGGCCAATCCTGCGTTGACGTCTTCTCGCTTGGCCCAGATCTTGGCCCCGCCGAGGTGCGCGCTCAGTCGTTCCATCGGGTGAATCGGGCTCGGGCCGAAGGTGAGGGGATAACGCTCGAAGTCCGCGATCGCCACGTGGTTCTCCTTTGATCGGTGTGTCATGCAGGATGCAATATATCGCATACTGTACGTGGGACACCTCGCCAGCGAAAGCGGTGGGCTACGATATTTTGCATGCCGGTCCCCGTCGAGCTCGGAAAACACAAGCGCTCCCTGCTGCGCGACAACGCCTACGTCTCGATTCGCGACGCCATCGTCGACGGCACCTTCGCGCCCGGCGAGCGGCTGCGGGATGCCGAACTCGAACAGTGGCTCGGAGTGTCGCGTACACCTATTCGCGACGCCATGGCCAGGCTGGAACTGGCGGGCCTCGTACACACCCAGCCCGGGCGTTCGACCATCGTGTCGACCATCGAACGCAAGGCGGTGCTGGACGCGCAGGCGGTCGCGGCATCGATGCATGCACTCGCGGTCCGGACGGCGGTACCGCTGATGAACAAGCGCGACATCGCCGCGATGCGTCGCGCCAACAAGGATTTCGCCGCCGCATTCACCCGAGGCGATGTGGACCTCGCGCTGGCCGGCGACGACGCGTTCCACGCAGTCGCCGTCGAAGCGAGTCAGAATCTGGTCGTGGTCACGGTTCTCGAGCAGGTGACGCCGACCCTGCGCCGGCTCGAACGACTACGGTTCGCCTCGCTGGTGGGCCGCGATTCGATAGCCCAACACGAACGAATCATCACGCTGTGCAGTGAGGGTGACGCGGACGGCGCGGCCGCTGCCGTGCAGGAGAATTGGGAGTCGTTGTCTTTGCTCGTCGATCACGAGGACGGAATACCGGGAAACTGACACCGTCGAACGCCGGCGAAAAGCGGAGTGGCCGCGCCGCATCGGCGGCATAATCGGCCCATGGCCGACTTCAACGAGATCATCATCGACGAGTTCCGAAGCAACAATGGCCACGTGTCCACGGCCGGCTTCGGTGATTCGCTCGTCGTTCTGCACACGATCGGGGCCAAGAGCGGCGCGGCGCGGCTCAACCCGCTCATGGCGATTCCGGAGGGAGAGAGCTGGTTGGTGGTCGGCTCGGCTGCCGGGTCACCGAAAGATCCAGCGTGGGTGCACAATCTGCGAGCCCATCCGGCCATCGACATCGAGACACCCGGGGACGGAGGCATTCGCACCGTTGCCGTCGACGCCGACGAGATTCCGGAATCCGAGTGGGACCGGCAGTGGCAGAAATTTCTCGACGCATCGGACGGATTCGCGAAATACACGGAGACGGCCGAGGGCAGGCGGTTTCCGATCTTCCGTCTGACCCCGACCGCCCGATGAATCAGTTCTGCGTGTCGTCCTCGGGCGGGTGTGGGACGTTCTCTTCGTCGACGTGAGCACCGACTGCAGCCTCGTCGGGAGATTCTTCGCGCGGACCGTCGTTGCTGCCCTCGGATGGGATCTCTGCACCTGCATCGGTCGGCATGGTCATGAGCACTCCTGATCGTCGGTCGGTTGGTTGCTGCGCTCTGCATGCCCCGCTTCCGGTGGACTCAACCGTCGAGCAGTCGATTCCTCTTGACTAGCATCGTCAGGTATGGGACCCGATCGATCGATGACAGCTCGCGACCTCACACAGGCGATTGCCGAAGCGACGAGGTCATTCTTCGCACCGTCCAGTCTCGACGAGACTCTGCGCGGCGTGACGGAGAGCGCCCGATCTCTGATACCCACGGTCGATTGCGCCGACATTCTCGTGGTGGCGGGGCCGAAGAAGTACCAGTCGCACGCCGCGACCAGTGAGCTGCCGGTTCGCCTCGACGCCATGCAGGAACGCCTCGACGAGGGGCCGTGCATCGATGCCGCACGAAGCGAGCTGTTCGTGCGGTGCAACGACTTCCGCTCCGATTCCCGCTGGCCACGTTTCGGTCCGGAGGCGGTGGGAGCAGGGGTTCTCAGCAGCCTGTCCTTCCGCCTCTACACCAACGAGGACACCATCGGGGCGCTCAACCTGTTCGCACTGACCAGTGATGCGTTCAGCGACGAGGACGAGGAACTGGGTCGCGTGCTCGCAACCCACGCTGCGGTGGCGTTGTATGCAGCGAACAAGACCGAGCAGTTCAAGTCCGGCTTGGCTTCACGGGACATCATCGGCCAAGCCAAGGGCATGTTGATGGAGCGGTACGGTATCGACGCGGTACAGGCGTTCGACTTGATTTCACGGCTGTCGCAAACCCAGAACGTCCCGGTGGCCGCCTTGGCCGCAGAACTCGTCGACCTCGGTTCCGAATCGAACAAGGGCCGCTCGTCCAAATAGGCTCGCCGGCTGTTCACACCGTGTGTCGACGAGAGGGTGCAGTCGGCGGCACCGGATGGTCGTGAGGCGTCCCGGCTTGCTGGGTCGACCCGGCGTTCACTGTCGACCCGGTCTGTGCGGTTGCCTCGTAGACGCGTGAGGTGTCCTCGGCGATGCGGTCCCACGAGAAGCGAGATTGCGCACGGTCGGAGCCGGACACTCCCAGCTCGAAACGCCTGGACTCGTTGCGTACCAGCAGCGCCAGCTCTCGTGCCAAGCGACGACGGTCGCCCGGCCTGATCGAGCGGCCGGTGACCCCGTCGATCACCAACTCTCCGGCGTAGCCCACTCCGTATGCGACGACGGGAAGTCCGCACGCCATGGCTTCGAGGGTGGCGATCCCTGCCGATTCGGTCGGGGACAGGCAGACGAACACGTCGGCCGACCTCAACAGCGACGACATGTGGCGATGGCGGACCGGGCCGGTGAACACCGTGCGCCCGGCCATGCCGTGTGCTGCGGCGACCGTGCGTAGCTGCGCCACGCCGCTGGATTCGCGTGGCTCGCCGCCGACAACGACCAATTCGGTGTCGTCGAGTTTTCCGAGCAGTTCGATGATCGTCGATACCTCGGCATCCGACCCGACGGTCGCCACCCGACACGCGGCACCGCTGCGTGGTGCGGTCGGTCCGGATGGATCGAAGTCACTCAGATCCACCCCGGTCGGGACGATGGACACCTTGGCTCTGGCGACGCCCATCCGCGTCAACATGTCGGCCTCGTCGGGACATGACGCGATGATGCGGCTCGCCGATCGAGCGATCTTCTTCTCCATAGCCGCCCGGGGAACCACCGAATCGGTGCCGGCCGTCGGGGGCACGGATCGGTCGGTCGCGGCGAGACCGTGGAACGACATCACCGTGGGGACGCCCGTCGCGCCGGCGGCCAGTACGGTTGCCAGCCCCGACACCCATGAATGTGCATGTGCTACATCGGGTTTCGTTCGGAGCAAGTGATTGCGGAGCGCGGAGGCGAACGCGCTCGTGTGAGGAATCGATTCCTCTTCGGTCATCGGGACAGCAGGCCCCGCAGACAGGTTGACCACCCGGTAACCGTCGGGGGTGAGCAGCTCGTCCTCGTGATCCGGGTTCTGCTTCCTGGTGTATACGTCGACTCGGGTGCCGGCGCGGGCCAGCGACGAGGCCAGCCGATCGAGCTGGGCAGCCGATTGTTCTGCCTCGATGCCGGCCGCATCAATTATCGGACTCACGTGTTCGGAGACAAGCGCAACGTGCATATCGTTTCGATCCCTGATGGGTTCGCACGGCCCCTTTCGGGCGCATAGCCCGGCACCGGTGAAGGGTGTGGGATATGCCGACCCGATTTTGGAGTCAGCGTACTCGAGACGCGGCCAGAGCGGTCATCGCAACTGGGCGTCGAACAACACCCTATTACGTAAAGCCGCAATGCGAAACCTCACACGAGGGCGTCGCCCTTGCTGGAGCGTTCACAACGGGCCGAACCGACGTCCCTTGCGGCCGAAGCGGGGAGCGTGTTCGCTACGGCTACCGTGCACTGGATTGCGGTCGGTTCAACCGTCGACTGCCGACAATCGAAGCAGCGTAGCGGGTTTCGCCGGACGCAATTGTGTATACACTGTCTGCACGCGGTTGAGGAGAAGCCCCGTAGTCAGAAAGTAGCGACTGCGAGATGTGCCCGACCGCGCTCTTCGACACCCGATAGTCCGAGATTCGTTTTCTCGAGAACTGGTGTCAGAGGCAGCCGACAGTCTCCGGTCGCGAGCCGGTGGAGGTGGGCAATGGTGTTTCTACGGTCGGTGCACAGTGATCCGGAATCGATTCGATTGTCGTTCTGCGGGCCGGACAATCCCGAGGACGGCGCATTCGCGCTGTCCGTGGACGAACTCGTCGGCGGACCGGTCGTCATCCGCATCGTCGGGTCGATCGACAGATCGGCAATTCCGGTCATAGGCGAATGCGTGTCGGAGGCCATCGTGTGCGGGCGGTCGCTGGTCGTGGATCTGCTCGATGTCGAATTCGTCGACCCCGCAGTGGTTCCCGTCCTCTCGGCAGCTGCCTCGCGGCTCGCTGCGCACCGGTGTCGCGCGATCGTCGCCTGTACACCCGAGCTGCAGCGACAACTCGATCCGAGTGGCGCTCACCTCGGTACGGAGTGCGTCCGCAGCGTCGCGGACGCCGTTCGAACTGCGGTGAAACCGGCGCGATCCGAACAGGTTTCGAATTCCTGCACAGGCGAGACGCCTGCGCGGTCGGCGTGACCGGCAGTTCCGCACCGTGCACGATCGTCGCCGCGGTGTATCTCGCGGTGGTCGTCGGCGATCACTCGGGCGACAGCGCCCGATGAGTGCATGGGCAGTTCCCACGGTTGGAGTGGAGGAGGAGTTCTTTCTCGCCGACATCGACATGCTGCGTCCGGTGGCGGTCGGCCCCGGTGTCGTCGCGCATGCCCGAGCTGCGGGAATCGATGCCGTCTCGGAGCTGACCGAGGTACAGGTGGAGGCCAATTCGCCTCCGCTGCAGTGTCTTCGCGAATTGCGGGAGAACGTGATCTCCACCCGCGCCACGCTGTCGGCGGTGGCCCTGGCGCAGGGTGCCCACTTACTGGCGGCAGGCGTGTCGCCGGTTGCGCCTGCTGATCGTGGCCGCCTGCCCATCTCGGACGGCTCCCGCTATCGGCGTCTGGCCGAGACCTACGGGGCACTGGCAGAGAGCGTTGCCACGTGTGGGGGTCACATTCATGTCGAGGTGCCGGACAAGGAGACGGCGATCGGGGTATGCAATGTCGTGCGACCCTGGCTCCCGACACTTCTGGCGTTGACGTGCAACAGCGCTATACACGACGGCGTCGACACTCGGCACTCGAGTTGGCGTTCGACGGTGTGGGGCAGGTGGCCGACGGCTGGTCCGCCCCCTCACCTGAGTTCGACGGCGGAGTACGACGACCTGGTCGGCTCGATGATCGAGACCGGGATGATTCTCGACGAAGCATCGCTCTACTGGGATGTACGGCCCAGCTCCCACCAGCCGACGGTCGAGGTGCGGGTCGGCGACGTACCTGCCGTCGCCGAGGAGGTGGTGTTGTCCGCTGCACTGGTCCGCGGTCTCGTCGTCACGGCCCTTCGGTCCATCGACCGCGGCGAGCCGGCACTCGTCGTGGCCGAGAATCATCTCGCAGCGGCATACCACCGTGCCCGCATGGATGGATTGACCGGCGTCGGAGTGGATCCGAGCACCGGGAAACCGGTGTCGGCATCGAGTCTGCTCCGATCGCTCGTCCGCTACGTGGAACCGGCGCTGACCAGCACAGGCGACCTCCGCTGCGTGCAGACTTCTCTCGAACGGTTGACGCACCTCGGGAACGGCGCGCAACGCCAACGCCGGATCTTCTCGCGCAATGCAGACGCAGCCGCCGTCGCTGCTCACGCAGCCCGTTTCACTACTGCCGAGTGGAACTCGCCGGTGGCACAGGACGCGGGTTGATCGCGGTGGTCGGCCTCGTCTGCAGGCGGCCGTGCCCGCGCCGCGACAATCGACCGATTCCAGGAAACGATCGACGATGCGACCGAAGGTGGTTATCGTGAAAGCCATGGCAAGCACTTCCGCCAGCATGCTTCGTGACGCCGGACTGAGGGTGACGCGTCCCCGAGAGTTGGTTCTCGATATCGTTGATGCACAACCGCATTCCGATACCGACACAATCTTGCGACTGGCGCGCGCCAGCCTGCCCACGGTCTCGAAGCAGGCCGTGTACGACGTGCTCGATGCGTTGACTGCATCGGGTTTGGTTCGTCGTATCCGCCTCGCGGGTCACTCGGCACGTTACGAAACCAGGGTGGCAGACAATCATCACCACATCGTCTGCCGTTCCTGTGGTTTCATCGTCGACGCCGACTGCGCCACCGGTGAGCCACCGTGTGCACGACCCGCCCGAGATCACGGTTTCGTTCTCGACGAGGCCGAGGTGACCTACTGGGGAACGTGCCCCAGTTGTGCATCCGACCGATCGATCGCAGCCCGCGATCGTTCATCCACAATGCCCATCGGAAAGGACAATTCGTGACCTCCGACGCACGCCCACCCCACTCCGCCACCGAGACCGCCAGCACCAGCGAGAGCGAGAATCCGGTCATCGAGTCGCCGAAGCCCAAGGCGCACGCACCGCTGACGAACAAGGACTGGTGGCCGGAGCAGATGGACCTGTCCATCCTGCATGCGCATACCTCCAAATCGAACCCGTTCGGCGAAAAGCTCGACTACAAAGCGGAATTCGAGAAGCTCGACGTGGACGAGCTCAAAGCCGACGTCGTCTCGGTGATGACCACTTCGAAAGATTGGTGGCCGGCCGATTACGGCCACTACGGCGGACTCTTCATTCGTATGAGCTGGCACGCCGCCGGCACCTACCGCACGTTCGACGGACGAGGCGGCGGGGGTCAGGGCGCGCAACGCTTTGCGCCACTGAACAGTTGGCCGGACAACGCCAACCTGGACAAGGCGCGTCGGTTGCTGTGGCCGGTCAAGCAGAAGTACGGCAACAAGATTTCGTGGGCCGATCTGCTGGTGTTCGCCGGTAACGCGGCGCTCGAGTCCATGGGGTTCGAAACGTTCGGATTCGGCTTCGGTCGGGAGGACATCTGGGAACCGGAAGAGGTCTTCTGGGGTCCCGAGGATCAGTGGCTGGGCACCGACAAGCGATACTCCGGCGAACGGGAGCTCTCCAAGCCCCTCGGTGCCACCACCATGGGCTTGATCTACGTCAATCCCGAAGGCCCCGAGGGAGAGCCGGACCCGGTGGCCGCGGCCCACGACATCCGGGAAACCTTCGCGCGGATGGCGATGAACGACGAGGAGACGGCGGCACTCATCGTCGGTGGACACAGCTTCGGTAAGACACACGGAGCCGGACCGGCCGACAAGATCGGGCCGGAACCCGAGGGTGCCCCCATCGAACAGCAGGGCCTCGGCTGGAAGAACGGTTACGGCAAGGGCAAGGCCGAGGACCAGATCACCAGCGGGCTCGAGGTGGTCTGGACGGAGACTCCGACGCAGTGGGGTAACGGCTACCTGAAGAATCTCTACGGATACGAGTGGGAGCTCACGAAGAGCCCCGCCGGCGCGTGGCAGTTCACTGCCAAGGACGGTGCCGGTGCGGGCACGATTCCCGATCCGTTCGGCGGTCCGGGCCGTGCCCCCACGATGCTCGTCACCGACATCTCCATGCGGGCAGATCCGGCGTACGAGAGGATCACTCGGAGGTGGTTGGATCACCCCGAGGAGCTCTCGCTCGCGTTCGCCAAGGCGTGGTACAAGTTGCTGCACCGCGATATGGGACCGGTGTCCCGGTACCTCGGGCCGTGGGTTCCCGAACCTCAGCTGTGGCAGGACCCGGTTCCATCGCCGCACGGTGACCTGATCGACGAGGCGGACGCATCTGCGTTGAAGTCGGCGATCCTCGACTCGGGCTCGACGATCGCTCAGCTCATCGGTGTCGCGTGGTCGTCGGTCAGCAGCTTCCGAGTCACCGATTACCGCGGCGGTGCCAACGGCGCTCGGGTTCGGCTCGAGCCACAGAAGAGTTGGGAGGCAAACGAACCCGAGGTCCTCCGCGAGGTGCTCGCAATCTTGGACGGTATACGCGAAAAGTTCGAGGGCTCGGCGGCCGGTGACAAGAAGGTCTCGCTCGCCGACGTCATCGTGCTGGCCGGCAATGCGGCCGTCGAGAAGGCCGCACGCGACGCCGGTTACGAGGTGACCGTCCCGTTCCGGCCGGGTCGCACCGACGCGACGCAGGAGCAGACCGACATCGAATCGTTCTCGGTACTCGAGCCACGAGCCGACGGGTTCCGCAACTACATGGCTGCAGGGGAGAGCACTCCCGAGCAGGTGTTGTTCCTCGATCGCGCCTACATGCTGAATCTGACTGCGCCCGAGATGACGGTTCTTCTCGGCGGTCTTCGAGCCTTGGGGGCCAACCACGGTGGTTCGAGCCATGGAGTGTTCACCGATCGCCCCGGAGTTCTGAGCAACGATTTCTTCGTCAATCTGCTCGACTCCGACACCGAGTGGACGACGAGTGAGGACGGCACCTACGTCGGCACGGATCGTGGCTCCGGCAGCCAGAAGTGGACAGCGACATCCATCGACCTGGTGTTCGGGTCCCATTCACAACTGCGAGCGCTGTCGGAGGTGTACGCCCAGGCCGACAACGGTGGCAAGTTCGTCGACGATTTCGTGGCCGCGTGGGCGAAGCTGGCAGACAACGATCGATTCGACATCCGGTAGCGCGGAGCCGATCACCGGGTGAGCCAGATGCGCCTTCTGGCAATGGCTTTGATTCGCGTCACCATGACAGGGCTGAGGCCGAACTCGCCGAACACGCTGCCGGGATCGCGGTCGAGGATCTCCAGCACGGTGCGGTAGTAGTCCTGAGTCGACATCGCGAAGGCGGACCGGATTTCGTCGTCCGGTCCGCCTCCGTGATTGACCCATCTCAGGGCGAAGTCGATCATGGCGCGGTCTGTGTCGGAGTAGAACGCTACCGGTCGCTCTGCCCCCGCAGAAGTACGTCGATTCGGCATAACACACCTCCTAGAACGGACTGTCGATCCGAAATTAGCACTGCTCGCGAACACGTGCCAAGGGTCCGGTATCTGCGATAAGGACCCGAATATCGGTCGTAAGCCCCGTGTTTGGACTGCCGTCGTGCGTGGAAGTCGATACACAGCTCGGCGTACGCGCCCGGGCCGTGCGGTCGAGCCAGGGGCCGGAGGTTCAACCCCTGCAGCCTCCGGCCCCGCGCCCACAGAACCAGTCGCTGAAACAATCCGGCGAACACCTTCGACGAATCAGGTACGGAGAGTGTGTGATGGACACCGATGCAGAACAGCGTCTACCGACCGAGGCCGACGCCTCCTCGGTATGTAGGAAGATTGCCGACCTGGCACAGACGTACGACATCGCGATCGGCACCGCCGAATCGCTGACCGCCGGAAATCTCGCGGCCATGCTCGGCAAGGCACCGTCCTCGGGGCAGTGGTACCGCGGCGGAATCGTCGCGTACCACGAGAGCGTGAAGCACACGCTGCTCGAGGTCCCCGACGGCCCGGTCGTCAGCGAACAGGCCGCGACGGCGATGGCTCGATCGACGGCGTCGCTGGTCGGCGCACATCTGACGATCGCCGTCACCGGCGAAGCCGGGCCGCAGAGCCAGGAAGACCAACCACCGGGGACGGTGTGGGCAGCGGTGTACGACCGCGGCGAGGTAAGCACCGAATGCAAGCACTTCGAGGGTGAACCGGAAGAAGTTCTGGCCCGGACCATGGCGTTTTCCCTCGATACCCTGCTGCGCCACGCGCGGAAACGGGCCCACGGGTAGCTGACGCCGGGGAGTGCAAACAACTGTTCGTCAACGAGATCGGAGCGCAGTATGAGTACCGATTCCAGTGTCCGAAGCCGTATTCAGCACGAGCTGGGTGTTCGGCCGTCGATCGACCCCGACGAGGAAATCCGCCGCCGGGTCGGTTTCCTCGCCGATTACCTGAGGGCCAGTGGCACAGCGGGTTTCGTGCTCGGCATCAGCGGGGGACAGGACAGCACCCTGGCCGGAAAGCTCGCTCGGCTGGCCGCTCGCGAGGCCGCGGAACTCGGTAACCAGGCCACATTCGTCGCGGTGCGTCTGCCGTACGGAACTCAGGCGGACGAAGCCGACGCCGTCGTCGCACTCGACTTCATCGAGCCGGACCGGACGGTCACTGTCGATATCCGCGACGCCGTCGACGCCTCGGCGCGCTCGGCCGCCTCGGCGCTGGATACTCCGCGTATCGCGGACTTCGTACGGGGCAACATCAAGGCGCGCGAACGCATGATCGCGCAGTACACGATCGCCGGCCAGGAGAATCTTCTGGTGGTGGGTACCGATCACGCGGCCGAGGCGGTGACGGGCTTCTTCACCAAATACGGTGACGGAGGCGCGGACGTCACTCCGCTGAGCGGTCTCACCAAAAGCCAAGGTGCGCAGCTCTTGCGGCACCTGAACGCACCGGAATCGACGTGGCGCAAAGTGCCGACAGCAGACCTCGAGGACGACCGTCCCGCGCTCCCGGACGAACAAGCACTCGGCGTCACCTACGCACAGATCGACGCATACCTGCAGGGCGGACCCGTCGACGACGATGCGGTGGACACCATCGAGCGCTGGTTCGACAAGACCCGGCACAAGCGCGCCATGCCGGTGGGGCCGGACGATCGGTGGTGGCGCACGGCCGTCGACTGCCGGTCCTGAGGCACCGTCGACGAGACGTTATCGACGGCGGTGGATCCGGGGCAGTAGGAACCAGAACGCGACGGCCGTCGACGCCACGACAGCGGCCGCTGGGGCTGCGGCGCGCACACCGAGCACTATCTCGAACGTCAGGGCGGCAGCACCCACCAGTGTCACTCCCAACATGGCGAGACCGCTGATGGCGAGTATGTTGCCGACGCGCACTATGACCCCTATTGCACGCTGCCGGAACAGGAGTCGGTGCATGCTGACGGGAGCCACCAACAGGATCGTCGCAAGCATCGACGCCGACACCGTCATCAGATAGACCACGTGGCCGGCCGTGGACAGCCCGTCGAAGCGGGCCTGGAACGGCAGGGTCAACAAGAACCCGGTCAGAAGTTGTACACCGGTCTGTACGACACGGAGTTCCTGTAGCAACGACGACCAATTGCGATCCAACTGCTGAGTGGGAGTTTCGTTGCGCGCTTTGTCGTTCCACGCACGGTGGTCCTCGTCTTCGTCCGCGTCACCCGTCGTCATCGACCAAGACTAGTGCGATCTCGACGGGTAGGCGGTGGAAATCGGACCGGTTCACGCAGTGTGTACATCCGCGGTCGACGTGCCGGTCGCACACTCTGGACACCCGGCACCGGACTCGGACGAGCCCGATGCCCCGGTTACGGACTTCCTCAGCGACGAACCGACGGACTCGAGGGCCGAATCGATATCGGTGAAAATCGGAATCGCAGCATCGAGTCCGACCAGATGCATCGGCCGCCCCGTGGTCGGCCCGGATGCGACCACCACCAACGAGGTTGAGCAGCATGCCTTTCGGCGAGCTGCGATGAGCACGCTCATGCCGACGGAGGCCAAGAAGGATACCCCCGACAGATCGACGATCACGGCTGCAGGCGCTGCCGTGACCGCTTGTTCGATGTGGTGGGCGAGATCGGACGCGGTCGCGAGATCCACTTCTCCGTTGACCCGCAGAACAATTGCGTTGTCATGGTGTTCGCCGGCGATGCCGAGCCCGAGCAACTCGTTGTGTTTCATAGGGGGTCACCGTCCTTACCCTGTGCAGTGGCATGTTCGTCGAACAGCGCACTGCGGCATAACCGAGACCGGCAAGGATTGCAGAATTGAGGCGAACCCGGTGCGAGCGGCGCTGTCGACTGCGGGCAGGGGCTACACCACGCTGTCCGAATCATACCCACTGTTCGTTTCTTCGTGCAGGCCGGTTCGAGAGTTCGAATGTTCGGCAACCGACTCGATCATCGCCGACGCAATCTCGCTGACCTTGATGTTTCTGTTCTGCGACTGCTCGGACAGCAGGGCGAACGCGTCGTCGGCGGAGATTCCGCGCATCGCCATGATGATTCCTTTCGCCTGGTCGATGTCAGCTCTCGTTTTCATCGCTGTCCGCAGGCCGGTGATTTCTCGTTCGGCCGACCGGGCGCGCTCGGTGATCGCGATGACGGTCTCGATCGAGGTGGCGAGCAGGGCCAACGAGACCTCGTCGAGTGGGTCGAAGCCGTCGGCACTCGTCCCGTAGATGTTCAGCGACCCGTGGCGGTTCTCGTCGGGCGTCAGCGGGGCCGACAAATAGCTGTGGACGCCCAGATCGGCCACTGCGGCAGCGAAGCGAGGCCAGCGAGCTACTGCCTCGTGCGCCTGTGCGCGAACCATACGTCCGCTGCGGATGGCGTGCAGGCAGGGGCCTTGACCAGCGCGATACTGGTCGGAATCGATGTCGTGCACAGCGGGGTCGGTGGACGCCACGGTTCGCGGTCGGCCGGTGTCGTCGAGCATGGTGATGCCGACGAGATCCGCGTCGGGAACCACGGCTGCGACCTCGGAGCACACGGCTTGAAGAACGGCATCGACGTCGGCACCGGTCAGTATCTTCCCCTTGATTCGGCGCAACGCTTGGATGTATTGCCCGATCCGGGCGAACGCCGAACCCGAGGCGTCCGGTGCGTCGTGAAGACGGTCGTCTTCGATGGAAAAGTCACTCATCTGGTGGGCTCGTTTCGGTCGGGCCCCCGCATGGACAGCAGGCAGCCACTCGTCAACTCCCGGCCCCGACTCGACCGAACGGGGTCATAATATACAGAGCCTCGCGGGTGCATTCGCACCTGTCCCGAGCGCACGCCAACGGCCCCGCCGAACGCAGGGGTGGTCGCGTCCAGGCCCGAGTCGAGGTATCCTACACAGTGATTGGGTGGAGACCACGCCCGCAGAATCGACTGCGGTACGAACCACGATCTTCCCCTGCCACAGTCTTCGATCTGTGGAGGTCAATGCCCATGATTCCCGAATCCTCGTCGTTTTCGATGTCCGTCGACCGCGGAGACGACGGCCCCATCGTCGTTTCGGTGCAGGGCGCACTCGAGATCCCCGGCAATACCCGCCTGTTGGCAGACTGCCTGGCGGGGTCCGTGCTCGCTGACCGACCGGTGGTGGTCGACCTGGTCGGTGTCACCGAGATCGGTGATGCCGCAACCGAGTACATCGTCGACGCGGCCCATCGGCTGTTGTGCCGTGGGTATCGCCTCACCGTCGTCCTGGCCACCTCCGCTGCCGACCGTAATGTGCGACGGCTCAGCGAACGTGTGCACGTCGAGCGTGCCGGCTCGCTCGGTCAGGTCGTCTTCGCGTCGACGACGCCTTCGCGACCTCGAGTCGCTGCAGTGGACGCACTGCAGGGGACTTACCTGTAGGTCGATAGCACCGCGGCCCTCGTGCGGACGGTGCTGCGGAAAGCCGTGTGTACCCGGATTTTCCGCCGGTGTCCGTCGTCGAGGCGTGGAGAAGTCGCGGTCCCGACCTATGTATCGAGTTCTAAACCCTTGCAGTGCAATGTGTTTGCTGCGAATTTCGGCGGGTAGCCGGATCGAGTCACCTGCTCGAACTTCGACCCGAACTGGAGTCCCTATGTTCCGACACACCGACTACCTACAATTCGATGCCAAGCCCGAGAAGCCGGATCCTGTGTACGCACACAAGCTTCAGGAGCTCATCGGTGGTGCATTCGGCGAGATGACCGTGACCATGCAGTATCTGTTCCAAGGCTGGAACTGTCGCATGGAGGGCAAGTACAAGGACCTGATCATGGACATCGCGACCGAAGAAATGGGTCACGTGGAGATGCTGGCCACCATGGTCGCTCGTCTGCTCGAGGGTGCACCGGCCACCGAGTCGACCAAAGCCGCTGCTACCGATCCCGTGGTAGCGGCAGTGATGGGCGGCATGGACCCGCAGCAGGCGATCGTGTCCGGCGGCGGTGCGCTTCCGGCGGATTCCAACGGCTACCCGTGGAACGGTCGGTACATCATCGCCAGCGGCAACCTGCTCGCAGATTTTCGTGCGAATGTCGCCGCCGAGGCGCAAGGGCGGCTGCAGACCGCGCGTCTGTACAACATGACCGACGACCCGGGCGTCAAGGCCATGCTGCAGTTCAATCTCGCTCGCGATACGCACCATCAGAATCTGTGGCTCGCTGCCATCGAAGAGCTGCAAGCCGACGGACTCGAGGACGTCGTAGCACCGAGTGCACTTCTCGACGAGGAGGCATCCGAGCACGCAACCGATCTGTGGCACCTCTCGGACGGTGAGTTCTCCTCGACCGGTGGCTGGGCGAATCGGCTTGCGCCCGACGGCAAACGGCAGATGGGGTTCCTCGCCGATCCGCAGCCTCTGGGCGGGAAGGCATCCGCGCCTGCACCCGATCCGAAGTTGTACGCGACGTACGACGGGGCCAAGGGAGATCCCGCGTCGGCCGCACTGGGTACCGAGAAGGGCGTCATGGGGAAGATCAAGGACGCCCTGGATCCCGACGAGAAGTAGGCCCGAACTCCCTGTGCCGCACAGCAGTTGCGACGCGAATATCGCGTCGCAACTGCTGCGGTCAGCTGACTACGTCCCGCAGAACGTTCGGAACCCCGCGCTGAAGTCGACGGGCGCGGGTCCGGCGTACTGCGACAGCTCGTCCCGACCGTCGAACGGATTCGTCACGACCGACAACAAGCGGTCGAAGGGCGCGAGGTCACCCTCGGTCGCTGCTGCCAGCGCCGCGTCGACCATGTGGTTTCGAGGAATGTACGCGGGGTTCACTCGGTCCATGGCGTCCGCGACGGACCGGAGGTCGTGGCCCCGCTCGAGCACCGCTGCGCGCCATCGTTCGAGCCACGGTGCAGCTGCCTCGTGCGGTACGAGTGACGCAAAATCTGCGTCGTTGCCCCGCAGATTCTCCGCCAACGCGCGGAAGGTCAGGGTCCAGTCGGCACGATGATCCCGCAGAAGCACGTCCAGTTCGTCGAGGAGACTGCCGTCCGGTTCGATCGCATCGAGGCCGAGCTTGGCGGCCATCAGGTTCTCGTAGTGCTGTCGGTAGCGATCACCGTAGGAGTCCAACACCGTCGTCAGCGCGCTGATGGCGCGGTCCGGAACCGAATCGACCAGCGGCAGTAGTGTTTCGCCGAATCGTGCCAGGTTCCAACCCAGGACGGCGGGTTGGTTGCCGTACGCGTAGCGGCCGCCGTGATCGATCGAGCTGAAGACCGTTGCAGGATCGTAGGCGTCGATGAACGCGCACGGCCCGTAGTCGATCGTCTCACCGGAGATCGTCGTGTTGTCGGTGTTCATGACGCCGTGCACGAAGCCGACGGACATCCACTGCGCCACCAACTGTGCTTGCTTGTCGACGACGGCCTCGAAGAATGCGAGGTATCGACTCTCCGCGCCCTCTGCCGGGAGTTCGGCAAGCTCGGGATAATGACGCGCGATGGCGTAGTCGGCCAGGCTGAGCGCGAGACCCTCGCGGCGGGCCGCGAACTCGAAGGTCCCTACGCGCAGGTGGCTCGAGGCAACCCGAGCCAGCACTGCGCCGGGCTGCGGACCTGCCTCTCGAACCACCTGCTCACCCGTCGTGACGACGGCCAACGAGCGGGTGGTCGGGATGTGCAGAGCGTGCATGGCCTCACTGATCAGGTACTCGCGCAGCATCGCACTCACCACCGCGCGCCCGTCTCCGCCGCGGGAGAACGGCGTGGCACCGGAGCCCTTGAGATGCAGATCGACTCGTCGGCCGTGTTCGTCGTGCAGCTCGCCCAAAAGTAGTGCTCGACCGTCGCCCAGCAACGGCACGAATCCGCCGAACTGATGACCGGCGTACGCCATCGCCGAGGGGGTCGAATCGGCCGGTGCGAGAGCCCCGGACAACACGCCTGCGCCCTGCTCGGAGCGCAGCATCGACGGGTCGAGCCCCAGTGACCTGGCGAGGTTCTCGTTGAGGATCAGCACCCGCGGATCCGGTGCAGGTGCGCCCTGCCACGGCACCGTGAAGCCGGGAACGTCGTCCACCAACGTTGACTCCAGTCCCCATGACGGCGGGACCGATGAAGGCGGGTTGTCGGACGCAGCTACCGGTCCCGTCGCGAATTCACTCATACTCCAGGGGTACCACGAGATCGGGTAATCACACCGATCTGCGTGGAATCACGACTCGGCACCTGCCCCGCGTCCACTCAGTCCGTCTGAGCCTGTGGCCGGTTCTGTGTGATGCAGTGAATTCCGCCCCCGCGGGCGAAGAGTGGCCGAGCGTCGACGGTGACGACGGTGCGGCCCGGGTATGCCGCCGACAGAATGGCAGCAGCCTCTTCGTCCGCGGGATCGCCGTAGCTGCAGGCGATCACACCGTCGTTGACGACGTAGTGGTTGATGTAGCTGTAATCGACGAAGCCCTCCTCGTCGCGGAGAATCTCCGGTGCCGGAACTTTCACGATGGTCCATTTCTCACCGCGTGCGTCTGTGCTGTTCTCGAAGATCTCGAACACGGCCTTGCTGATGTCGTGATCGGGGTGTTCGGGATTGCGTTGGTCGTGCACCAGAACGACGCCGGGCGAGGGGATGGCAGCGACGATGTCGACGTGGCCTCGGGTTCCGAACTCGTCCGCGTCACGGGTGAGTCCACGAGGAAGCCAGATCACCGTGGTGGCGCCGATCGTGCGGGCAAGTTCGGCCTCGACATCGGCCTTCGACAGCGTGGGATTGCGACCGGGATCGAGTTGTACCGTCTCGGTGACGAGAACCGTTCCCAGTCCGTCCACCTGAATACCGCCGCCCTCGTTGACGATCGGTGAATCGATCATCTCGGCACCGGACTTCTCGACGACGAGCGCGCCGATCTTCGAGTCCTTGTCCCAGCGCGCCCAGTCCTGCGCGCCCCAGCCGTTGAACACCCAGTCGACGCCGCCGACACGGCCGTCCTCGGACAGCACGAACGTGGGCCCGATGTCGCGCATCCAGGCGTCGTTCAACGGTGCCTCGAGGATGTCGATGGGGAAAGCGCTCTCGAAAGTCAGATACGTGCGTGCGACGGCACTTTCGGCGGGGTCGACGACGACGGTGACCGGCTCGAATCGTGCGACGGCTCGCGCGACCTCGGCCCACGTGGTGCGAGCCTCGTGGTGCTCCTCGGGCGTGTCACCGAGCGAATACCCCTCGCACGGATAGGCCATCCACGTCCGTTCGTGCCGAGCGCCTTCCGCTGGCATCCGCCACTGCATCACTGCCTCCCACACGCAGCGGCGGGCATGTCGTGGCCGATTGTCGACACGATGTCCGCGGCGGTGCGGTGACCCATGCGGATTGCGCCGTCGACGTGTTGGTAGCCCTCCGCGGCGATGTCGGAGCAGGAGAAGTGAATCGGGCCGACGGGGGTGCGGCTGTCCTTGCCGTAGCGGTGCAGACCCCC
This sequence comes from Rhodococcus sp. NPDC080181, assembly GCF_040702225.1. NCBI lineage: Bacteria > Bacillati > Actinomycetota > Actinomycetes > Mycobacteriales > Nocardiaceae > Rhodococcus > Rhodococcus sp. NPDC080181. The sequence goes on from NZ_JBFBKN010000012.1 coordinate 134,719, forward strand.
CAGATCGAAGCTGGCCGCGTACGCACCACGGGTCCATTCTTCCGAACCCCAGTCCGACTCGTAGTAGACGACCGGCTCGGTTGCCTTGGGCCCCAGGTAATGTGCGATCGATTCGAGGATCTTCGCGCGGCGCTCCTGCTCGTCGAGCTCGAACATCGCGTCGGCCTTGGCGTCGGACACGAAGCCGACCAGTGTTCCGCGGCTGTCCTGATGGTTGGTGTTGTCGTACACCTCCTGCACGATCTCGGAGGCACCGAAGCCGGTCCCCGACAGCCCGTCCTCGCGCCAGAACGGGGTGTCGTAGACGGCATGGACTTTGATCACCAGTCCGAGGGACTGATGCTGGTGCATCTGATGCTGGCGACGCGGGAGTGGCGGGTCGTAGGAGATACGCAAGTACAGGTTCGGCGGAACGGCGAGAACGACCCGCTTGGCGTGTACCTCGATGTCGCCGTCGGCGAATACTGTTGCGCCGTCGGAGTTCCACCGCACCGTTCGCACCGGCGCGGCGAGGATGACGTCGTCGCCGAGGGCGGCCGCCATGCGGATCGACACCCGCTGCATGCCACCGACGACGCGCTTGTCGAGGATGAAGTTCTCGTCTACCAAGTGCGAGAACGATCCCGCCGATGCGGCCATCAAGACTGCTTGCAGTGCCGAGAACGCGTGCGCAGGTTTGGTGAGCATGCCACCGGCGATGAACATGCCGATGTTTCCTCGTGCCTCGGCATCGTCGGACTCACGAATCAGCCACTGCTCGAACGAGATCGTGTCCAGTTCACGCGCCAGCGGGTGCGCCCACGGTTCCTCGGGGCCGACCTGGGCGGCCAAGTCGTCGAGCAGTGTTACGAGTCGGTCCATCTCTTTCTCGGTGGTCTCGTCGACGGGGAACGAGTCACCCGAGTAGCGGGTCCGCTCGCCCGCGGCGGAGATGTAGACGGACTCGCCCTCGCGGTATCGGTCGAACGTGTCGAGGCCGAGCTCACCGATCAGCGCGATGAGAGATTCCTGATCGGGTGAGACCCACTGACCGCCGATTTCGAGGCTCGCACCGTCGATGGTGTTCGTCCAGGTACGTCCTCCGACGCGGTCACGCGCTTCCAGCACGGCGACGGACAATCCTGCTTTGCGGAGCTCGGTTGCTGCGGCCAGGCCGGAAGGGCCGGCCCCGACGATAGCGACGTCGCGTTCCAGAGTGGGCACTGTCGGGCTCCTTTGGTTGCATTACTGCTGATTCGGCCGTGCGATCTCGATTCTGTCCGGGATCGGCCCGAAAGCACACGCGACGAATTGGCTACTCCCGCGAGATCGCACGCTACATTTCGGCCAACAGGTCCTGTGCTCTCCGTCGTCGCGACGGCACCCCGGTGACCCGGCCTAGGGCTGGGCTTTGCTGAATTCTTCGGACCCGGCTTTTTCCGCGCGTGACCGTTCTGCGCTGTGCTGGCGCCGGAGCATTTCTCGGTGGCCGTACGTAGCGTTGAGGATGTCGCTGCGATCGGACACCGACGAGCCCACTGCTCCAGCGACCGTGCCCAACGACGCCGCCAACCAGGCCAGTGACAGGTAGTCCGCCGTATTTGCTTCTCGCCCGATCTGAGCGGTGAGGAACTCGGGCGAGATCACCACGGCAGCAGAGAGCAACACGACCGCGAACAGAACGGCATACATACACAGCACGCCGGCCACGACGGTGCCGAGAGTGGCAGAGTTGTATATCCAGCGATCGGTGGTCGAGGAGCGGAACCGTCGGTGCTCCCAGAGGCCGTGCGGAAAGATCAGCCACACCGTGATGGCCACGATGGCGGCGACGCCGATCAGTGTGAGCCGGGCAGGTGTCATCGAGGCCGCCATCTGCCAGATGCTCGCGTAGAACACACCGAACGCCGACGCGGCGCTCGCGGCCGCGAGCACGCTCGACAGTGCGGGGACGAGACGCCACGGCCGATTGCAGCGAATCATGCCCATGATCATGCGTGTTCGGCCGAACATGCCGGGAGTGAGCAGGATTCGCTCGCCGCCACCGTCGGGGTCGGGGCCCGGAGCCCACTTGGACATCGACCGTCGCAGGTGTGGCCGCGAGGCAGTATCGCTGCGGAGGAGATCGTGCACGATGGCGATGGCCACCGCCACAGCGCGACGCCGTACTCCTATGGTGCCGAACGAGGGTACGTACAAAGCACCGGTCGAACCGTCACGCAATTCGGCGACGACGGGGCTGGCCCCGACGCGTCGCGGAACCTCGGAGATGCAGAGCACCAGGTCGAATGTGTTGGTGGCCTGAATGGCCTCCAGCCACTGACCCAACGGCGCAGAACCTGCCTCGGTGGGAGGCAGCGTGACTGCGGGCCGGGCCGTGTCCAGTCGGGCATCGGTTCCGTCGATCGTGATGGTGGGCGGAAGTTCCTGTTCGATGGCGGCCGCTATCGTCGACGCGAATCCCTCGTCGGCCACCAACCCGATCGTGATCGTTCGTTGTCCTTCGCTTTCGGCCCCCGAGCCGTTGTCTGTCTTGTCGAAAACCATCTTGTCGCGGTACCCCGGACCAGGCGCCCTCACACACCGAGCCGACGTCAGCACACGGGTTCGGGTTCACCATTCGAGATCTGGAAGCGGCTGTGCAGTGCGTCCAGTTGGCGGTGCAATTCGTACAGCGCCTGCTTCTGAGCGCGGGCCTCGTCGGTGTGCCACTTCGCGCTGCGGGGGTCGCCCACCCGGAAGGCCTTGTGGGCGTAGTTCTCGGAGACCTCGATTCGGCTCGATGTCGACGCAATTTCGGCCGCGAGCATGTGGGCGAACACACGGGCCTGAGCCACATCCGAACTGTCCGGCACGGCAATCCTCTCTGAACGTGGCGTGATACTCGCGATCACCATAACGGACCTGAAAAAGACCGCTGGATCGGTTTTCGCGCACAAACCATGCGACATAGGCGAGACGCCAGTGCCTCTGCCGAAACGGGTAGTAGTCTGCTGTTCGTGCCCGCGACCCCGGACGGATCCGCAGCCCTGCGCGGGTCGGCCGTCGGCGCTCTGACGGCAACGATCACCGCCACCGCGCACGCATTCGGCGGAGGTATGTTCCCCTCCGACGCCGCGATCGTCCTGTTGGCACTGGTGTGCGCGGGACTCGGTTACGCCGCAGGCGCAGTGCCGATCGTCATCGCGCCTCGCCTGCAGCTGATGGCGACGCTGGCCGCTGCGCAGACGATCGGACACGTGCTGCTGACGATCGTCGACGGCGATCACCACGGTTCGGTGCTGACGCAGCAGATGCTTGCGGCCCACGCGATCGCGATCGTCGTCGGCGCGGTGATCGTGCACGGGGCCGAGCGTGGGATCTCGCACGCAGCCACCGTTGTTCGTCGAATACTCCCGATACTGGCAATTCTCGTCGTCGACGACTCGCAGAGTGCCGCCCCGCTTCCGCTGTATCGCACACCCGGCGTCCACCGGCTCCTCGATCTCTCGGGCTCCGGGAACCGCGGACCGCCTGCCGCGTCGTACTGACCGCAGCCTCCCACCTACCGCTCCTGCACCGCGGGGGCGAGCAGAGCTGCGGCAATTTCTTCACGCGCACAGCACGATTCGCTCGACATCGAGTCGACCCGTGCCCACGGCGCGCGCCCACCCCTGCCTTCACGAAACGAGCTCTCATGTCCACACCGGAAAAGGAACGCGTCGCCGATCCTTCCCCGCCCACCCGTCCGTCCGGCCCGCGCAGCTGGCGTCCGCTGATTCTTCGTCTGCACTTCTACGCGGGCATACTCATCGCACCGTTCATCCTGATCGCCACCGTCAGCGGCGGCCTCTACGCCGTCGCCCCGACCATCGAACAACTCGTCTATCGCGACTATCTGCACGTCGACTCCACCGGACCGGCTGTCCCGGTCGCCCAACAGATCCGAGCCGCTCAGGCCGAGAGGCCGGATCTGACCGTGTCGGCCGTGCGACCCGCCGCCGAAGTCGGCGACACCACCCGAGTGCTGTTCACCGACCCGACCCTCGGCGAATCGCGACGACTGGCCGTCTTCGTCGATCCCGCCACGGCGTCACCGGTGGGTGAACTCGCCGTCTACGGCTCCTCGAGCGCCTTGCCGGTCAGAACGTGGATCTCGGAATTGCACCGACACCTGCACCTCGGTGAACCGGGCCGGATCTACAGCGAACTGGCCGCATCGTGGTTGTGGGTGATCGCGCTCGGCGGCCTGTACCTGTGGATCGATCGCTACCGACGCAACCGAGACCGGGCGACACTGCTCACCTTCGATCGTGAATCGAAGGGCCGCAACCGATCCTTGAACTGGCATGGCGTAGCCGGTATCTGGATCGCTGTAGGTCTGATCTTCCTCTCCGCCACCGGACTCACGTGGTCCACCTACGCGGGCGCGAACGTCACCGACCTCCGTGCGGCATTGAGCTGGACGACCCCTGCCGTCGCCACGACCATCGGTTCCTCCGACACGGCGACCATGGGGGATCACTCGGGCCACGGTGGGCATTCGATGGACATGTCGGCCGATGCGTCGGCGACAGACAGCAATGTCGGCCGCATCGATTCGGTGATCGATACTGCCGCAGCGAACGGCATCGACGGTGCGGTGGAGGCATCGATCCCGGCGTCGGACGACGTGGCGTTCGTCGTCGCCGAAACCCGTCAGCCCTGGGTGATGTCGAACAACTCGATCTCGATCGACGGCAGCACCGGCGCGGTGATCGACACCCAATACTTCGCCGATTGGCCGGTGGCAGCCAAGCTGGCGGCCTGGGGAATTCAGTTGCACATGGGGACGCTGTTCGGCGCAGCCAATCAGATTGCCCTGGTTGGGCTTTCGCTCGCCTTGGCGTCGGTCATCGTGCGCGGCTACATGATGTGGTGGAAGCGTCGCCCCACGAAGAGCGCTGGACTCACCGCAGGCCGGCCGCCTCTGCGTGGGGGACTGCGCCGCATCTCGCCGATCTCTGCGGTGCTCCTCGCCACGGCTGCCGTGGCCGTCGGCTGGTTCCTGCCCTTGTTGGGGCTCAGCCTGGTCGCCTTCCTGGCGGTCGACTTCATGGTCGGATACGTCAGGCGGCCCGCGCACTGACGCGAGGAGGACGACGCGCTCTCGCCGGTCGGTCCGATTGTTTCTGCCGCCCTCGGGATACTCGGAGACCATGCCCGAAGGTGACACCGTCCACGCGCTCGCCGCACGATTGCGGCGAGCCTTGGACGGCGTCACGCTACGGGCAGGGCGACTGAACGTGCCCGCACACGCCGTCGAGAATCTTGCCGGGCGAACCGTCGTCGCGCACCGAACGCACGGCAAGCATCTGTTCACCGATTTCGACGACGACACCACGCTGCACACCCACCTCCGCATGACGGGATCGTGGACGGTGGTGCGAGCCGGCCGCTCGATACCGCGGCGGGTGCAGCCCGACGTCCGCGTGCGGCTGGCCGCGGTGGACGGGCCGACCGCATACGGAATCCTGTTGCCGGTCGTCGACTACGGGTACACGGCCTCGATGAATGCGCTGGTCGCGCATCTGGGACCGGACCCATTGCATGCCGAGTTCGACACCGATCGTGCGGCATCGAACATCCTCGCGCAGGGTTCTCGGCCGATCGTCTCTACCCTCCTGGATCAGCGGGTCATCGCGGGGCCCGGAAATCTATGGGCGAACGAGCTGTGTTTTCTGCGTGGACTGTGGCCCTGGGCTCCGTCGGCAGGCGTCGACGCGGAGAAACTGGTGACTCTGCTCGAGCGGGCGATGCGGCATTCGGCGAGCACCCCCGGGTCCATGCAGGTCACCACCGGCGACACTCGTCGCGGCCGGACCCACTGGGTTGCCGGTCGGGCCGGTAAACCGTGTCTGCGGTGCGCGACCGTCATTCGTGTCGAGGCCGACGTGCCGAACGACCCCGATCGACGTCGAACATGGTGGTGTCCGCACTGCCAGCCGGAGCCAGGGCTGTGACCGCGGAAGGGTCAGAACGTCGAGTTCGTGGGGTGGTCGGCGTCGACGAGATCGCGAGCGACGGTGTGCAGCGGCAGATTCTGCTGCTGCGAGAGTTTCGCCAGTAGGTCGAACGCCTGTACCGCGTCGAGGTCGTACCGTTCCATGATCATGCCTTTTGCCTGGCCGATGATGTCTCGACTCGCCAGACCGGTCCGGAATTGCTCGTTGTCGCGGGCACTGAGCATCGCGATGGCAGCATGCGCAGCCAACGCCTCGCCGATCGCTACCGCGTCGGCGTCGAACGCGCCCGTGACGTCGCTGTACAACACCAGCGCCCCGAGGTCATCGGCGTTGCTGTAGAGCTGAAAGGCCGAGAGCGACTTGAAACCGGCCTCGACGGCCATCGCAGCGAACTGCGGCCATCGCGGTTCGGTTGCCAGATCGTAGGACACGACGACGTCGAGGTGCCGGACCTCGGTGGGAATCGGACCTTCGTCGAGTTCGTACTGCAACCGACACAGCTTCTCGGCGATCGGGTCCGTCGATGCGACGACTGTGCGCTCACCCTTGTTCACCGTGGTGATGCATCCGGTGGTTGCGCCCGGAATGAGCCGAATCGCCATTCGGAGAATCTCACTCAACGTCTGCGGCATCGACCGATGAGTGTCGCGCAGCGATCGAGCGAACTGCGCGAGCGACAGGGCTTCGGACGTTCGAGACGTGTCTTGCTCGGCCGGTGAATCAGTCATTCACACGATCCTCTCGCGCGGTGGACCGTCGACGTCGTCGCGTCGGCGAGATCCTCGATCGTGCGCCTGCTTCTGGACGCCCTGTCCCGACCTCGAGGCCGGATCAATGGATTTTATACGGTTCGCGATGCGGTGGTCCGGTGAGTATCGCGGCGCATCGTCGCGGGATGCACGAAGGGCCGCCGATCATTCGATCGACGACCCTTCCGGGGCTGCTGGTTACTTGAAGGTGTCCTTGATGTTCTCGCCGACCTTCTTGACGCCGGCCGAACCCTGATCCTTCTTGCCCTCGGCCTCGAGGTCCTTGTTGTTCGTTGCGTCGCCGACAACTTCCTTCGCCTTGCCGATGGCGTCCTCTGCTGCGTTCTTGGCCTTGTCGATGAAGCTCATGGCGAGTTCCTCTCTCTGTGCGGGTTGTTCCTGAAGTGTTGGTCGGAGCTCGGCCGGCGAAGCGCACGTCTCGATTGTGAGATCTGGGTCACACCGATCGCCGGAGCGTCGACGTTTCCGCAGGCTCGCCTCTGGCTACATTCGACCGATGATGGTCGCGAAGGTAGACAACTTCCAGCGTAGGCACCCCTCGGCGGGTTTCCCGCTGGCAGTGCTGTACAAATTTCTGGACGACCGGGGCGGCTACCTCGCGGCACTGATCGCCTACTACTCGTTCCTGTCGCTGTTTCCCTTGTTGCTGCTGTTCACCACGGTGCTGGGAATCGTGCTGGCCGGCGACCCGGAGCTGCAGACCCGCATCATCGACTCGGCCATGAGCCAGATCCCGGTCATCGGTGATCAGCTCGGTCAGCCGGATCGCCTCAGTGGCGGAACCACGGCCATCGTCATCGGCGTGGTCGGCTCGCTCTACGGCGGACTCGGAGTGTCACTGGCCGTGCAGTACGCGATGAACACCGCGTGGTCGGTGCCGCGCAACGAGCAACCGGATCCCATCAAGGGTCGGCTGCGCGGATTGTTGCTGCTCAGTACGGTCGGCACCGCGATCATCGGACTGACGGTGCTAAACGGCGTCGCGTCCTCGGGTGTGTTCGGATTCGCCGGTGGTGCGCTCGCACTCGTCGGAGCGGTGGTGGTCAACGCCGCCGTCTTCACCGCGGCCTTCCGAATCGGCACCGCGCGGGACCTGAGCGTGCGCGACGTACTTCCCGGTGCGGCGATCGCGGCCGTCGTCTGGCAGGCGCTGCAATCGTTCGGCGGCATCTACATCCGCTACGTCGTGGGCAACGCGAGTGCAAGCAACGGCATCTTCGCCATCGTCCTCGGTCTGCTGGGTTTCCTGTACGTCGCGTCGGTGCTGATCGTGCTGTGCATCGAGATCAATGCCGTGCGCGTCGACCACCTGCATCCCCGGGCTCTGCTGACGCCGTTCACCGACAACGTCGAACTCACCGAGGGCGACAAGAACTCCTACACCGGTCAAGCAGAAGCGCAGCGTAACAAGGGATTCCAAGACATCACGGTCACGTACGACGAGCCGAATTCGGTGGTGGACGAGGACTCGCCGCGCACGCGAGGCGACTGATCGGCTCCGCAAACGCGCGCGCGTTTACGAGAACCGGGGCGGCGCAGGACCGGGGCGGGGACTGATCGGCTCCGCAAACGCGCGCGCATTCGCTCGATGCGCGCGGAATAGCTGGGCGATCGGGCACTATTCCGCGCGCGGATGGCAAACGCGCGCGCGTTTGCGAGGACCGGGGCGGCGCAGGACCGGGGCGGCGGAGACCGGGGCGGCGGAGACCGGGGCGGCGGGGCCGGAGCGGAGACCGATCGGCTGGGCAAACGCGCGCGCATTCGTTGGATGCGCGCGGAATAGCGGGGCGATCGGGCACTATTCCGCGCGCAGATGGCAAACGCGCGCGCGTTTGCGGGAACTGGGGCTGATCGGGCTGAATCGAGTAGTCGCCGGCCGGTCGGAAAAGTTTTCGGATTTATTTCGCGAAAGCGCATGCGCAAGCGCTTGTATTGGTCGTACGCTCCTGCAATCGAGCGACGCGACCTGCGTAGCGAGGACAAGGGAGTCCACATGTTCAATCACCGTCGGAAGTCTGTGCTGACGATCGGAACCGCGATCATGGCCGGTTCGCTCGTGCTGGGTGGCCTCACCGGCTGCAGCAGTTCGGACTCGGACAGCGTCAAGGTCGGCCTCATCACCAAGACGGATTCCAATCCGTACTTCGTGAAGCTCCGCGAGGCAGCTCAGGCCAAGGCGGACTCCAGTGGAGCCGAATTGGTCGCTCTCGCAGGTGCATTCGACGGTGACAACGAGGGTCAGGTCGCGGCGATCGAGAACTTGGTCGGCCAGGGTGTCAAAGGCATTCTGATCACCCCGAACTCCTCCACTGGAGTCCTCGACGCGATCAAGAAGGCACGCGACGCAGGCGTCGTCGTCATCGCCCTCGATACGGCCACCGACCCCGAGGACGCAGTGGACGCGACGTTCGCCACCGACAACAAGGCGGCAGGCGTCAGCCAGGGCGAATGGGTCAAGGGCACGTTGGGAACCACTGCACCCCAGGTCATCATGCTCGACGGCACCGCGGGCGGCACCGTCGACACGTTCCGTCACGACGGCTTCCTCGAAGGAATGGGCTTGACCGACAGCTCTCCCGAGATCGTCGGCCAGGAGAACACCAACGGCGACCAGACCAAGGCGCAGACGGCCATGGAGAACCTGCTGCAGCGCGCTCCGGGTGTCAATGCGCTCTACACGATCAACGAGCCCGCCGCGGCGGGTGCCTACCAGGCGATTCAGTCCGCAGGCCGCGCCGATCAGATCACCATCGGCTCGATCGACGGTAGCTGCACCGGTATCGCGAACGTCAAGTCCGGCATCATCGGTGCGACGGTACTGCAGTTCCCGGCGAAGATGGCCGAGCAGGGCGTCGACGCTGTGGTCAAGTTCGCCCAGGACGGCACCAAGCCCAGTGGCTTCAACGACACCGGTTCTCAGCTGGTCACCGACAAGCCTGTTGCCGGAATCGAATCCCAGGACACCGCATGGGGCGAAGCGAATTGCTGGGGCTGATCGCAGAAATCCGTCGAGGACCAGGAACTGATTCGTGAGCACCGATACCGCCGCGCCTCCCAAGGCTCCGAGCCGGTTCAACGTGGGAACCATCCTGCGTGAACCGCTGCTCGGGCCCATGGCCGCGCTCGTCATCGCCATCATCGTGTTCAGCTCGATTTCGAGCTCGTTTCTCAACCCGCAGAACGTTTCTCTGATTCTGCAGCAGTCCGTGGTGGTCGGCATTCTGGCCGTCGGCCAGACGCTCATCATCCTCACCTCCGGTATCGATCTGTCGATCGGCGCGGTGGCCGTGATGGGCACCATCGTCATGGCGCAGACCGCTGGTGCCAACGGCCCGGTGGTGGCGCTCGGCTCGACACTGGCCGTGTGCGTGGCGTTCGGCGCAATCAACGGCGGGTTGGTGACGATGCTGCGACTGCCGCCGTTCATCGTCACACTCGGCACGTTCACCGCGATCCAGGCAGCCACCAGGTTGCTGGCCGGCTCCGAGACCTACCAGGTGCCGAGCGGGCCGCTGACACTGCTGGGGACGTCGTTCAAGATCGGTAGCTTCTCCACCACGTACGGCGTGGTGGTGATGCTGCTGGTGTACGCCGTGATGTGGTACGCACTGTCCCAAACATCCTGGGGCAGGCACATATACGCGGTGGGTGGTAGCCCGCAGGCCTCGGACCGCTCCGGCATCAAGTCCGGTCGCGTGCTGTTCTCGGTCTACATCGTCACCGGTGTCATCGCCGCGATCGCGGCATGGGCAGCGCTCGGGCGGATCCCCAATGCCGACCCGAACGCCTATCAGAACGCCAACCTCGAAACGATCACCGCGGTCGTCATCGGTGGAACCAGCCTGTTCGGTGGCCGCGGCACCGTCATCGGGACTCTCATCGGAACTCTGATCGTCGGGGTGCTGCGCAACGGGCTCACCCAGGCCGGCGTCGACAGCCTGTACCAGAACGTCGCGACCGGCATTCTCGTCATCGTCGCGGTGGCCGTCGATCAATTCGCACGCAGGAGGTCACAGTGACTGCCCCCCTCGCTCTGGAAGCACGTGGTCTGGTCAAGACCTACGGCAGCGTGACGGCCATCAACGGCGCGGATTTCGAGCTGCGGGCCGGTGAGGTACTGGCAGTGATCGGCGACAACGGTGCCGGAAAGTCCAGTCTCATCAAGGCTTTGGCCGGAGCTGTCATTCCGGATTCGGGAGAGATCCTGATGAACGGCTCGCCGGTGTCGTTCAAGAACACGCGCGACGCCCGGGCGGCCGGGATCGAGACGGTCTATCAGGACCTGGCCGTCATTCCTGCGCTCGACATCGCGTCGAATGTCTACCTCGGACGCGAGATCAAGCGCAAAGGCATCAGCGGCAGCATCTTTCGGCGATTGGACATGCCGAGAATGCGCGACGAGTCGTCGAAGCATCTGCAGGACCTCAAGATCGGCATCAAGTCGGTCAACCAGGCCGTCGAGACGTTGTCCGGTGGGCAGCGTCAGGGCGTCGCAGTGGCGCGAGCAGCGGCATTCGGCCGCGGGGTGATCATCATGGACGAGCCGACCGCAGCTCTGGGCGTGCGGGAATCGGGCATGGTGATCGACCTGATCCGAACGATTCGCGACCGTGGGATACCCGTGGTGCTCATCAGCCACGACATGCCGCACGTGTTCGAGGTCGCCGACCGCATCCACATCCACCGCCTAGGCAAACGCGCAGGCGTCGTGGATCCGAAGAAGCGCACCATGTCCGAGGTCGTCGCGCTCATGACCGGCGCGGAGGAGCCGACCGATGAGGAACGCGCCGGCCTCTGATGCGTCTCGCCCGGTCGGCGTTTTCGTCGGGCTGGCGACACTCGATGTGATTCATCGAGTGTCGTCGCCGCCGGCGTCGAACCAGAAGATCACGTCGAACGCGCAGTTCGTTGCGGCCGGCGGTCCTGCCGCCAACGCCGCCGTCACGTTCGCCGCACTGGGTGGTACGGCCGTTCTCGTCACTGCGCTCGGGGACGATCCGGTGGCTGCCTTGATCAAGGCAGAACTTGCGGAATGCGATGTGCGCGTGATCGACTCGATCGCGGGCACCGTGAGAGCTGTACCAGTGTCGGCCGTGACAGTGATCGAGTCGACGGGAGACCGGTCGGTCGTCTCGGCCGACGCCGTGCACTCCGACGCCGCGCCGCCGAACGATCTCGATGCCGTGCTCGCCGGTGCCGACGTCGTACTCGTCGACGGCCACCACCCCCTGATCGCCCGCGCCGCCGTGGAACATGCGGCGGCGCGGGATACCACGTCGGTCGTCGACGCCGGACGCTGGAAACCCGTGATGAGCGAGCTGATTCCGTTCGTCACGGACATGGTGTGCTCAGCGGACTTTCGCACGCCCGGAGCGTCGGACACAGCTGCCACCGCGGCGACGTTGGTGCGCTCGGGCGTACGCACGGTTGTCACCACCCACGGCGGAGAGCCCGTCGAATTCTGGTCCGAGGGCAACTCCGGCTCCGTGGCCGTCGAGGCGGTCACCGTGGTCGATACACTGGGAGCCGGCGACGTCTTCCACGGTGCGTACGCGTACTACTCGACGCAGTTCGGCTCCGTGCAGGAACGTATCCGAAGGTCGGCTCGCGTTGCCGCGCTGCGCTGTTCGGTCATAGGCCCCAGGGCGTGGCTACGCGAACTTCCCACCCACGTACTCGAAAGCGACAACAGTGAGCAATGACCGACAGGTGCAGGAAGCATCCCTCGACGAACTCGTGGAGCTGGCCGGGCGGCTCGCCGTGCCGGGAGAGCGGCACATACTCGGCCTGACCGGTGCACCGGGTGCCGGAAAGTCCACCGTGGCACAGCAGTTGGTGGATGCACTGGGCCCCGAGCTTTCGGTGCTGGTTCCGATGGACGGATTCCACCTGGCCAACGAGGTGTTGATCGAACTGGGCCGGCTCGATCGCAAGGGCGCACACGATACTTTCGACGACGGCGGCTATGCGCGTCTCGTCGCCGCGATTCACGATCAACGCCCCGGCGATCCGCTGGTGTACGCACCGAAGTTCAGGCGAGAGATCGAGGAATCGATCGGGTCCGCCGTACCGGTCCCGTCGGACGTTCCGTTGGTGATCACCGAGGGCAACTACCTGCTGATGCAATCCGACGCATGGCCTGCTGCACGGGCGATGATCGACGAGGTGTGGTTCCTGGCTCCGCACACGGCCGTTCGGCACGAGCGTCTCGTCGCGCGGCACGAGGCGTACGGGAAATCGCCCGAGGAAGCGCAGTTCTGGGCATTGGGTTCGGACGAACGCAACGCCGAGCTCATCGGTTCGACCGCCCAGCGCGCCGATCGAATCCTGCGATTGACATGAGACCGCCGGCGACCGATACCCATGGAGACGACTGACATGCCCACCATGGACGACGTCGCTCGGATCGCCGGAGTGTCGGTATCGACGGTCTCGCACGTGCTCAACGGAACTCGTAAGGTCAACCCGGCCACCCGGCAACGCGTCGACGCTGCCATCGTCGAGATCGGATACCGGCGCAACGTCGTGGCGCGTTCTCTCGCGGCCGGTCGAACCCACACGGTGGGGCTGTCGATCGCGGCGCTGACCAATCCGTATTTCGGCAGCCTCGTCTATGCCGTCGAGCAGCGGTTGTCGGAGGCCGGCTACGTGTTGATTCTCGGTGACTCGCACGACGAGCCGACGTCGGAGCGGCGCGTCACCGATTCTTTGCTGGACCGTCAGGTCGACGGCATGATCCTTGCGCCTGCGGCCGGCTCGGAGGAGTCGACGATTCCCGAGATCATGCGCAGCGGAACACCTCTCGTGCTGATCGACCGTATGCTGGATATCCCGTGCGATCAGGTGGGCCCGGAGAACGAGCAATCCGCGTACGAGCTGACGGCCCATCTGCTCGACGCCGGCCACGAGCGAATTGCGATCGTCCGCGGGATCGAGGGAATCTCCTCCACCACAGAACGTTTCGCAGGTTATGCCAGGGCGCTCGCCGACCGGGGAATCGAACTCGACCCTTGGTTGATCCTCGAGGGAAGGTCCAACGTCGAGGTGGCCGAGACGGAGGTACGTCGACTGCTGACGGGCGCGGACCGGCCTTCGGCATTGGTGTCGATGAACAACTCGATGACCATCGGTTCCCTCAAAGCGGTTCGCGCGCTTAACTTGTCGATTCCCGACGACCTGGCGTTCGTGTGCTACGACGATTTCGAGTGGTCCGATCTGTTCGAGCCGCGCCTGACGGCCGCCGCGCAGGACGTGCAGACCATCGGCAGAACCGCTGCCGACCTGTTGATCGGTCGAATCGAAGGCCGTGACGACGCGCCGCGGTCCATTTCGGTACCGACGATGTTCACCCACCGCAATTCGTGCGGCTGCGCTGCAGCAACACGCTGAAGACCAGCCGCACCCGAAAGAGAGAACAGCCCATGCCGATTGCCAGTCCGGAACAGTACGTCGCCATGTTGGACCGCGCGAAAGAGGGCGGGTTCGCGTACCCGTCGATCAACGTCACCAGCTCACAGACCCTCAACGCGGCGCTGCAGGGATTCGCCGAAGCCGAGAGCGACGGCATCATCCAGGTGTCGGTCGGCACCGCGCTGTACCTGTCCGGCAATGCCGTGCAGAACCGCTTCGCCGGCTCCAAGGCGCTCGCGCAGTACGCCCACGAAGTGGCGCAGCACTATTCGATCTCGGTGGCCCTGCACACCGATCACTGCCCCGCCGAGAACCTCGACGATTGGGTGCGCCCACTGCTGTCCGACGCGATCGAACGGCGCTCGCGCGGCCTGGCACCGCTGTACCAATCACACATGTGGGACGGCTCCGCCGTGCCGCTCGACGAGAACCTGCGTATCGCACGGGAACTGCTCGATCTGTCGGTCCAGGCCGACACCATTCTCGAGATCGAGGTGGGAGTGATCGGCGGGGAAGAAGACGGGGTGTCTCACGAGATCAACGAGCAGCTGTACTCCACCGTCGACGACGCCCGCGCCACGATCGCCGCGCTCGGTGCAGGCGAGCGTGGTCGGTACATGACGGCGCTGACCTTCGGTAATGTCCACGGTGTCTACAACCCGGACTCGGTACATCTACGTCCCGAGATTCTCGACGAGATCCAGTCGGTCGTCGGTGCCGAAACCGGAAAGGACAAGCCGTTCGATCTGGTCTTCCACGGTGGATCGGGCTCGAGTGCCGCCGATATCGCGTCGGCAGTGGCCAGCGGGGTGATCAAGATGAACATCGACACCGACACCCAGTACGCGTTCACCAGGTCCATCGCGGGCCACATGATCGGCAAGTACGACCAGGTTCTCAAGATCGACGGCGAGTACGGCAACAAGAAGGCCTACGACCCCCGATCGTGGGGCAAGCCGGCCGAGTCGGCCATGGCAGCACGCGTGGTCGAGGCAACCCAGATGCTCGGCTCGGTCGGACGCACGATGCGGTGAAGTTTCTCGGTCGAGTGTGTAGATATCGGCCGACCGGCTCCGTCCCAGGGGCGAATGCAGAAAGAATGACTGCATCCGACGCTAGGAGACATCATGGCCAAGTACCTCATGCTCAAGCATTACCGCGGGGCCCCCGAGCCTGCCGGCTGGACTCCGATGGACCGGTGGACCCCGGCCGAAGTGCACGACCATATTCAGTTCATGCAAGACTTCGCCGCTGAGCTCGAGAAGACGGGCGAGTTCGTCGACGCGCAGGCCCTGGCCCCCGAGGGAACGTGGGTGCGGTCGGACGGGGCCGGAAAGCCCCCGGTCACCGACGGTCCGTTCGCGGAGACCAAGGACTTGATCGCAGGTTGGATGGTCATCGACGTCGAGTCCTACGACCGCGCACTCGAACTCGCGGGGCAGCTCTCGGCAGCACCCGGTGCCGGTGGTGAGCCGATCGGCGAATGGCTCGAGCTGCGTCCGTTCATGGAGGCCCCCGCCACGATCGAAGAGTGACGGCACTCGTGGATCCTCACGCGCTGCGGATGCTGACTCCGTCCGTGATCGGCGTTCTCGTCCACCGCGGAGCAGATTTCGCCGCGGCCGAGGACGCCGTCCAGGAGGCGTTGGTGCAGGCGACGTCGGTGTGGGGAGTGTCGGCAGGGGAGGGTGACGCGCCGGCCGACCCGAAGGGCTGGCTCGTCACCGTGGCGTGGCGCAAATTTCTCGACTCCCAGCGATCGGAGAAGGCTCGACGGGATCGAGAGAACCGGGTTGCGGCCGAGCCGGAACCGGGCAGTGTCCACGGCGTCGACGACACACTGCAGTTGTTCTTCCTCTGCGCGCACCCGGTGCTGACACCCGCAGCAGCGGTAGCGCTGACGTTGCGTGCCGTCGGGGGTCTGACGACGCGGCAGATCGCGCAGGCGTATCTGCTGCCGGAGAAAACCATGGCCCAGCGCATCAGCCGAGCCAAACGGGCGGTGCGCGACGTCCGTTTCGACGCTCCGGGCGACCTCACGACGGTTCGGCGGGTGCTGTACCTGGTGTTCAACGAGGGGTATACCGGCGACGTCGATCTCGCGGCCGAGGCGATCAGGTTGACGAGGCAGCTCGCGACCCTGTCCGACGACGCGGAGACCGCTGGACTGTTGGCGTTGATGGTGTTGCACCACGCCCGGCGCGCTGCGAGAACCGGATCCGACGGCCGGCTGATTCCCTTGGCCGAGCAGGATCGGTCGAGCTGGGACACCGTCTCGATAGCCGAGGGAGTTCGGATTCTGCAGGCGGCGCTCGCTCGGGATCGGCTGGGCGAGTTCCAGATACAAGCCGCCGTTGCCGCCCTGCATGCCGATGCGCAACGGGTCGAGGACACGGACTGGGTACAGATCGTCGAGTGGTACGACGAGTTGCTCGCGATCACCGACAGTCCGGTAGTACGGCTCAACAGAGCTGTCGCGGTGGGGGAAGCGGACGGCCCGGCCGCCGGACTCGCGGCGCTCGCCGCCGTCGATTCCGCCGTACCGCGGTACCACGCGGTGGCTGCGCACCTGCACGAGAAGGCCGGCGATCTCCGGTTGGCGGCCGAGCTGTTCGTGCGGGCGGCCGAGTCGGCGTCCTCGGTGGCCGAGCGGCATCATCTGACGCTGCGCGCCACGCGAATTCGTACCGCAGGTCCGTAGAGATACCTGAAAACAGCGAACGGACCGGGCGGTTTTGTAATCGGATCGTTAGCGGTCGAAAGCGGAATTCGTGCAACCCTCGTATGGTGCTGATGTTGCCTGTGGGACAGATGAGAAGAAAGCTGACTCGATCCACCGCGGTGGTGACGGCGGCCGTACTGGCGTCGATAGTGTTGGCCGGAAATCCGGCGCAGGCGCTGCCGGGCACTACCGGATCGGCCGACGCGGCAGTCGGGGCCGTCGGAATCCACCAGGTGTCGGCAACGCGCGCGGTGCTGAACGTGTTCTCTCCGTCCATGAATCGTGTCATCTCCAACGAGGTGCTGCACTCGCCCGGAGGTGGTCCCGCGCCCACGCTGGTTCTGCTCAACGGTGCCCTCGGCAACGAGGACGGGGTCGGCTGGCTCAACAACTCCGGCGTCGAACAGTTCTTTCTCGACAAGAACGTCACCGTCGTCGCACCGATCGGCGGTCGGTTCAGCTTCTACACCGATTGGCAGACAACCGATCCGGTGCTGGGGACCAACCTCTGGCAGACCTATCTGAGCCGTGAACTACCCGCGGCCGTGGACGCCGCCTACGGCTCGACGGGCAAGCGCGGCGTCGCGGGGCTGTCGATGAGCGGTGGCCCGGCGCTGGATCTGGCGATCCAGGCCCCGGATGTGTTCGACGCCGCCGCGTCGTTCAGTGGATGCCCGGCACCGTCCAATCCGCTTGCCACCGCCGGCATCTCGGCCATGATCGCCGGCGGGCTCAACAATCCGTTCAACATGTGGGGGTTGCCGGGAAGTCAGGGATGGCGAGACCACGACCCGTCGCTCAACGTCGAACGACTTCGTGGAACGGCGGTGTACGTGAGCTCGTCACGCGGTGCGCCCGGCGCCGTGGATCGCATTCCCGACGGTGCCGTTCCACCGTTCGGCGGCATGGCGGTCGAAGCGATGGTCAACTACTGCACGTCCATCTTCGTCGACGCCCTGCGTCGGGCCGACGTTCCGGCGACGGTATCCATGCGCGACGAAGGTGCGCATACCTGGCCGCTGTTCGAGGACCAGTTGCGAGAGGCCTGGTTCACCACACTGGCTCCGGCTCTGGGAACCAGCTGATTGCGCCGACGCGCTCGTGGGTAAGTGTCGATGGACAGACCACCGACGAAGGGATCACCGGAACATGTCGAAGGACGATTTGCACAAGGGCGACAAGGTCGAATGGCAGACCCACGGAACTACCACCGAGGGAACGGTGCAGGAGAAGATCACCTCCGAGACCGAAGCCGCCGGCCGCAAGGTCAAGGCCTCGAAAGACGACCCGCAGTACCGCGTCGAAAGTGACAAGTCCGGAAAGGACGCAGTGCACAAGCCCGAATCGCTCGACAAGAAGGACTGATCCCGCTCCGTAAGCTTCTCGAAAGTTGCTCCTGCTGACGATCTGTACCCTCGGCTGGGACGGATCGTCACTTTGGAGGCAACGATGGGGACGACCCCGATGCGGATTGTTCGTGCACGTTCGCGTCTCGGTCGGTGGGGTAGCGGTTGCCGCACGGGGAGGACTCTTGTCGCTACGGGGACGCTGGCGATCGTGTCCGTACTCGTCGTGGGCTGCGGCGTGTTCTCCGGGGACTCGACCACGGACGCGGACACACCGTCTGCAGTGACCTTCACCGGGCAGATCGAGTCTCCCGACACGCTCTGCCTCGATGGAAGTGACACCGACACCGTCCGTCTCGCGACGTGCAACGGAACGCCGGCACAGCAAGTAGTCGCCGAGGCCGACGGCACGGTTCGGTCGCAATCGCAGTGCCTGGTGCCGAAGAACGGCGAGACCGCAGCCGGTGTACCTGTTGTCCTCGGTAGTTGCGACGACAGTGCGGTCGCCAGTTGGACAGCGGGCGAATCCGGTGCGATCGCTCTGACGGGCACCGGCCTCTGTCTCGCGGACGACGCACGGCAGACCTCTCGGCGTGTGGCCGTGCTGGCCGAATGCGACGGCTCGTCGGTGCAGACATGGACACCGGTAGCGGCCGCAGAACCGACCGCCGACAACCCCGGAGGAATTGCTGCACCCACCGGGGATCTGCCCGGCTGGAAGCAGATATTCGTCGACGAGTTCACCGCCCCGTCCGCCACCGGCAGTTGGTCCAATCAGTGCGACCCCTCGAAGGTCGTCTACACCGGAGCCGAGGGCCAGCGGTGGCGCACGTATCCGTCGTGCTATCCCGACACCTACGACAAACGGCCGTATCGGCCCGATGCAGTGCTGTCTACTGCCGACGGCGCTCTGCAGTACCACCTCGGTCAGGTCGACGGCGTTCCGGCCGGAGCGAGTATCTCCCCACTGATCGGTGCCGACCAGTATCAGACGTACGGACGATATTCGGCGCGTCTGAAAGTCGATTCACCGGATCTGACCGAGTACTACGCGGCATGGCTGCTCTGGCCGCAATCCGAGAATTGGCCGTACGACGGCGAGTTCGATTTCCCGGAAGGTGCGCTGTCGGGCAACGTCGGTGGGTTCCATCATTTCTCGGGCGAAGGCTCGTGCGCCGACGGGTGCAAAACGCCCGCCCTCGACATCGGCGCGCAGTTCACCGACTGGCACACCTACACCATGGAATGGTCACCGGGAAGGATCCGGTACCTCCTCGACGACACGGTCGTGTTGGACTCGACCGACTTCGTGCCGTCCACACCGATGCGATGGGAGCTGCAGACCGAAACCAAGGGAGACGGAAACAGCGAGGGCAATCTGATCCTGGACTGGGTCTCGGTCTACTCCTGGAACGGCTGATACGCGGCCCGCGCCGAGCGCTCGGCACCCCAACTGCGTTCGATGTAACCGACGATCGTGTCGATGTCCGCGTTCGAAATCTTCTCCGGCTCACCCCTTTCCAACGGATCCGTGTGGAAGATGTACAGGCGAGACGCGAATTGCTCGAACGGTAACGAGCCTTCGCCCGCGCGTTCGCCGTTCCCTGCCGTTCCGACGACGACTCCGTCACCCCAATCCTGCCCACTGTCGTTGTTGGGATTGAAGAAGTAGACCCGCATGACGCCGTCGGGATCGGGGGCAACACGCAGAATGGCGATGGCGTGCCACCCCACATACCGTGCAGCGCTGTCGGTTACGGCCACCCCGGCGGGTTGCGGGTGGATCAGCGGCTGATGGCCGTTGTACTCGGGGTGATAAGCGGCATGGAACTGCCGCAGGAAACCATCGAGATCGACCAGATTCCCGGTCGCGACGTCCACATCGATATGGAACTCGCGGGCCGACCACCACCCGTGGAACTCGGGATTGACCCAGCGATGCGGATCACCCGGCCTGCCGGCGCAGCGTCGGACCATCTCGGCGTAGATCCGGTCCAGGTGCGGAACCAGAATCAGCGATGCCGGGTCCAGATCGACCGGATCCGAGGTCGCGACACCACTTTCGCTGTCGACGGACGAGATCGACTGGCCCTCGAAGTGCATGACGATCTCTTCGTCTCGCGCCGCCCACACCACCATCTGCAGCAGGTAGTCGGGATCGTTGTACGCCCACATCGACAGCGCGCGCGCCGACTGACACGTGGGATTGTCGCCCTGGCCGACACCGAGCGGTTGCCCGAGCATGGAGAGCAACCCACCGAGCAATCGCGACTCCGGTGCCGGAACCGGACCGAAAGTGGTGATCAAGCGTTCTCGCACTGCGGGCGCGAGAGTGAGCGATAGCTGACGCCACAGGGACGGCACGATCGGCGGCTGATGCAGGATTCCGCGGTCGAGGAGCAGCGCCAATCCGTAGAGACTTTGCGCCGTCTCGGGATACACGGTTTCTTCGATCAGACGGTGGACCAATTCCGGGTAGCGAGTGAGGCACGTACGCCCGGTGTCGGACAGCCCCAAGGCCTCGGGCAGGACATACGAGTAGTGGTCGACGAGATACTGCGTGAGTGTGGCGTGGTACGGCGAAACGAGACCGGTGTCGTGCATCGCCCGTGCGAAACCGCGGGCCTCGAACTGCAGTGCCTCGACGTCCATGGCCTCGAGCCGGTTCCGGTAGACCTCCACGCCCGGGTCCTCGCGGCACGCGTCCGTGGTGCCGAACAACGCCGTGGTCAACCGATCGAGTCCCTGACCGGACGTGCCGAGATCGACGGTCGGGTCGTCGCGATAGATCGCAATGCGCGTGACCATGGACTTGATGGTGTCGACCTGGATCGGACGCTGACGCAGAATCCGCCAAATCTCCTCGAGCAACTCGTCCAGCACACTGTCGTAGCCGATTTCCCCGGCAACGTAGCCGAAGAGATCGCGGATCAGGTGTGCTGTCCGCCCCGAACGGACTCGCTCCGATTCCGAGGGCGGGGTGAACAACACCTCGAGGTTCAACGCGAGTACCTGGGAGAGGAAGCGTCGCGCATCGTCGGCGGTGACTGCGGGATGCTCGTACTCACCGGCGACGATCGCGACCATCCGCAACTCGCTGGCTGCTTCGAGAACCACGGTGTCGTCGTTGCCACTGCGCAGGCTCGGACCCACGAACGCGGGAACGAGAATGTCCGGCTGCGCCCAGTCCGTACCGGCGAACAGCCCGGCGTTCTCCAGCGCCGCGGCGCGTTCGCGTACCGCGCCACAACCGCCGGGCTGCAACAACACTCGGTGCACAGAATCCAGAACCCGTCGCACCTTGGTGCTCTTGCTGAACTCCGGTGCGGCGGCCAGCGCGTCGACGGCGTGATCGAGTTGCGCCAGCCGCGACATCAGAGCCTTGTCGATCGGTGCAGCGTCGTTCATCGTCTGCGTCGTGGGCTCTTGGTCGTTGCCGAGTTGCTGCTTCACACGTAGAAGTCCAGTTCTTCCTGTTGCTTGAGCAGGTCGCGCATCCGGTACGGATCATCGCCGAAGAAGTACAGCAAGCCCCAGTGGGTGCCGAAAGCCGTTCTCTTGGTGACGGTTTCCTCGACCGGTGCCGACAGGTCGTTGGTCTCGTAGTAGTCGTCGTCGGCGGTCACGTCGGGGATGACGAGATCGCTCACGACGCGTCGCCGGGGGTACACCCCGAAGCATCCCGCGTGACCGGTGGCATCCACCACCTCGCGCGGGAAGAAGGCGTCGATCTCTTCCTCGGTGGTCTTCGGGTCGAAGGCGAGAGCCAGGCCCTGGTACGCGTTGAAGCCGTACGCCCGCTCGAGGAGCTCGAACACCTTGAAACCTGGAGGACGATAGGCGACTTCGCCGAAGTACATCTCTCCGTCGCTGGTGACGAAGTACTCGGGATGGATGAACCCGAACTCGATGTCGAACGCCTTGATGAGCTTCTCGATCTGCACCGTGATCTGCTCGCGGTACTTCTCGAGTTCCGGCGTCGCGGGAACGAAGACGGAGTATCCGAGCGTGACGTACTCGGAGATGTTGAGGAACTTGATCTTTCCGTTGTGGATCCACGCCTCGACGGCGAACTCCCAGCCGTCGAGATGCGACTCCATCAGTACCGGGAACTCCTCGTCCGGGATGGAGTCGACTTCGTCGGGGGTCCGAATGACGCGGTGGCCCAGGCATCCTGCCTTGTCGAAGGCCTTGAGGTGGATGGGGTCGTTCGGGTCACCGTCGAGTTTGAGCAGCGTCTGGTTCACCCGACGCAGAAAGCGGATGACGTCCTCACGATCGTGTGCTTCCTCGAAGATGCCGACACGAATGCCACCGAGCTGTGCGCGGCGCTTCATCAGTGCCTTGTCTCGGAGCAGCATCGCCTGGCCGAACAACCTCGGATTGCCCAGCAGCACGGAATTGATGGCACCGGCCCACTCGACTGTCTCCTCGTACAGCGGTATCGCTACATCGACGCCTTTGTCTCGGAGAGTCTCCGCGATCTCGAGCGACCTGTCGTTGAGTCGCTCGAAGTTCCACGGTAGGTACGGAATGTCATGCTCGGTGCAGTACGCCTCGGCCCACTCTGGCGCGACGACGACGTAGCGTCGATCGAACGCGTCCAGGGCTTCCACTGCGGCCAAACTCCAGCCCAGCAGCGCTACGAAGCCTTTGTTCGGGTCTTTCTCCAGCCTCTGTGGCCGATCCATGAAGTTCCTTTCCCTTGTGATGCGCGGTCGAGGTCCTTCGCTCCACCGTACAGAGGGTGTTCGGTGCCGCTTTCCGGACCCGGTGCTCGGGAAGCCGGGACGCGATGTGCGCCGTCCCTCGAACTGTCGGGCCGGATCCTGCGCAGGGCTGGCAATGCGCTCGTTTGCCAGCGAAATGATCGATACAAGATCGTAAAAAGTCCAGATGCACGATTTGCTCGACAATTCGATTCGTGTGAATAGATTTTCGATCCGGAGCAACTAGTTTAATATTTAATCTCCAATTCGTACCGGTCGTATTTCTTTCAATTACGCCTCTGACCTGGCGTTTCAGGGTGAATGCGAATTCACTGCGCAATGTCTGAATCATCCCTATGATTCGAGATGCCGGCAATCAATTGTATTTATCCGCCGTGTATCCAATGCGATGTTCGGTCTCTCGAAGGATGAAACCATGACTGTTTCGGGCCGTGCTGTTCTGAAGCGTTCCTTGGTGACGCTCGGAACCACCGTATTACTTTCGGCTTTCGTAGTTCACGCGCCACAGGCCGCGGCCGCCACCTCGGGACAGATCAAGACGCCCGCAGGGTTCTGCCTGGACAACAAGGGCGGTCTCACCGGACAGAACAATCCCGTCCAGATCTGGGATTGCAACGGTACCGGCGCGCAGACGTGGACCGGTACCGAGGACGCCACGATTCGAGTGCAGGGCCGATGCTTGTCGCCGGCATCGGGCTACGCGGCGGCCGGCGTCGCGTTGACGACGTGGGCGTGCAACGGCAAGCCCGCGCAGCAATGGTCGATCCGTGGGGACGGCTCGATCTCGTTGCTGCAGAAGACCGGCCTGTGCATTCAGAATTCGCGTGAGGTCAACGGAAACCGACCGGTGTTGGCGAAATGCAACGGGTCTGCTGCTCAGAAGTGGATCACCGCGACCACGCCGTTTCCGACGACACCGCCCACGACGACGCCACCCCCCACGACGCCACCGACCACTCCGTCCACCACTCCCAGCGGGGTGGCAGCGCCGGTGGGCGACCTACCCGGTTGGAAGCAGATCTTCGTCGACGACTTCGCGAAGCCTTCCGCCGTCGGCAGTTGGGCCAACGACTGCGATCCCACCAAGATCGTCTACGTCGGTGCGCAGAATCAGAAGTGGCGCACATACCCCAAGTGCTACAAGGACACCTATCAGAAGCGCCCGTACCGAGCGGACGCCGTGCTGTCCACGCACGACGGCCTGCTCGATTACGGATTGCATAATGTCGACGGTGTCCCGGCAGGTGCCAGCGTCTCGCCGGTGATCAACGCGGCCGGGCAGAACCAGACATACGGACGATACACAGCGCGATTCAAGGTCGATTCGGCAACTCTGGCCGAGTACTACGTTGCGTGGCTGCTGTGGCCGCAGTCCGAAAGATGGCCTGCGGACGGTGAAATGGACTTCCCCGAAGGAAGTCTCGCGGGGCAGGTCGGCGGCTTCCACCACTACTCGGGTGCCGGTTCGTGCGTCGGCGGCTGCCAGGACGTCGCCCAGAACATCGGTGCGAACTTCACCGATTGGCACACGTACACCATCGAGTGGTCCCCGGGCCGCGTGCGCTACATCCTCGACAACTCCGTGGTTCTGGACAGCACCAAGTGGGTTCCCTCGGGTCCGATGCGCTGGGAACTGCAGACCGAGACCAACGGCACCGGAAACAGCAACGGGCATCTGTTGCTGGACTGGGTTTCGGTGTACAGCTGGGTAGGCTGACCCGGCCGCGTACCCAACCGACTGGGGCGTGCCATCGAGAGAAGGGGAGCGTCGATGACGGTCGACAAAACCGGTGCCGAAGTCGAGATCGACCAGCAGGCAGACAGGTTCACGATTTCGGTCGAGGGCACACAGGTCGGCTTCACCGAGTTCGCCGACGACGAGCAGGGCAGGCGCGTCTTCTTCCACACCGAAGTGGATGCGGCCTACGGCGGACGTGGTCTGGCCACGATCGTCGTTCGACACGCGCTCGACGCGACGCGTTCCGAGAACAAGCACGCCGTCCCGATCTGTCCGTTGGTGGCCGCGTTCGTCGGCGAACATCACGAGTACGACGACATGGTCGAGCCCGTCACGGACGATATTCGGCAGTGGTTGGCCGACCAGCAGGGATGATTCGTCGACCGATCGCCCGCCACGTGCGACGATCTGCAGCATGACCGATCCCGGACACCGCCCCGGCGGCACACATCTCTACCGTCGGTTGGTCACCCGGTCCGACGGCCCCTTGACGCCCGTTCGGGCGGCCAGGAGGCTCTCGGCGTACATCTACGGCAACATCCTGGTCCTCGCCGCGGTTGCCGCCTCCACGCCGAGTTCCATCGGGCACGGGACGGCGGCTGTTCTCGTAGCGGCCACTGCGGCAACGACCTTTCTCGCGCATGTGTTCGCAGATTTCGTCGCCGGGAGCCAGATACCGGAGGCGCACGGTGATGCGACGGACGAACAGCGCACGTTCGAGGCCATCGAGGAATTCCGGGATGCAGTCCCCATTCTGAGCTCCGGGACGTTTCCGGCGGCCATGCTGGCGCTCGGGTGGCTGTCGGTGCTTCCGGCGCAATGGGCCGAACTACTGGCCGGTGCGGTGATCGTCGTACGAATCGCCACCATACCGATTGTCACGGAACGAATTCGCGGGAACCGTCCGACGTTTCGGGCCCTGGTGATCGGGCTCGCCACTGCCGCCGTCGCGGCTCTCATCGTGCTGGCGAAAGTATTCTTGGGCCACTAGCTGCCCCTCGTGGACGGATCAACCGCCGAACTCTGCGTGCAGCTCCGGCAGAAACCCTGCGAGGTGGTTCATCTCCTGTCCGCAGTGCAGCAGCAGATCTCGGGCGAGGTCGAGTCCGAGAACGAGGTCGCCCGGATCCACGGACGCACCCCGGCGAACTGCGCACACGGCCTGCTTCGGATCGGGAACGTGCAATCCCCGTAGGTTCAGATAGAACCGGCTGCGCATCTCGGCACCGCCCTGCACCGGCCGAACCTGATGGGCGAGCCAGCCCAGATCCACCGGTGCGATGGAACTTCCCACTCGGCCGAAGACGACCGTCTGGTCTGGGGGAACGTCGAAACCGTGTGCAACAGGGTCACGGAAGCCGATACCCAGCTGCTGAAGCTTCGGGCCGACGTACTCGTCGACGAACGATGTGTTGCCGATGTACTTCGCCTTGTCCGGAATCGCGTGGGCCGTCCGGTCCTCGGCGAGTGCGGCGTGGAGGTGGGCATCGGGGTGCCACAGTTTGTAGCGGGCCGCCTCGGCGGAATGCCAACCGAACCACCAATCCCACATCGCTGCCGTGACCCGGGGCATCGCGGTGCGCACCGCCACGAACGTCATGCCGTCGGCGCGTCGTCCGTAGCCGGTTTCGATCGCCGAATATCCCGTCGGCGCGAGATCGGTTGTGATGGAATCGAAGTGCGGGACCCACTCGGGCGCTATCGGCGGCCCGCCGACTGCGTCGGTCACGACGGCCGGTGCCGGTGTCGTCCGTGCGGCGAAGAAATGGGCATAGGGCCGTCCTCGGTCGATGTCGCGGTAGCCCTGATACCGCTCGCCGCAGTGTTCGCTCGAACCGGTGCCGGGAGCTGCGACCGCTCGTGCTGCGGGGCCGAACACAGCCGTGGCCGCAGCCGCGGCGGCACCCACCATCATTTGTCGTCGCGACGGGCCGCGGCTCATCGGGCGGGGTTCCTCAACATCGGTTGAGACTACGACGTGACTTCGGCGACTGTCAATGGTGGGGCACTAGACTCCGTGGTATGAGTCCTGCCCGTCCCAAGGACGACGAGTCGAGAGTGCGTCGGCGCGACGAAATCGCCGCGGCAGCAATCGAAGTGTTGGCAACGCAAGGTTTTCGCGGCTTGACGCACCGGGCGGTCGACGCTGCAGCAGGATTGAGCCCCGGGTCGGTCAACTACCACGCGCCCACTCGCGGACGACTGTTGCACCTGGCGCTCGAGCTGTTGTTCGCCCGCGACTACGACACTGCCGGCGCGACCTTCGGTGGTCTGGTCGACGTCAAACCACTCACCGTGGACATCGTCGTGAACCGCATCATCGACTTCATCGAGGCGATGACCACCGGAGAAGCAACGAAAAGAGTGATCGCGCGCAGCATCCTGCTCGGTGAAGCGCAACACGATCGGGAAATCCGCGATCTGTTCGACTCTCAGCGGGCCGCGTTCGTCGCGTACACCCAGTGGATAGTCGCGTCGTTGGAATCCGAAGACCCCCAGGGGGATGCGGAGATGCTCGTCGTCATGATCGAGGGTCTCGTGGGGAGGCAGGTGCTGATCGGATCGCGGCTGCCACGTCCCGTCGTCGACCGAATGCTGCGCACGATCGTCGGCGCATCCCCGATGGTCACCGATTAGCCGATCAGCCACCGATCAGCCGAGCAACGAGTTCCGTTCGGTGTGGGTGAACGTGAAGATCGTTGCACCCAAGCTGATGAGCGCAGTGAGCAGTAGCACCTGCGGCCCGGTGATCACGACGCCGATGAACGCACCGACAGCACCTCCCGCCGCGAAGGAGCCCAGAAGCGTTGCGTAGCAGAGCCAGTCGTAGTGTGTTCCGCCGCCGAAGAGGTGACGCTCGATTCCCTGGCCGAGCTTGACTACCGTTCCGGTGACGTAACTGAGCGGGATGTACGTCTCCTCCTTCTTCGTGAACGCGGTGTTCAACGCGCCCAGCGCGAAGGCGACGAGGAGGATCGGGTAGAAGTTCACGTTTGCCGACGACCACCCGGAGACGGCGATGTCGATCAGACCCGCCGCTCCCAGCGCAACGGTGGTCAACACCGTCGCTCCATGGGGGTGGTTGGACCAGTAGCGGCGCCGACAGATCGACGAGACGATCACGCCGCCGAGAAACGCGGCCATGAGGGCCAATGCGGCCCAGGGTGACGCCCCCGGTGCCACCTCCTTGCCCTCCGGATGGCCGAAGTGTCCGACGACGGCTCGTTCGGTGTTGCCGGTCATGAAGGTCACGAAGTAGCCGGCGGAATGCAGGAACGCGACCGCACCCACCATGCCTGCCAGCCCGGACAGGATCCAGGACAGACGAGCTTCGGCGCCGACGGCTGTTTCGCGGCTGATCGCCAAGGGAGAAGTCATGACTCGATTCTCCGGGCGTTCGCCGCGGCGGCAAATCTTTGAGTCATCGGTCACACAGAGGCAGTCGGGTGGGTGCTCGCCACCATCCCGCGGTGCATCACCCGGTTGCCGACCACCCCGCTGTGATCCGCGCGGTGCATCACACACCTGTTGTCCCACATCACCATGTCGTCGGGGGACCAGTTGTGCCGCAGCAGGTTGTCCTCCCTCGTCGAATGCTCCACGAGGTAGCGAACGGTGTCTTGTGCTTCGTCTTCGGTCAGTCCGCTGATCGCGACACAGCGAGCGGGCGCGGACAGCGACAGCGCGGTGCGTCCCGATATCGGGTGAACGGCGAAGAGGGGATGGTCGGCGGAAGAATCGGAATCCGACGCCACGCCGGTCACTCTGTGCGTCACCGTGCGCCCGGCCAAATGCTCCTTCATTTCCGCTGGAAGCGTCTCGTATGCGGCGTATTGGTCGCTGAACAACGTACTGCCTCCGGCCGCGGGAACTTCGACCGCGCGTAACGCGGTGTAGGCGGGTGGATTCGGAATGTAGGTGGTGTCGACGTGAAACGTGGACTTCGGCGGCGTGGAGCGGCCGACGTTGCTGATGACGTTCAGATCCGGACAGTCGGGAACAGGCGTCTCGCCTTCGGTGAACATCAACTCTCCGAACCGGCGCAGGAACGCCAGGAAGCGCTGATCGTCGACGGGCTGGTTCGGCAGGATCAACACCCCGTGTTCGGCGAGGAGCTCTCGAAGTTGCTCTATTGAAACCGATTCCAAGTTCAGATCGGCCATCTCGATTCCCAACGTCATGACGACGACTCCTTCACCGGCAGTTCTTCGAGCGCGAATGCGAACAATTCTTCGACGGTGATGCCCGCGGCCGCGGCCATCACCGCCAACACGCTGGACGGCGAATAGGAGCAGTAGAGGCTGGCTTCGAGAAACCACGGCTCGCCGTCCGGGTCGATGCGGAAGTCGAACAGGCCGTAGTGCCGACATCCCAGTGCGATGTGACTCGATCGTGCTGCTGCCCAGACTTTTTCGGTGATCGGATCCGAGACGTCGACCGTCCAGGCTCTGGTCTGCTCTTTCGCGACCAGGTAGAGATCGCCGTCGGATGTGCGATTCAGCTTGTCCGCACTACTGCGGACGGAGTCCACGGCGTACTCCTCGAGGGGCAAGCACGCGAGTTCGCCATCTCGGACGATGATCCCGCACCGAACTTCACGACCCAGTGGAACGTACGTCTCCACCAGTGCCGCAGGCGAATACGTCAGAGCCTCTCGAATCGCCGGTGCCAGCCCGTCGGACTCGCGGACCAGCGAGACACCCATCGAGTTGTCGGAATCCACGGGCTTGACCACGACCGGCAGGGCGAGGTCTGTCTCGTCGTCGGCGGATCGGACGACCACGCCGTCGGGAACACGCACGCCGGCCGCCGCGACGACTGCGCGGGCGCGGGCCTTGTTCGCCGTCAACGCCATGAGGTCCGGACCGTTGCCGGGGTAGGGCACGCCCAGTAGGTCGAACAGGCTGCGGTACGTCGTCATACCCGGCATGCAGAACATCTGCGGAACCATGACGTCGAAGTCTCGCACCGCGATGAGCTCCACCGCCTGTGCCAACGGCATCTGCTGCGCCGCAGCGATACTCGAATCCTCGAGACCGGTGGGAAAACTCCAGAGGCCGCCCGGGGAGACGAATGCGATCTCGAAACTGTACGCGGGGTTCGTGCCGAGCGCGTCAAGGAAGCCGCCGGCGTAGACCCGAGAGAGATCACTGTGAAAGCGGTCCACCGAGGACCCGACGAGCACCACGACCGACAACGTCATCAGTCGCCTCCGTTTTCCACGAGTTTGCCGATGTTGAAATCGATTCGGGACCAGCCACGCCGCTCGCGGAGGTTCCGGATCAGCAACGACGGAATCTGAAGATGATGTACCAACAGATACGGCAGGGGATCCCAACCGGTGAGGATGGCGTCCTTGCCTCGAAAGATGGTGCGGAGCCGAGATACTCGATCACCCTCGGTGATCAGACGCCACAGCTCGTGGTAGATCCAGTACGTCGGCCGGGCCGTCGCACGCGGCACGGTCATCGGGTGACCGTCGTCGAGGTACGCGGCAGCCAGGTCGGGGTGGTCGTAGAACATCGTGATGGCCGAGTGGGTGCGCGGGTTGCATTCGATGGCGTAGATCCGGCCGTCGGCGGCGGACTCGATGAAGTCGAACGACAGCTGCCCGGTGGTGTCGAGCGAGGAGACGAATGTCTCTACCCAGCGCAGGATTTCGGGCTTGTCCACCATCTCGTAGTTGACCTGGAAGGCGGACGACACGCAGCAGCCGTACACCTGCAGGCGACCCTCGCGCACCGTGCCGTGCGTGCAGTACTCCTGTCCGGCGATGAATTCCTGCAGGATCCACGGGTCGTTCTCGGTGATGTGCAGGCTCCGGGCGAACGAGGAGTTGCGTTCCGGCGTGCGCGCCGTCAACCGCGTCAGATCCATTCGGCCGACCGGGTTGTACGAGATCCGTTTGAGGATGTACTCACGGCCCGGCGCGAAGTCGAATTCGTCGATCTGGGCGGGGTCGGTGATGCGCTCGAAGTCGGGAACCCGGAGTCCCAATGACGCTGCGTGCTCGGAGAATCGGGACTTGTCGTCGACCATCCGTACGGTATCCGCGTCGCCGTGGATCACCTCGCAGTGCGCATCGAGGAGTGCACGCGCGTCGGCGTCGTGAATACTCGCAGCCGGGCTTGCCACGGGCACGAAGACGTCGACGCCCTCGCGGCGCACGATGTCCAGCAGAGCCTGCGCATATCCCGAATCACCCGGGTCGGGAACGCAATGGAAACGGTCGACAGCGCGGGAGAAACGATGTCCGGTCCAGCGGTACTTCGCCGATTCCACGAGGATCACCCGATGGCCGGCGAGATGGAAGGACCGTGCGAGTTGCAAGGCTTTGGTCATCTTTCCGCCACTGATCAGAATCGTTCTGGGCGAATCGGTTCGATGGGCGGCGGGCCGGGTACCTCTCAGCGCCGCCACCCCCACCGCCGCGAGGTCGACGGGGAGGGTAACCGTGAGGCCGATCAGCGCCGCGACGGTGCGGATCATGTGCGCCGGATCAGTGTCACACCGTCGCGCAACGGAATCAGAACCTGTTCCACGCGAGGGTCGTTCGCGACATAGTCGTTGAACTCGGCGATGGCCCGGCCGTTCTCGTTCGGCTGCGGAGCGTAGGGCTGACCCTGCAACAGGGTGTTGTCGACGGCGATCACGGCACCGTCGGAGAGCAGATCGCTCTCGAGCAGGTACTCCACGTACCCGCGGTATCCGCTCTTGTCGGCGTCGACGAACACCAGATCGAACTTCCCGTCGAGCCCATGCAGAGTATCGAGCGCAGGCCCTACCTGCACCGAGATGGCAGATCCTGCAGTCGATTCCGCGAAGCAGGACTGCGCGAACTCGGCCACGTACGGATCCACCTCGCAGGCGACGACCTCGCCGCCCGCAGGCAGCGCCTCGGCCATCGCCAACGCCGAGTAACCGGTGAACATACCGATCTCGAGCACCCGAGTCGCCCGCGTCATGTGCACGAGAAACGCCAGGAAGCGTCCCTCCACATGGCCGGAGAGCATTTCCATCTCCAGGGGCCCGGAACCGGAGACCACGTCGCGTGATCCCCAATCCGCAGAGCGGGTCCGCGACGCCAACGTGGCCAGTGCCGCAGATTCGGAGGTGGTGCAGGTGTCGAGATACGGGTCGAGTCCCGCGGCGAGATCGCGGGCCCGATGAACACGGGTGGTCAGCTCGTCGGTCACCCCGGCGTCGGCGTCGAGTAGCGCGGCTATCTCACTGAGCTCGCGCGCCAGGATCGTCGTCGGGGTGACCGGACGCGGCGTCATGGCTGCATCGGTCACGGCGTGGGTGCGGTGAACATGTCGAGACCCTCGCCCGCCCGTGGGAAGTCCAGACAGATCTTCTTGTGCAACGACAGGACGTCGGCCAGTTCGCGAGGTTCCAGGTCGTTGAGGAAGCGGCAGGTGCCGATCGGGTCGGGCACCGCGGCGCGCAGAATCCCGTCCCGAGTCTTGAGGATGGATGCTGTTGCCTCGGTCAGCAACTCGGGTGTCAGGTACGGGCTGTCCAATGCCAGTCCGATGCTGCTCATGACTCCGAGCACGCGGTCTCTATCGGCCGTCGACAGGTGGCCGCGTTGTTCGGCGACCGTCGTCGACAGGGCCATGTCGATGTTGATCGCGTGGCCGTGGAAGAACGGCGCGGGCGGCGTCAGCTCGAGCGTGGGACTCCACGTGTGCCCGAATGCAATGACTCGGTCGAGGTCGATCTCGTGCAGGTTGGGTGCCTCGAGCTCGAGCATCGTCGCGATTGCCGAGTACGTCAAACGGTCTGCGACCGAACGCAACTCAGGAGTTCCGTCGAGGTGGCCGAACCGGGTGCGTAGCAGTTCCGGGCCGTACTGCTCGAGCAACTCGAAGATCTCGAGGTTGCCGACCACGGAGATCTTGATGAGCTCCGCCATCCCGTTGCGGACCTGATCCTCGGGCAGTGTGCCGAGGAAGGAGAAGTCCAACAGCACCTTCTGCGAGGCGTGGTAGGCCCCCAAACGATTCTTGTGCTTGCCGTAGTTGACGGCCACCTTGATCGAGACGCTCGCATCGATCAGGCCGATCAACGTGGTGGGAATGCGGATGTAGGGAGTGTTTCGGCGGTAACTCGCGCACGCGAAACCGGCTACGTCCGTGGTCAATCCACCACCCACCACGAGGACCGGCTCGGTTCGCACGAGACCGAACGCGTCGAACTCGCCGACGATGCGCTCGAACGTCTCGAGTGATTTCGCGGTCTCCGCAATGTGCACCGGCACCACTGTCAGGGCGATGCCGTGGTGATCGAAGTATGCACTGATCCGGTCGCCGTAGATGGCGTGCACCGATTCGTCGACAACCATCAGGGCGCGCCCGTACGGACGGTAGCTGTCGGCCAATTCGGTGTTCTCGATCGCGAACACTCCGTCGACGTAGATCAAGTCGTATTCGATCCGCTCGTATCCCTCGACACGAAACGATCTGTCGCCGGCGACGACCTGGGCCTGAAGATTACTCACTTGTTGCTCCTGAGATGGATGAAGGATCGGGCAAAATGCTCACTCCGCAGGCTCCGCTCAGGCTGAAATCAGGGCGCGGACGCGCTCGGGATCGAGTGCATCGACGGTGTCGGTGGCCGAGCCGAAATCGGTACCGGCAGTGTTCTCGTTCGGGAACGCGACACAGGTGACGCCCGCTGCCGCTGCCGCCTGCACTCCACCGGCGTTGTCCTCGATCGCCACACTGTCGGACGCGTTCTCGCCCAACGTCTTCAAGGCGAATTCGTACGACGCGGGGTCGGGCTTGCCAGCGTCGACCGACGAGGCGTCGACGATGATGTCGAACGAATCGGCGGTGAGCTCGGGAGACAGGGCAGCGAGCAGTGCGTCGATGTTCTCTCGCGAGGTCGTGGTCACGAACCCGACCTTCAACCCGTTCGCTTTCGCGGAGTCGATCGTGTCGGCCACGCCCGGTCGCGTCTTGACGTCGGATTCGCCGATCAATCGCTGGAAGATCTCGGACTTGGTGGCGTGCACGGCGGCCGCGTCCACCTCGGTTCCGGTGCTCGACGCGTATTCGCTGATGCGGTCGGCACCACCGTTCGATCCGAGCATGGACCGATAGTCGTCCTGCGACCAGTTCCAGTTCAGATCGTGGGCGGCGAAGGCCTCGTTGAACGAGCGTCGCTGTAGCTCGGAGGTGTCGACGAGAGTGCTGATGGAGCCGAACAGAATTGCGGGCATGGGTGCCTTTCGGAGCGAGAGACGTTGTACCAGCAAATGTCTCGCGCCAGCGCGATGGGTGGGTTGGTTCGGGGGGTATGCCCCATCGGCACCGAAAGGGAAACCTTCGAATTTTCTACCGTGTGCTCGCTTGTTCGCCGCGCAGTATCGGAGCCGCCAGAACCGTCGGTGCGGATCGCCCGCGAAGGGTTACGGACCGACCCGATTCCCACAGTTGCCGCTCGTCCGAGGTTGCGTGTTCGAGCACCGTCGACGATGTGAGCACGTCGGTGTCGGGGTCGTCTTTTGCGAGATCGGTGAGCCGCGCAGCCTGATTCACCGTGTCGCCGATGACGGTGTACTCGAAACGGGACTCGGCCCCGATGTTGCCGGCGATCACCGGCCCGTACGTGACGCCGATGCCGATCTCGAATCCGCCGTCGGCGCGAAGTGCGGCGGTGAGGGTGCGTGCAGTGCGCAGCGCCGCGGTGGCCGGGTCGGGATGATCGACCGGAGCGCCGAAGATCAGCAGGGCGGCATCGCCCTCGAACTTGTTGACGAAGCCGCCGTTGCGCTCGCCGTGTTCGACGACCACTGCGAAGAAGCGATTGAGCAGGTCCACGACCGTCGCGGCGGATTCGCGCTCGGCCAGTGCGGTGGAGCCGACCAGGTCGATGAACAGGACGGCGACGGTT
The DNA here is from genome assembly GCF_040702225.1 of Rhodococcus sp. NPDC080181. Classification (NCBI taxonomy): domain Bacteria; kingdom Bacillati; phylum Actinomycetota; class Actinomycetes; order Mycobacteriales; family Nocardiaceae; genus Rhodococcus; species Rhodococcus sp. NPDC080181. The sequence goes on from NZ_JBFBKN010000012.1 coordinate 169,298, forward strand.
CGGTTTTCGCCGCCGAGACGGGGCGCGCTGGCCAACGCGCGCTGGGCGACGTCGTGGCCCACGTGCCGGCCGAACAGTGAGCGGAGTCGCTCCCGCTCGTCGAGACCGACGACCATCTTGTTGAACCCGTTCTGCAGTCTTCCGATCTCGGACGCGTCGTACACGTCGACGCGGATGTCCGTGACCCCGCTTTCGACCCGTTGCATGGCAGTACTGACCTGCTGCAGCGGGTCCGATACGGAGCGTCCGACCAGGAACATGCCGCCGAAACCGACGACCAGGGCTATCGCGGACAGCGACACCATCGCGGGGGACAGATCGACGTCGGGTGGGATGACGACGTCGATCAGTCGGCCGAGCCCTATGAGACCGAGACCGAGGATCGGAATGGCCGTGCTGAGTACCCAGATCAGGACCACCCGAAGTTTGACGCCGAGTGCCGCGGCGTCGGTGACCTCGCTGACCTCCATCACGGCCGCGGTGATCGGCCGCAGGGTCCGTTCGGCCACCAGATAGCCCAGCGAGCAGGTCGCCAGTCCGCCGAAGCTGACGGCGATGGCCACGATGATCGACAGTGCAGCCCCGGCCGAGGCGTTGACGCCGACGAACACCGCAACACCGAGGGCCCACAACAGAACGTGGACCCCGAGTTGACGGAGAGGTAGCCGGATCACGGCGATCGTGGTCTCGTCCGACGGCGTGCCGCCGGTGTGCAGCCACTCGACGAGCGGTCTCGCGACGCGAAGTCCGAGCGCGATCCCGATGCCGATCGCGACCGGTAGGTAGACGAAGAACGCCAGGTAATTGCGGTCAGGAGCGCAGCCTGCGGAGTGACCTCCAGAGCAGAACAGGATCTCTTCGGATCCGACCGGCAGCGGCAGGATGAACCGCGCCAACACGAAGACGATGACCGCCCCGATGGCGTTGGCCGACACCATTCCCGCCGCGTAGAGGCGCATCGGGGTGCGGGCGAGGGCGGACCTCAGTGCTGCGATCACTGGCGCTTCTTCGTTCTCTGCACGCTCGAACTCTAGGTGCCCCGACGAAAAGAATTCGGGCGATTCTGCCCGAGTGACTATCTGTGTCGACAAGTACCTGGTAATCTCCGTAACAGCTAACCACTCCTGTTCGACGATGAAAGGAACGACGGCGATGACCAGCACACTCTCCAGGAACGATGTCCTCGAGCCCGAGGATGTTTCCGCACGTTTGCTCGATTCCGCCGCCCAGCTGTCGTACGACCCGGCCGAAGAGGTCGACTGGGAGGCCGATCTCGATCCGTCCCTCTACGGTCTCAATCCGGAGTGGAGCACGCTCTACGGCACGAAGTTGTGGGACGAGATGAGCGAAGAACAGCGCATCACGCTCACTCGCCACGAGGTCTGCTCGATCATGAGCACCGGCATCTGGTTCGAGATGATCCTGCAGCAGATGGTGTTGCGCGATCAGTACTGCAAGGACTCGTCCAACTCGGATTTCCAGTTCGCGCTCACCGAGATCGCCGACGAGTGCCGTCACTCGATCATGTTCGCTCGGGCCTGCCAGAAGATGGGCATCAAGGCGTACCTGCCGCGCCGGTCGAGCATCGAACTCGGCCGCGGATTCAAGGCCCTGGCCTCCGCCGAGGTCGCCTACGGCGGCATCCTCGTCGCCGAAGAAGTTCTCGACGTCATGCAGCGCGACTGGATGCGCGGCGAGAACGTACTGCCCCTCGTGCGCACCACCAGCAAGATCCACGTCGTCGAGGAATCGCGACACATGACCTTCGCGCGCGCGCAGATGCGTGAAGACATCGAAGGCAAGAGTCCGGCTCGCCGCAAGGCCAGTGCGCTCGTCGTCGCGATCGCCGCTCGACTGATCGTGTCCAACATGGTCAACAAGGAGGTCTACGCAGCAGCGGGCCTCGACGTCGACCGTGCGGTGAAGGAAGCGAAGAACAACGCCCACCACCACACGATGATGCGCACCTCGAGCGAGCATCTGATGGCATTTCTTCTCGACTGCGGTTTGATCACCAAGCCGGCGGAGATGATCTACCGTCGTCTGCACATGCTCTGACCACACTGTTCGAGAAAACACTGTTCGAGGCCGTGAAGGACATCCGATAACCCATGCCGTTCGCGATCACGCAGAACTGTTGCAACGACGCATCCTGTCTGTCGGTGTGCCCGGTCAACTGCATTCATCCGACCCCCGACGAGCCGGATTTCGGTAAGACCGAGCTGCTGTACATCGATCCACGATCGTGCATCGACTGCGGTGCGTGTGCGGATGCGTGCCCGGTCGACGCGATCACCCGGGTGTCCCGGTTGACTCCGGACCAGCAGATCTACGCCGAGATCAACGCTGATTACTACCGCGACAAGCCGGCGGTTGCGGAGTGGGGTGAGCCGCGCTTTCCGGTGGCGACGGTCAACGAGCTGCCTCCGGTCAGCATCGCCATCGTGGGCACCGGTCCGGCGGCCTGCTACACCGCGCAAGCCCTGCTGCGCGTGCCGGGAACCACGATCACGTTCTACGACCGGCTGCCGACCGCAGGCGGTTTGGCGCGCTACGGCGTGGCACCGGACCACCTCGGCACTCGACGCATCAGCGAGCACTTTCGTGGAATCTTCGCGCACCCACGCGTGACGATGAAGCTCGGCATCGAGGTGGGCAAGGACGTCGATCACGTCGAGTTGGCTCGAAAGTTCGACTCCGTCGTCTATGCCGTCGGTGCCGACAAGGACCGAGCGCTCGAGATTCCCGGTGTCGATCTCGACAATTCGGTCAGCGCGCGCACCCTGGTCGGCTGGTACACCGGGCATCCCGACGTCCCCGCCGACGCCATCGATCTCACGGGCGTCGACCGCGTCACCATCATCGGCAACGGCAACGTCGCCCTCGACGCCGCGCGCATTCTCACGGCCGATCCCGATTCTCTGAACGGAACCGAGATCGCCCCACACGCGTTGGCAGAGCTCCGTCGCAATCGCGTGCGAGAGGTGGTCGTCCTGGCGCGACGAGGACCGGAGTTCGCGGCATTCACACGATCGGAGTGCAAGGCGCTCGTCGATCGCGCCGGAGTCGACGTCGTCGTGGCGGGACCGGACGGAATTTTCGACGCGATCGACCGGCTGCCGTTGTCCGCTCCCGCATCGGCGCTGGCCGGCGCGGCCCGAGTCGATCTCGGATCCGGCGCGCACGGGCGTCGCATCGTGTTCGCCTTCGGGCGGGCACCTGCTGCTGTGCACGGGCAGGGCTCGGTGGAGTCCGTCGAGGTGGGAGTGGGTGAACACGCGGTCACTCTCTCGACGGAGCTGGTGCTGCTCGCGATCGGTTATCGCGGAACACCGTCGCCGGGCGTCCCGTTCGACGACATCACCGGCACCATCCGTAACGAGGGCGGCCGCGTCACCGCAGCCGACGGCACTCCGGTGCCCGGGTGTTACGTGGTGGGGTGGGCCAAGCGCGGCGCGACCGGTGGCATTGGTGACAACAAGATCGATGCCGAGGAAACAGCCGAGGCGTTGTTGGCGGATGTACCCACTCGAGGTACCCGCCCGCTGGGCTGGTACGGCAAAGTCAGCGCCGCCTTGGGAGACCGAGTCTCGCGAGCACGCTGACCGGTCGGTATTTCCCGGTTCTGTTCATGTTGTGTAGCAGTCTCATTCGAGTCTGAGCAATTCCGGCGCACGGCAGGCCGCCCGGGGTTACCGTTGGGTATGGCTGAACGGGGGGCCAAGCCCCAGGTTTCTTTTGTGAGACGGACGATGCTGCGCGCAGTCCGGTCGTTGTTCAATCCGCTCCGGCCCGACGACTATCTGTCGATGATCAATCCGCTGTGGACCACTCGTGAGCTCCGCGGCAAGGTCGAACGTGTGGTTCCCGAGGGATCCGAGGCCGTGTCGGTGTACATCCGTCCCGGTTTCGAGTGGCAGGGTCACACGCCGGGCCAGTACGTACGGCTCGGGGTGCTCATCGACGGCCGCTATCACTGGCGGGCGTACTCCCTGACGTCCGATCCGGACCCCGAGGACGGGTTGGTCAGCGTCAGTCCCAAGCTGGTGCCGTCGGGGACCGTGTCGCCTTATCTGGTGGGCACCATCAGAACCGGCGATATCGTCCGGCTCAGCGAGGTCGAGGGTGAGTTCACGATTCCGAGTCCGGTTCCGGACAAGATGGTGTTCATCAGCGCCGGTAGTGGCATCACTCCGATCATCAGCATGTTGCGATCCCTGGATCATCACGACCAGGTCCGCGACGTGGTCGTAGTGCACTCGGTGCACAACCGTGAACAGTTGATGTTCGCAGATACGCTCGAGGAGTTGGAAGCCAAGCACGGCGGACTGACGGTGAAGCTACGCATCACCAGTGACGAAGGTCGAATGAAGGCGTCGGAACTGGACGAACTGGTCCCGGATTGGCGTGAGCGAGAAGCATTCTGCTCCGGTCCGGGCGAGCATCTCGACGATCTGCGCTCGTACTGGAAAGACCAGGGCGAGTCGGAACGCTTCCATTACGAGAGTTTCCAGCCCGTCATCTGCGGTGGAGACGATGCTGGTGAGGGCGGAACCGTGCGCTTCGTCAACAGCGAGAAGGACGTCGAGTGCGACGGCGGCACAACGATTCTCGCCGCGGGCGAGGAAGCCGGCCTGGATCTGACGTACGGCTGCCGAATCGGCATCTGCCATACGTGCGTAGGTACCCTGAGGAAGGGGCGTTTACGTGACCTACGTAACGGGGATATCTCCGAACCTACGGGGCAAGCGGTTCGGATCTGTGTCAACACTGCTGAGGGCGACATCGAAATCGAACTCTGATCTTCCATTCGAACAGGGGAATGTATGTCTATCGACGAAACCACCAGGCGCGTCAACGACACCGATGAGCCGGTGAACCCGCTGGCGCACCTGAGTGACGAGACGATCGCCGAACTCGCCAAGGAGTTCGACGCCATTCACGACGAGGTGTACTCCAGCCTCGGTGACAAGGACCGCAAGTACATCACCTCGGTGATCGCAGCCCAGCGTCAGCTGCTGGTTGCCGGCCGCGTGCTGTTGCTCGGCTCCACCAGCAAGCCGGCGTGGCTGGCCGGCACCGCATGCCTCGGCATCGCGAAGATCCTCGAGAACATGGAGATCGGCCACAACGTCATGCACGGCCAGTGGGACTGGATGAACGATCCGGAAATCCACTCCTCCGTGTGGGACTGGGACACCGCGTCCACCGCCAACTCGTGGAAGCACTCCCACAACTACGTGCACCACACGTACACGAACATTCGCGGCAAGGACAAGGATCTCGGCTACGAGATCATGCGTATCGATCCGCGTCAGAAGTGGAGCCCCGTCTACCTGGCCCAGCCGTTCTACAACGTGCTGCTGATGGCGTTCTTCGAGTGGGGCGTCGCCCTGCACGATCTCGACATCGAGGCTATCCGTCGCGGTGAGAAGCCGGTGAAGGAACTCGTCGAAGACCTCAAGGGCATCGGCGTCAAGGCGCGGAAGCAGTTCGTCAAGGACTACGTGGGCTGGCCGCTGATCAGTGCCGGGGCATTCGCGCTGGCGCAGCTCGCCTCGGGTGGTCGTCTACCCGAGAGCAAGAGGTCTCGCCTCGCGTCCAAGCTGCGGGGATCCGCGCGTTTCGGCAAGAGCCGCCGGACGGCCGCCCTGTTGGACAGTCGCCTCAGCGGTGTCGAGAGCACGTTCCTCTCGACGGTCGTCGCGAACTTCACTGCCAACATCATTCGCAACGTCTGGTCGAATGCCATCATCTTCTGCGGTCACTTCCCGGACCAGGCCTACACCTTCAGCCAGGAAGAGGTCGAGAACGAGACCCGCGGCGGATGGTACGTCCGCCAGCTCGTCGGCGCCGCCAACATCGACGGCGGACCACTGTTCCATCTGATGAGCGGCAACCTGAGCTACCAGGTGGAACACCACCTGTATCCGGACATGCCCAGCACTCGGTATTCGGACGTCGCGCCGAAGATCAAGGACATCTGCGAGCGCTACGAATTGCCGTACAACACCGGGCCGTTCTTTCAGCAGTGGGGCATGGTCCAGCGGACCATCGCGCGATTGGCCTTCCCGGGTGGCAAGGTTCGGCCGAAGCCGGGCCCCTACCGTCCCGAGGAGAGCTGGCGTCGCAAGTTCGCCGAGGGTGCCACCAAGGACAGTGAGGCCGCCAAGACTCGCGGTCGCGTACCGGCCGAGCACCCCGCGGCGGGACCGGAGCACAACTCCGGTGGCGTCGACGTTCAGCCGCCGCCCCGTGGCGACGACTGAGTCTCGTTCCAGGACAGCTGACAAGAACCGCGGCTACCCGATTTCCGGGTGGCCGCGGTTCTTTGTGTGTGTCGGTTGTGGGCCCTTACGCCATGTCGACATCCTTGGTCTCGATCAGTCTCTTGGTGCAGACCAGACTCAGCACCGACAGCAGAGCCAGCATCACGCCGATCGAGATACTGCCGAACGCGGCCGTGAGCGGTGCGGCAAGCATCGGCGGAATCGCGCCACCGAGAACGCCGGCGAGGTTGTAGCCCAAACCGGCTCCGGTGTAACGGAATCGGGTCTGGAAGAGCTCCGGAAGCAGAGCTCCGGTCGGCCCGTACGCAACACCGAAGATTGCGAGCGTCACGCACATGCCGATCACGAACGCGACCGGTGAGCCCGAGTCCAGCAATGGGAACAGTGCTATCGACCACGGCACCGCGACGATGCACGCCGCCATGATGACCCGGCGTCGGCCGACGCGATCGGAATAGGTTGCCGAGGTGGCGATGGCGATACCGAAGATCACCGCAGCGCCTATCCCGGTGACCAACACGAACGGGCGGTCGAACCCGAGGGTTTTGGTGCCGTAGCTCGTCAGGTATGCGGTGCCCATGTAGAAGAAGGCGAAGAGGGACGCCAATGCACCTGCCGCAGTGATGATTTCGCGCTTCTGGATGCGCCATGCATCGAAGATCGGCAGTTTGGTCGGTGCCGAGTTCGCCGGAGCGTGCTCCTCGGCGAGCTTGTTGGCTCGAAAGACCGGGGTCTCTTCGATGGCCAACCGCATGTAGAGGCCGATGAGGACCAGAACAGCGCTGAGCAGGAACGGAATTCGCCACCCGTAGTTGAGGAAGGTCTCGTTGGTGTCGCCGAACAGCAGGCCGGTGGCGAGGAAGGTCGCACTGGAGAAAATGAACGCGGCCGAGGGTCCCAGCTGCGGGAACATCGCATAGAACCCACGCTTGCCGGCCGGTGCGTACTCGGCAGTGAGCAGCGTGGCACCCGCCCACTCTCCGCCGACGGCAAATCCCTGCCCGAATCTGAGCAGTACCAGAATGATCGGGGCTGCGACTCCGATGGTGGCTGCGCCGGGCAGCAGACCGATCGCGAAGGTGGACACGCCCATCAACAGCAGGGTCGAGATCAGGGTCTTCTTACGACCGATGCGGTCGCCGAAGTGGCCGAACAGCACCGCACCGACGGGCCTGGCGATGAACGCGACGGCGAACGTCGCGAACGACGCCACGGTGCCCGCGGTCGATCCGAGCGCCGGGAAGAAAATCGTGGGGAAGACGAGTGCGGCGGCAGTGCCGTAAATGAAGAAGTCGTAGAACTCGATCGTGGTGCCGATGCCACTGGCAACCGCTACTCGGCGGACGCTCGTCTTCGTCTGCACCGCCGGTGGGGTCGGAGTGGCGACGCCCGGATCCTCGGGCGAGACAGCGGTCATGGTTCCTCCGTTTTTGTCGGGTATCGGGTATATGTGCGATACCGAATGCGACGAACGGTAGTGATCCGGGTCACCCGTGGGATACCCCCGAATGGGGGGAACGATGACCGCCCCGCCCGAGCTAGTCCCAGTGGGCGGTCTCGACGGCAGCGCGGTAGGTGTTCTCGAGAAAGGCGAGCAGAAGTGCGTCGGGGTCCTCGGCGGTGCGGACGGACTCGTACGGAAGCACGTACTCGCCGAGCTCGCGATCGAAGTACGCGGGGGCGGTGACGGCCGGATGGCTGTCGTACCCGTCCGGGTTCGGGTAGGCGTACGCGTAGAACGCGCCCTCCGCGGCCCCGCCCGGCCAGAACCCGGCGCTCGACACCTCGTCGCTGTATGCCTCGTGCATCACCCAGTCGGGACAGTTGGGAACACCACCGGGATGTTGTGGTGCAGGCCTTCCGGAGAATCGTGTGACAGCGAGATCGAAAGCGCCCCAGAAGAAGTGGACCGGGCTGGATTTGCCGCGGAAGCCGGCTCGAAACTTCGAGAACACCCGATCAGCGCTGACGAGCGCTCGCCAGAACTTCTGGACGGCATCGGCGTCGTACGACGCGTGCTCGACGTCCTCGGCGAACGGTGTCGCGTGTGGCAGTTCGACCGGCACTGCCACGATCGGAGCCTCCACGCCGAGCCCGGAGAGCAGATCGGTGTACTCGGCGTAGAAGTCCGCAACGGTTCGAGGCTCGAGCTTCATGGTTCGGCGCTCGCCATCGGTGGTGGCGAGGATCAACTGGTGTGCGAGAAAGTCGAAGCGAATCTCGAGGCCTCGATCGCCGAGTTGCATCAGCGACGTCGTCAGGCCCGACGCGTCGACGTACAGCGCAACTCCCCACCAGTGGTTGAGCGGGGGAGACAACGCCATTCGGGTCTTACCGACTATCTGTGTCCACAGTTGCACCGTGTCGCGCGTGTCCGCCCAGCTGTCGACTCGAAGTTCGGGCCACGCGTCGTACGAATTCGTCATATGTCGATGATGCACGGACGAGGGGAACCAGACCATACCTGTGCCGAGACGCCGGGGCAGCACCTCAGGCGCGCCTCAGGATTCGTCGGTACGGTCGTCGGCAGTTGCGGTACGTCCGCAGCTCGTGAACGGGGAGGTGTCCGAGTTGTCCACCGACTCCAACCGGGGTGTTTTCGACGATGCTCGGGTCGCCGCCACGTACGTGGAATTCATGGGACCCACCGACGGATTTCTCGATCGCGGTGAGGCCGCAGCCTTGGTCGCCGCCGCAGACCTGGCCCGCGGGGTTCCGGTGTTGGACGTGGGTGTGGGGAGCGGCCGCACCACGCCGCTGCTGCGACTGCTGTCCGACCGCTACGTGGCAATCGACTACGCCCCCAACATGATCGACGCTTTCCGGAAGAATTTTCCCGATCTGCCTGCGCACGTCGCCGACGCTCGTGACCTGGCGGCGTTCGAGGACGGTGAGTTCGGCTTGGTCGTCTTCAGCAACAACGGACTCGATACCGTGGCCCACGAGCAACGCCGCCGCGTACTGGCCGAATTCGCGCGGGTGACCGACGAGACAGGCGTCGTGGTCTTCTCGACGCTCAATCGAGGTGGCCGGTCGTATCTGGAGAGCCCGTTTCAGTTACGGCGACCGACGACTCGGCCACAGTTCTCGCTGCGAGCACTTCTCGTCGCCGTCGGACGTCGTCTGCTCGATCCGTCTGCGCAGGTGCGCGGTGTGCGGAACTGGCTCGTCAATCGGTCTAAAGCCGAGGATCACCGATCGTGGGCTCTGGCCCCGTTGCAAGCCCACGAATTCGCACTCGTCATGCACTTCTCGACCCTCGACGACGTCCGCACTCTGGTGGCCGGCGCAGGCCTCGAACTGATCGCCGTCTACGGCGACGACGGCGAACGCATCGCGCCGGACCGACACGAGTCCGCGGCCGACAACTTCACCGTCCTCGCGAAAAAGCCTGCGCTGGAACGAAAGTGACTTCGAGGTACTGAGCTCGGAAGCGCCGAGGTCACAGTCTTTCCAGCGCGGCGGTCATCTTCTCCACGGTCTCCGGAGCGACCTTTGCCTCGAAGCCCGCCTTCAGGAACGGGCCGGCAACCTTTGCCGCACCGTTGAATTCGACGTGCGCGTGGTAGTCGATCCGGGTCGACCCGGGGCCCTCGGCTGTCAGCGTGATGTCGTCGACGCTGGTTGCCGTCTTGTTCTTCCCCTCGAGCACGACGTGATCGGGCTCGTCGGTGACCAACGTATACGTCAGTTCGGTAGTGACTCCGAACAACTTCGAGACGTTGTGCCACTGCGTTCCGACGGCCACCGGGCCGTCGGAGACCTGGGTGCAGCTCTCGGTTCCCGGATCCCACGCCGACGCATTGGAGAAGTCGCGGAGGAATGCGGCGGCCTTGTCGAGCGCGACAGCGGCGGTGAAGGTTCGGGTGACGTCGACCATGAGGTTCTCTCTTTCGATGGATCAGTTCTCGACGGTGACGCCGAGGTGTTCTGCGAGACGGCGCATCGTGCCGACGATCTGTTCTTCGGTCACCCTCGGAAAGCCGGCCATCTTTCGGAACTCCGGATCGGTGACGCGGGACCAGTCGTAGACCTGCGTCAGTGCTGTCCTGTCGTGGGCGACCTCCTCGAGTTCCCAGGACCACCGCGTGCCACGGGGTTCCATGCCCTGGCGATTGGGAATCCAACCGATGCGTCGGTCCTGCTCGAACACGAACACGGTGTTCTCCATGACGTACTCGCCCAGTTCCGGTTGATACATACCCATCGTGAAGGTGTCGCCCACCGCGTTCAGCGGCGTCGGATCGATCGGACCGCGCAGCATGTCCGAGCCGTCGACCGCGGCCTGGACCTCGGGATCGGCGAGCGCGGTGAAGACGGAGGCGGGAGGAGCGTCGATCACGCGGCGGACGGTCAGTTCGTCGGTCATGGGGCCACGCTTTCCGGTTGATTACGCTGGCTACGCAGTTACCCCCGTCTGCGTGGAAGGAAACTCCTGCCTTCCGACGGTTTTGCATTGCAGTGGACACAGCGACGAAACACCACCGCCACGAGGCATTCGTACAGTCGCCGAGTCGGACTCCGCACACACCAGGTGCGGAGCGCACCTTGCCAAGGGGTAGCCATGAGTGGAAATACCGTCCGCCTGCAGGCGATCAAAGACGTCGAGGCGTACGTGCCGCCTGCGGTCAGCTTCGTCGGAGACGAGAAGCCGGGCGAGATATTCGGTGAGAACGTCTTCAGCAAGGTCGTCATGCAGAAGCGACTGCCCAAGTCGGTGTTCAAGTCGGTGATGGCCACGATCGACAAGGGCAAGAAGCTCGACCCCATGGTGGCCGACGCGGTGGCGTCGGCGATGAAGGACTGGGCCCTGGAGAAGGGGGCAACGCACTACGCGCACGTCTTCTACCCGCTCACGGGGTTGACGGCCGAGAAGCACGACAGCTTCTTCGATCCCGTCGGTGACGGCAGTGCGCTCGCCGAATTCGCAGGCAAGACGCTGATTCAGGGCGAGCCCGACGCGTCCAGCTTCCCCAACGGCGGCCTGCGTAACACGTTCGAGGCACGCGGATACACCGGCTGGGACGTCACCAGCCCGGCGTACGTCCTCGAGAACCCGAACGGCAACACCCTGTGCATCCCGACGGTGTTCGTCTCGATGACCGGTGAAGCCCTCGACCACAAGACTCCGCTGCTGCGTTCGCAGCAGGCGATGGGCGGACACGCCGAGCGCATCCTGAAGCTGTTCGGACACGAGAACATCGAGAACATCGTCTCGTTCTGTGGCCCGGAGCAGGAGTACTTCCTCGTCGACCGGCACTTCTTCCTGGCCCGTCCCGACCTGCTCAATGCAGGTCGCACCCTGTTCGGCTCGAAGCCGCCCAAGGGCCAGGAGTTCGACGATCACTATTTCGGTGCCATCCCCGAGCGCGTGCTCGGCTTCATGATGGACACCGAGCGTGAGCTGTTCAAGCTCGGCATTCCGGCCAAGACCAGGCACAACGAGGTAGCACCCGGACAGTTCGAGATCGCGCCGATGTTCGAGCGCGGCAACATCGCGGCCGATCACCAGCAACTGTTGATGACGACGTTCAAGACCATTGCCAAGAAGCACGGCATGGAGTGCCTGTTCCACGAGAAGCCCTTCGAGGGTGTCAACGGCTCCGGCAAGCACGTCAACTTCTCACTCGGCAACTCCGACCTGGGATCGCTGCTGGTGCCCGGCGACAACCCACACGACAACGCGCAGTTCCTCGTGTTCTGTGCCGCCGTCATCCGCGCGGTGCACAAGTACGGCGGTCTGCTGCGCGCATCCGTGGCGTCGGCGACCAACGATCACCGCCTCGGTGCCAACGAGGCACCGCCGGCAATCATCTCGATCTTCCTCGGGGACCAGCTCGCCGACGTGTTCGACCAGATCGCCAAGGGTGCAGCCACATCCTCGAAAGGCAAGGGCACCATGATGATCGGTGCCGACACCCTGCCCGTACTGCCGACCGATCCCGGCGACCGCAACCGAACCAGCCCGTTCGCCTTCACCGGCAACAGGTTCGAGTTCCGCGCCCCCGGTTCGATGCAGACCGTCAACGGCCCGATGGTCACGATCAACACGATCATGGCCGAGGCGCTCGACTACATGGCCACCAACCTCGAAGCGGCCGTCGCCGACGGCACCGATTTCGACACCGCCGTGCAGAATCTGCTGACCGAGATCATCACCGAACACGGCGCGGTGGTGTTCAACGGAGACGGCTACTCCGACAACTGGCAGATCGAGGCCGAGGCACGCGGCCTACCGAACCTGCGTACGACGCTCGACGCGTTGCCGGAGTTGATTTCCGAGTCGGCGATGGAACTGTTCGAGAAGTACAAGGTGTTCAACCACCGAGAGATGCACTCGCGCTACGAAATCGGGCTCGAGCAGTATGCGTTGACGGTGTTCGTCGAAGCGCGGTTGACGCTGGAAATGGGTCAGACATCGATCCTGCCCGCTGCCGTGCGCTACCAGACGGAATTGGCGCAGAACGTCAGTGCGCTCAAGGGCGCGGGCGTCGACGACGTGGACATGACTGCGCTGCACGCGGTCTCGGCTCCACTGTCGGAGCTGCGGGCAGTGTTGGCGACATTGAAGGCGGCCCTCGAAGCGGATCCGGGCGGCGACGCTCTGGCCGAGGCCACCCACGCCAAGGACGAACTGTTGCCTGCAATGGCGGCTGTCCGTTCTGCGGCCGACACCCTCGAGGCAATGGTGGCCGACGATCTCTGGCCGCTGCCGACGTACCAGGAGATGCTGTACATCCTGTGAGTGAGCTCCGCGCAGTGGTGTTTTGTGGAGTGGATAAGTCCCCCAGAGGGCACTTATCCACACCACTGCGTGAGCAATGTCTCGGATCGGAATAGCTTCATGGATCTCGGTGGTTCGAGTGATCAGTGGCAAGGACTGTGCACGCACTCGTAAGGAGATAGAGATCCATGAAGTTGTTTTCCCCGTTGACGCTCGGTGACCTGAAGCTCGACAACCGGTTGGTGATGGCTCCGCTGACGCGGGTGCGCTCAGGACGTGACGGAGTGCCGGGTCCGCTGGTGGTCGAGCACTACAAGCAGCGGGCATCCCTCGGTCTCATCGTCAGTGAAGGCACCTACCCGAGCCATGCGGGCCAGGGCTTCCCCGGTCAGCCCGGTCTGGTGACCGACGAGCAGATCGAGGGGTGGCGCAATGTCGCCGACGCAGTGCACGCCGACGGCGGGCTGATCTTCGCTCAGGTGATGCATGCCGGGCGCGTGACCCACGAGGCGACGACGGGTGGCCGTGAGGTCGTCGGGCCCAGTGCCATCGCCATCGACGGCGAGACTCACACGTACGAGGGAAAGAAGGCATACCCCACCCCGCGTGCACTGCGGGAGGACGAACTGCCCTCGGTGATCGCCGATTTCGTACAGGCCTCGAAGAATGCGGTCGCTGCCGGTATGGACGGCGTCGAGGTTCACGGTGCCAACGGTTACCTGTTGCACGAGTTCCTTTCGCCCGCCTCGAACCAGCGTGACGACAAGTACGGCGGTTCACCGGAGAACCGGGCACGGTTCGTGGCCGAGGTGGTCGAGGCCGTGGCCGCGGCGCTCGGAGCCGGCAAGGTCGGCATCCGCATTTCGCCCGAGCACAACATTCAGGATGCGCTCGAGACGGACTCCGACGACGTGCGTGCCACCTACCGCGCCTTGGTCGAGCGGCTCGCACCGCTCGGTCTGGCGTACCTCAGTGTGCTGCACAAGGATCCGTCGGGCGAGCTGGTACAGGATCTGCGGCAGGCGTTCGGCGGCGCCGTGCTCGTCAACAGCGGCTTCGGTGAGATCACCACTCGCGACGAAGCGCTGTCGCTGCTCGACGACAATGTCGGCGACGCCGTCGTGGTCGGACGTCCGGCAATCGCGAACCCCGATCTCGCTTACCGCTGGCGTGAGGATCTGCCGCTGAACGAGCCGGACCAGAGCACGTTCTACACCGACGGTGCCAAGGGCTACACGGATTACCCGGCCTTCAGTGCCTAGCCGCAGTGGTGCGGTTAGGTGCCCTCTGGGGGCTGTTGCATTTTGTGTGAGCGGTAGTTCGACGTTGTAAAGGGGTGGCTCGGGTTCGATGCCCGGGTCACCTCTTTTTCGGCCC
>NZ_JBFBKN010000013.1:0-155774 GCF_040702225.1 Rhodococcus sp. NPDC080181
ATCGACACGACGAACACGGGGTGGGGACTTTCAGTTGGCCACCAGTGGGGACCTCGACCTGGCCACCAGTGGGTACTTTTTCATGGCCACGGACAGTCGAATATCCACGGCGGTCCGTTTAGACGGTGCAAGATCTTGCGGGACGTCAGTGGACTGGGAGCGGGTTGCTGAAGGTCATCTTTTACTCATTACTTTGGGTCGAACTCGCATGAACACAGACGGACACAGGTGGTCACTCGATTCGCCGAACACCCAGCTCAACGGGCCGATGATGGACGTGACTGCATCCACTTGAATTGTCATCTCTTGTACAGCGGGTCCGGGGTTCGAATCCCTGATGGCGCACAGCGAAATGCCCGTTCACCGAAGTTGGTGAACGGGCATTTTTGTTCGGTAGCCCGCGTCGTCAACCCATCTCGACCGTTTCCGCCGCTGAGTGCTCGGATCCAGTCGAGCGGCAGGGAGAAACAGTCAGCAACTCGGCCGGCCATCACATCCCTCCGAGTCGCGCTAGCCCTCGACAACTCGCAACCGGCTGTACTCGGCTCTGCCCTCCACTATTCGAGCGAGTCGCCGACCTGAAACTGTCCGCTGCGCAACAGTTCCTGAGTAAGTTCGATTCCAGTGTGGTTGACGATCATTGCTATGTAGACCTCCAGTGTGAAACAGGCCGTCGGGCATCGGACCCTCGCCGTCGGGGTCATCGCCAGCTTCACGCATGCGATCTCGCCAGGGGCTGTCAGGTTCGTCGAAACTCGGCCCGTCCTTCAGGAGCGCATCGAACATTGCCGTTCGAGCACCGTCGACCCACTGGGCGACATTGCTGTGGCCGACCTGAGTGGCGAACGTGAGGGCCACGCCACCGATCGACAGCGGTTCCATCAGCTCATCGGCCAACCCTGCCACCGACCTGCAAAGCTGTGCCCATGGCGTTCACCATCAGGCTCACGACTTCGATCGCGGCCAACCCCGCTGACGTGTTCGATCTGGAGTCGGATGCAATCGTTCACGCCGAGTCTCAGGGAGCGTACGGAGAGAGTGTGCGAGTCGATTCGAAGCGGAGTGCTCTTCGTTTGGGCGATGAAATCCATATTCGCTCCAGGCATCTCGGTGTGTGGTTCACCTTGACCAGCCGCATCACCGAGTACGAGCCCGCGAGATATTTCGTGGACGAGCAGGTCACCGGACCCTTTGCCTCGATGCGCCACGAGCATTTCTTTCTCGCACGCCGGGGTCATACGCAGATGGTCGACATCATGTCGGTCGAATTCCGTGGCGGACGACTCGGCGCTGCGATCCTGGATATTCCAGGCAAGCTGTATCTCCGGCGCGTCCTGTGCGTTCGGAACGCATACATCAAGAAGCGCGCCGAAGCGAAGCGTTGAGCGACGGCCGGTAGGGATCTGCAAAATTACACGGACACAACGGTTCTCGACCCTGTTTCTCGCCCCGTTCGGGTGCATTCGGTTCGAAAGATGCTGATCGGTATTTTTTGATGCAGACTGGCAACTCGGACATACTTCACGCGAACCAGGAGGATTGCCATGCGATCGACCAGTCGGATTCTGATCGGAGCGCTACTTTGTGCGCCAGCACTAGCGGCGTTTCCAGCGACGGCATCAGCGGCGCAATCGACAGACGTGACGTATGCGTTCGAGGTCGACGGATCGACGGTGACCAACACGATCACCAACAACTCCGGTAGCGACTTGGCCTGCGGCACATCGTTGGCTCCCGCACCGGGCGGAGTGCTGCCGCCGGTGTGGGAGGTCGTCGGTAACGGCCAGTCGCTGTATTCGACCGACGACGGGGGCCAGATCGGAATCAGCACCCAACACGTCACCGATATCCCGGCCGGCACCTATGTCGCGCTCGCATCGTGCGTAACCGAAGGCGTCGATCCGACGACAGCGTGGGTCTCCGATTACCCCGGGCTGCCCGACGTCCTCGCGACCCTGCCGTGGAACTCTTATACGGTGCAGCAGGCTTCTCCGATTGTGACGATCGAAGACTGAGCGCCTGCACTGGATTTGGGCCTCGGTAGCCGCAACTTGCCGAGGCATCGCTGCCGTCGGTTTCTGTGGGCGGTCAGCGGCCCTTGGATCGGAGGAAGTCCGCCACGGTGGTGACGGCGGCGGGGTTGCGTGGTCCTTCGACGAGCGCTGCGTAGGGGAGGGCAATGATGTTGTTCTCGCGTACGGCGGTGGTGCCGGACATCAGGGGTTGTGCGCGGAGTTGCGCGATCTTGGCGTCCACCGAATTCGACGGTCCGGCACCGTAATCGACGATGACGATGAATTCGGGGTCGCGTTGGGCTGCGGCTTCCCAGGACGCGGTGGTCCAGGAATCGTCGAGGTCGTCGAAGATGTTGCTGCCACCGGCTTCTCGGATGATCTGCGACGGAGCTGCGGTGCGGCCGGAGGTGAAGGGCTCGGGATCGGCGCTGTCGAACAGGAACACCCGCGCCGGGTCTCGGCCGTCCGGAGCCCCGGCGTTCGCGGCACCGATCTGGTTCTCGTAGTCGGTGACGAGTCGGTCGGCCCGGTCACGAACTCCGAAGAGGTCGCCGAGGTTTCGTAGGTCGGTGTAGAGCGCGTCGAGGGGCTCCATGACTCCGCGTGCAGTACTGCCGGGTTGCCGGCATGCTTCGGTGAGTTGGTAGGGAACTGCGCCTATGCTGCGAATCCAATCGGGAGTCACACCGGTCGACTCCTTGTAGCCATAATTCCAGCCGGCGAAAACGAAGTCCGGGTTCGCGGACTGAATCACCTCACGGGTGAAGGCGTCGGCCAGTTCAGGTGCCGCGTCGAAGTCGCTCCTCCACGGCGAGGAGTCGATGTCTCGCTCCTTGCCCGGGTAGCTGGTGTATCCGACGAGGCGGTCGGCGAGGCCGAGGGCGAACATCATCTCGGTGATGCCGGTGTCGTTGGTCAGTACCCGCTGTGGGGTACCGGTCACGGTCAGCGGCTCGCCGCAGTTGGTGACCGTCACCTGATCGCCACCCTGCTCGGTGGCTGTGTCGACCTGGGCTCCGCACGAACTGACCAGTGCTGCAACGGCGGTCGCGGCAATGGCGATCGTGCGGGCCGGCAAAAGAGGTGGGTCATCGAGTGTCCTTGTCGTCGAAGAGAACCTGGGGAACTCCCAGGCGTGGGTGGGTGACGATGTGTCCGCCGATCCCGAACCAGGTCGAGAGCACCTTCTCGGTCACGACTTCGTCGGGTGAACCCGCACAGACGATGCGGCCGGCGTGAAGTACGACCAAGCGGTCGCAGAATTGGGCGGCGATGTTCAGATCGTGAAGCGCGGCGATCACGGTGATCTGCAGGCTCGCAGCGGCGCTCAGCACTGCGTATTGGTGTCGTATATCGAGGTGATTGGTGGGTTCGTCGAGCACGAGCACGTTCGGTTGCTGGGCGAAAGCCCGTGCGATCAGAACACGTTGGCGTTCGCCTCCGGACAATGACAGGAACGATCGGTCCAACAGATGTTCCACGTCGGCGACGGTCGAGGCACGAGCGCACGCGTCGTCGTCTTGGGTGCGGTTGCGTCCGAACGTGGAGTTGTGTGGAAGACGTCCGGTGGCGACGACCTCGCGCGCGGTGAAGTCGAAGTGCATCGAGGAGTCCTGGGTGAGTGCTGCGACCTGACGTGCGTTCTCTCGCATGGTGATTGCGGTGATGTCGCGGCCACCTACCTCGATACGTCCGGTCGAGGGCTCGGTCGCTCGATACAGACACCGCAGCAGTGTCGACTTGCCGCTCCCGTTCGCGCCGACGATGCCGACGATGCTGCCGGCGTCCAGGCTCATGGTGATGTCGTCGATGATGCGGGTGCCGTCGATATCGACTGCGACGTCGTCGTAGTCGACGCGCATCAACGGTCGCCGATCATCGCGCCGCGGCGACGCATCAGCAGTACGAACGCCGGAACTCCGACTGCCGCGGTGATCGCCCCCAGGGGGAGCTCTTGCGGCGGTAGAACCGTTCGGGACACCAGATCCGCGGTGACGAGGAAAGCCGCACCCAGGACCGGGGTGATCACGACAAGCCTGCTGTGGTCGGCCCCGACCAGTAACCGTGCTAAGTGAGGGACGACCAGACCGACGAATCCCACTGCGCCACAGATGGATACGTAGCACCCTGTCATCGCCGCGGATGTCACGAAGAGAGTCAGCCGTAGCCGTGCTGCGTTCAAGCCCAGTGCCGCGCTGACTTCGTCTCCCATCGACAGCGCGTTGAGTCTGCGGGCCGTCAGAGCGGTCGCGGCTACTCCGGCCACGGTGACTGTGGCGGCCAGCGGGACGCTGGCCCAGGTAGCACCGGCGAGGCTGCCGAGCAACCAGAACATCACGCTGCGAGCGCCGTCGCCCTGAGGTGCCAGGAAGATCAGCACGGTCGTCATTGCAGAGAACCCGTATCCCAACGCGGTACCTGTCAGGACCAGGCGCAGTGGCACCAGCCCTACCGGGGAGCGTGCCATCAGATACACCAGGGCGGTTGCGGCGAGTGCGCCGAGGAACGCTGCACTCGAGAGGGCGTAGATGCCGAGGGCGCCGAACGTGCCGAACAGGACCACCGACGTCGCGCCTACCGATGCACCCGACGAGATTCCGAGAACGTAGGGGTCTGCGAGCGCGTTGCGCACCATCGCCTGCACCACCAGTCCGACCACTGCGAGACCTGCTCCGATGAGCGTCGCCAGCAACACCCGCGGCAGCCGAGAATCGACGACGATGCGGTAGTCGGGAACGTCACCGACGGTGATCGTGCCGCCGGACAGCTGGGCCCACAGATAGCCCATCGCGTCGGTTGCCGGGATGTGCGCGGCCCCGAACATCAGTGCCGACAGGGCTGACACTGCCCAGATCGCGGCGGCGAGCACAGTGAGGGGCAGGACCGATCTGGACTGCATGCGCAACTTTCTCCGCTGATCCCTGACCTGGCGACCTGCGAAAAGCACGGTATCCGAGGCGAATCCGCGCAGCGCGAACGACGACCTCGTCGACCGTGTCCCTCGGGATCGACAGGCGACCACGCCGGCGGCGCAGCCGCGGTGGCAGGTCTTCGGACTCGCGGACGCGCCGTCCGACCACGTGCTCGGACGATTCCTACTGGCGGTCGCTTCCCGGGACGAATCCCAGTGCTCGATGACCGCGGTCGTTTCCACTCACCGCTGCGGGGCAGTTCCGGATTTTCACCGGATTCCCTCTTACGATCCGATGACCAGCACGGCCATCGAAAACCAACGCCCACGCACGATAACAGCTCATGCGTGACGCGTTGCGTCGGTCGGCTTCGGTGCAAGTAATCGGATGTACTTCGCTGCGGATGAGGCGAAGCGTTGGGGAGAGTAGTAGTTTTCTGCCCACCGTCCACTGGAATAATTGAACCTTCATCGACGCTGATGGGTTCGTCATCCCGAATCGAGAGGTACCCAATGCACCTGGGCGTAGACAGCTTCGTCTCTTCCGTGACCGATCCGACCGACGGCCGCGTCATCGCGCCGGAGGAGAGGATGGGGCACCTACTCGAGGAGATCGCCCTCGCGGATCAGGTCGGTCTTTACTCGTTCGGCATCGGTGAGCACCATCGCAGCGAGTACTACGACTCCGCTCCGTCGATCATTCTGGCCGCAGCAGCCGCGCGCACCGAGAACATCCGGCTCGGCAGCGCGGTCAAGGTACTCAGTGCCGACGATCCGGTGCGAGTGTTCCAGGAGTTCGCCACTCTCGACCTGATCTCGAAGGGCCGGATCGATTTGGTGGTCGGCCGAGGCTCGTTCACCGAGTCTTTCCCACTGTTCGGACTCGACTTGGCCGATTACGATTCCTTGTTCGCCGAGAAGCTGGATCTCCTGCTGCAGATTCGCGACAACGAGGAGATCACGTGGTCCGGCCGGCACCGGCCGGCGCTGAACCGTCAGGGGATCTATCCTCGTCCGCTGCAAGATCCGCTACCCATCTGGGTCGGTGTCGGCGGCACCCCCGAATCATTCGCTCGTGCAGGGCTTTTGGGCCTACCCCTGATGATTGCCATCATCGGCGGAGAGCCGCGCCAGTTCGCGCCGCTCGTCGACCTGTATCGGCGCGCGGGCGCGCAAGCGGGTCACTCGCCGGAGAAGCTGAAAGTCGGATTGCACGTGTTCGGATTCGTCGCCGACACCACCGAGGCGGCAGCCGACACCATCTACCCGGGCTGGAACGAGATGTTCACCAAGATCTCTCGCGAGCGCGGGTTCGCTCGACCGAGCCGACAGCAGTTCGACGCCACGTCGGGACCCAACGGTGCGTTCTTCATGGGAGACCCGAAAACCGTGGCCGACAAGATCGTTCGGGTGAGCGAGCAACTCGGCGGTGTGGATCGACTGTCGCTGCAGATGACCAATCCGCGTCTCGCCCACGGTGATCTGTTGCGCGGCATCGAGCTACTCGGTACCGAGGTCGCTCCGCTGGTCGCCGACGCGTAAGCGGCAGCGAGCGAGAATCAGTTTGCGGCCCATTCCATTTCGTCCACACCGGCGACCGGAGTGGACAGCGAACGTATCTCGCTCGCATACATCGTGCGCTTGATTTCGCCGAGGACGGGGCCGCGGGTTCCGATCAAATCCGTTGCCCGCGAGAGTGCGTCGTCACGCAGCCGATCCTCGGTGGACACTGCGTCCACCAAGCCGAGGGCGGCTGCGTCCACTCCGCCGTAGCGTCGGCCCGTGGTCAGTGCTTCGTGGAACGTGTGCGGGGCGAGCTTGGCTCGGACCATGTCGACTGTTCCCGGGCTGTAGGTGGCACCGATGTTGACGCCAGGAAAGCACAGGAAGCCGCGATCGGAGCGCATGACGCGGTAGTCGTGTGCCATGACGAAAAATGCGGCACCCCCGTAGGTGTGCCCCTGCATGGCCGCCACCGTCTGCATCGGGAGGGTCAAGAACCGCACCAGCAGTTCCTGCACCGTTCCGATGAACCGGTTGATCTGGTCCAGGTTCTCGGCACCCCAGGACAAGTCGACTCCGGTGGAGAAGTACTTGCCGGTGGCCGTCGTGACCAGTGCAGTCGGGCCACTACTGGCTTCCACCTCGTCGAGCAGAGCGTTGACCTCGGCCACCCAATCCGGCCCCATCCGGTTCTCGGTGTCCTCGACGTCGCGAGTGCCGAGATTCAATACGAACACGTCCGCGACACGATCCAGGTATGGCATGTCCCGAAGGTACCCAGCTTTCGTTGTTCTACCCCACAGCGACAGAAGGCAAGTGTGTTTGCCGGCGGGAGCACCGGGTAGTTGTATCAGTACAAACGATCGAACGGAGGACCAGCATGCCCACCAACGATGACCAGCCCCAGCTCAAGGACCAGGATCTGTACGAGAAGCTCCGTGACGAAGGAAACTCGAAGGAGAAGTCGGCGCGCATCTCGAATGCCGCGGCCAACGAGGGCAGGAAGAACGTAGGCAAGAAGGGCGGCGAGTCCGGATCGTACGAGGACTGGACCGTCGACGAACTGACCGATCGAGCGAAGGAGATCGGCCTGGAGGGCTACTCCAAGCTGAACAAGAAAGAGCTGATCGAGGCGTTACGCAATCACTGACGTCATTCCGGCCGCAGAGACGAGTAGTACTCCTGCTGTGCGGGGTAGTAGTCGTCGAAGCTCGGCAGCGGTGCGGCGTCCCTGGATGCGATCAGCATGTCCAGGTAGTACTCCCAGCCCGGACCTATGTCGCCGATGCCGTCCGTGCTGTCGAGGCCGTGGGTCAGCACGACGAGTGTGTCGCAGCCCTTCTCGGTGAGCCTGACCTCGAGCGGCCAGCCGCCCTCGTCTGACATACGGACGGCCAGTCGTTGGGGCGGCTCGCAGGCGTCGATTGCCATGTCGGCGACGGGTTCGCCGTCCTCGAAGATCATGGTGACGCGGATGCTGTCGTCCGTCACTCGTTCCCAGGGCCCGAACCACAACGCGGTCCGAGAGGATTCGGTGAGGCTGGCCCACACATCCTCTCGTGACGCGGCGACGGTTCGGCTCAGCTCGAGGGCGTAGCCGGTCTCGGTCTCGCGCAGCGTGCCCGTGGGTATCGGTGCCATCGGGTCATTATGCGTCGTGCGACGATCCACCGTCGAGCACTCATCCTGTCAATCGGTGAAATCGATCCGCACAGATATCGGGTCTGTCTGGAGGGCGCGAAAACCTGCGCCGATGAGCCGCCCGAACAGTGGGTTCGCGGAAAAAGAGCGCGCTCGCGCACTGACGTCGTCCTCGGGCACGAACGTAGCTGTGCCCGCTCGCCAGCGATCGCCGACGCGAATCCTGATATGCGGCTCGTCGCCGATGTTGGCTCCCCAACCGGACCTGGTTCCGTGCTGGGAGATCACCCACGCTCCCGCCCGGTCGAACGATGCAGAGACCGGCACCTGCCGGCGCAGACCGGATCGACGGCCCACGGTCTCGATATCGGTGACCAGCGATGTCCTGACTCCGACGGACGCCAGCCCGTTCACGAGCGGGTTGGCGATGTGCTTTCCGATCCACCGCTCCCGGCGGAACTTCGCAGCTGCGGCGGACGCCGTCGTGGTGCCCCCGGCGCGCCGACTGCGAAACGCGTCCCAGCCGTTGCGCTGCACCATTGCTATCGCTGTTCGCCAGGCGGGGCGTCCCGAATCGGGTTGCTTTCCATCGCCGATGAGCTGCAGTTGGTCGGTGTGCCACTGCAAGTCCAGAGCGCCGTTGATCTGTTTGAAAGCACCAGCTTTCGACGGAACTCGCAACGCGACGAGCGGAGTCTCGACCCGATCCAGTGAGCCGTCGACCAGTGAACGGGCTACTGCCGGGGCGAGAGCAGTCGGGCGACCGAGACCGACGACGTCGCACTCTCCCGATCGTACGGCCGCACTCATCACCGAGCGGGTGCGGAAACCACCGGTCACTGCAAGTGGAACGCTCTCGGCTGCGTCGCGCACCGTGTGGGCGTATTCCAGGAAGTAGGCTTCGCGATCGCGAGTGCTGGAGGTGCCCATCATCGCGGGTGATTCGTAACTGCCGCCACTGATTTCGATCAGATCGATCGCTTCCTCGACGAGATGTTCGACGGTGATGCGAGATTCCTCTTCGCTGAATCCGCCGCGCTGGAAGTCTGCGGAGTTCAGTTTGATTCCCACTGCAAAGCCGGGGGACACGGCCGCTCTGATGGCGCGCACGACGTGAAGAACGAATCGCATCCTGCCGTCGAGGTCTCCGCCCCACGCGTCCTCGCGTCGGTTCGACAGTGGTGAGAGAAACTGGGACACCAGGTATCCGTGGGCACCGTGGAGCTGCACACCATCGAAGCCGGCCGCCTCCGCTACCGACGCGGCCAGGGCGAACCTGTCGATGATGTCTCGAATCTCGTTCTCGCTCAACGCACGCGGTGTCGGTAGCCCGGGTACGCCGGACGCGATGGCAGACGGGGCGACGGGCGTGGCACGGGTGACGATCGGATTGGCCTGTCTTCCAGGGTGATTGAGCTGCACCCAGATGGGGACGCCACCGTCGGAGGTCGATTTCGCCCAGCGCGCCAGCGCATCGTGGTCGCGGTCGTCTTCGATGACGACGTTGCCGGGTTCGCCCAGGTGAGATCGGTCGACCATCACGTTGCCGGTCACCACCAATCCGTAGCCACCCGCGCCCCAACGGCGGTACAGCGTTTCGAGCCGGGTATCGGGCGCGTGCTCGGCAGTCCCAAGGCCCTCGCTCAAGGCCGCTTTCATCACGCGGTTCGGAAGGGTCTGCCCGCAGGGAAGTGGGAGCGGGGTGCTCAGTTCGACGACGTCGGTCTCGGTGGGCATGGCGTGACTCCGGTTCAGCGATAGCGTGACGGGATATGATTGCCGTCATAGTCACACGCGACTGTAGATGTAACTCGGTGTCACGTCAATGATCGTGTTCGGAAAGGTGATGGATGGCGAATCGAAGCAGTGCTCGTGAGGACATGCTGCGCAGTGCTGCGCAGTTGTTTCGGCAGCGCGGAGTCGAAGCGACTTCGTTGGCCGACGTCATCGAGCACGCAGGTGCGCCGAGAGGCTCGATCTATCACCACTTTCCACGGGGCAAGCCTCAACTGGTCGAGGAGGCCACGCGAACGGCCGGCGCGGCGATGGGGGCAATGATCTCCGAGGGGTTGGCTCAGGTCGGGCCGGCGGCGACGGTGCGCGCGATCATCGAGGGCTTTCGCAGTGAACTGTCGAGCACCGATTTCGTGTCCGGTTGCCCCATTGCTCCTGCCGCACTCGAGGGGGCGAACGCCCCCGGTGCCGTCACCGCGGCCGGGGAGTCGTTCTCGTCGTGGGAAGACACGATCGCCGCATCGCTCTGGCAGCACGGGTTGACGAGAGAGCGGGCCCAGGCGCTCGCGACGTTCTCCATATCGGCGATCGAGGGTGCGCTGATCGTGGCGAAAGCGCAGCGATCGACCACCGCGCTGGATCGGACCGAGGGGGAGTTGTTGGCTCTGCTCGACGCGGTCCTGGACGCAGTGGGTGGGCAGAGTTCCCGATAGCGAGTATTGCGATAACGCCGAGTTACAGTTACTTTCCCTTCAGGAACTATGTCGACCGTCATAGCCGGAGGGGATCTCATGCCGTCACTCACCACTTCTCGACACCGCGTAGAGGGTACGAAGCTTCGCGGCCGATATCTGGCTCTACTCGTGATCTGCGCAGCGGAGCTGCTCGTCGTACTGGACAACACCGTCGTCAACGTCGCCCTGCCGTCGATGGGCTACAGCTACGCGCCGACATCAGCGGCTTGCAGTGGGTGGTCGACGCCTACACGCTGACGTTCGCGGGATTGCTGCTCGCTTTCGGCCACCTCGGAGACCGATACGGGCGCAAGAAGGTGATGATCATCGGCCTGGCGGGCATTGCGCTGATGTCGGTGGGCGGCGCGGTCGCCGCCGACCTCGGGCAGGTCGTTGCCGCCCGCGCCGCGATGGGAGTCTGTGCGGCGGCGGTCTTTCCGGCCACTTTGGCTCTCATCATCAATATCTTCACCGACGCCAAAGAGCGAGCGCTGGCCATCGCAGCGTGGACGGCGATGGCAGGTTTCGCCATCGCCATCGGTCCGACAGCGGGCGGCTTTCTGCTCGAGCACTTCTCGTGGCATTCGGTGTTCTGGATCAATGTTCCGGTTGCCCTGCTCGTTCTGTTGGCCGCACTGGCCTGCGTTCCGGAGTCGAGAGCCGAACATGTGGGCAAGTACGACCCTGTCGGAATCGTGCTGTCGTTGACGGGCATCACGGTCGTGGTGTGGGCGATCATCGAAGCGCCGCACAACGGTTGGTTGTCACCGGCGAGCGTCGGAGGCTACATCGCCGGATGCGTCGCGCTTGCTGCGTTCGTGTGGTGGGAGTTGCGAACACCGTCTCCGGTACTGGACCTGAATCTGTTCCGAATCAGACGATTCTCGCTGCCCGCCTTGGCCATTGCTGTGGGGTACTTCAGTATGTTCGGCTTCCTGTTCATGATCACCCAGTATTTTCAGGGTGTCATGGAACTGACGCCGTTGCAGTTCGGCGTTCATTCACTGCCGTTCGCAGTATCCATCGCGGTCGGAGCACCACTGGCCACACTGATCGCGCAGCGAATAGGAACGACAGCCGTCATCGTCTTCGGACTCGTCGTGATGAGCATCGGCATGTTCATTGCGGGCCAGGTCGAGGTCGAAACGCCGTACCTGGGACCGGTCGTCGTCTCGATGATCTTGATGGGCCTCGGGTTGGCGATCGTGCAAGGCCCGGCCACCGAATCCATCATGTCGTCGGTGACGCTCGACGAAGCAGGTGCGGGCTCGGCGGTGAACGACACCACCCGTGAGGTGGGTGGAACACTCGGCGTCGCGGTGCTGGGCTCGATCGTCGCGTCGATCTACACCACGAAAGTGGCCCCCGAATCGACGCCATTCCCGATGCAATCATGGAGCCCTACCAGAAGGCCTTTGCCCGTGAGACCGTCGTCAGCGTCATCGAAATCGTCGAAGCGCCGACCAACCCGATCTTCGCGACGCAGAAGGCGGAGCTCGTGTATGCGATGAAAGCCGCGTCTCTGGAGGGATTTCAGCTCGCGTCGTTCGTCACCGTCGGGGCCGCCATGGCATGCGCGATCGCTGTGGCGCTCTTCTTGCCATGGCGGCGACCCGAAGGAGACGGGGTGCTGTTGGCGTGGCGGGCGTCGAAGTCCGAAGACCCCGAGATCAGTTGAACGGGGTGCCCCCGGTGACCGCAATGGTCTCGCCTGTGATGTAGCTGGACTCGTTCGAGGCCAAGAAGACGTAGGCCGGAGCCAACTCCGCGGGCTGGCCCGGGCGGCCCAACGGAACCGTCTCGCCGAACTCGCCGTACTTCTCGGCAGGCATGGTCGCAGGAATCAGGGGAGTCCAAATAGGTCCGGGCGCAACGGCATTGACTCGAATGCCGCGGCCGGCGAGGTCGCCGGCCAGGCCCTTGGTGAATGCGACGATGCCCGCCTTGGTGGTGGCGTAGTCCAGCAACTCCGGCGACGGATTCGATGCCTGAATCGAGGTGGTGTTGATGATGGTGGCGCCCGCACCCATGACGGCGGCGGCGTGCTTCGAAATCCAGAACAAGGCATACAAGTTGGTCTTGAGCACACGGTCGAACTGGTCGGTGGTGATATCGGCGATGCCGCCCATCTGGGCCATCTGGAACGCGGCGTTGTTGACGACGATGTCGAGGCCTCCGAGAACCTCCACGGCAGTGTCGACCAACTTGGTGCACTGCGTTTCGTCGGTGAGGTCGCAGGCGATCGCTCGGCCCGACCGTCCAGCGGCTTCGATCAGGTCGACGGTCGCTTGGGCATCGGGGCCCTCGGATTCGAGATGAGCAATGACGACATCGGCACCTTCTCGTGCGAATGCCAGCGCCACCGCTCGTCCGATCCCGGAATCACCACCGGTGATCAACGCTTTTCGGCCGTGCAACCGATCCGAACCCCGGTACGACTTCTCGCCGTGATCCGGTGCGGTGACCATGTCGCGAGTCAATCCCGGATGCTCGAGCTCGGGCTGGTCGTCCCGATCGGGCATGGAGAAAGCAGTGGTGGGGTCGCTCTTGGTGAACTGGTCGGACATTGTCGATCCTTGCCTCGTGTGAAGAGGACCCATTGCGGCAAAACGAAAGCCGCCCCAGTTCTCGAGACGATTCACGGTCGTTACCGACTGGAGCCGCTGTCCACACGAGGTTTGCCGGTTGTACCGGCACGCAAACCTTGCGAATCAGCGCGCGGAGGGATCTTCCCCGATGAAGCTCGCACCCACCGCATCGAGCACCCGGCGCGCCGGCCGGGTAGGAGCGAAGACCTCGACGCGTCCGTCGGAACGTTCGACAGCATCGACGATCACGCTCGCGGCACCCGAGTACATGAAGTCCACCGCCGACAAGTCCAGCAGCACAACTGCATTGCCCCGTAGGGCACCGTCGAGGGCGTTCACCAAATCTGCTCGTGCACTCATGTCCAGCTCGCCGACGGCGCGAACAACGGTCAGATCGGGGGAGTAGGACTCGATACCGATCGAGTGGCGTCGAGCGGGGGCGGTGGAGCGAACATCGGTGAAATCGGAAACAGTCACGGTGCGAACCTCTCAGTTCGGGTGGCCTATCGAACCGGCGTGCTCGGTGTGGAACCCGAGGGCTGCAGGTTCCGGTGCACGCTGTCCCGTAATCCTGACAGCGCAACATCACCGAACCGAGCCTGCAACATCACGGATTCGTCGCTACTTGGTAACGGCAAGGTAACGCAGTTCGATGCCCGGCATCAGGGCAGTGTGTGACCCGCTGCGCGGAACAGACCGTACCATTCCGCCCTGGTCAGGCGGATGTCCGACCCCGTAGCGGCCTCTACTATCCGATCCGGCGTGGTGGTCCCCAGGACCACCTGAATGTCGGCCGGGTGGCGTGTTATCCACGCGACCGCTATCGCGGACGGTGTCGTGTCGTATCGGCCGGCAATGTCGTCGAGCGCATCGTTGAGGGCAGGGTGATTCTCGCGATCTCCGACGAACACACCCGACGAGGTCCCGCTCTGCAGTGGCGACCACGCTTGCACGGTGATGCCGCGTGCCCTCGCGTAGTCGAGCAACCCGTTGTCACGATTCACCGACTGGTCCAGCGCGCCGATGTTGGCGGCCAGGCCCGCAGCGATCAGCGGCGAATGGACGACGCTCAACTGCACTTGATCGAACAGAAGTGGTTGTGTGACTGCCGTTTCGAGCAATTCGATCTGACCGGGAGTGTGATTGGAGACGCCGAAACCGAGCACCTTGCCCGACGTGTGCAGTGTGTCGAACGCCGCCGCGACCTCGTCGGGCTCGACCAGGCTGTCCGGTCGATGCAGCAGCAGGGTGTCGAGATGGTCGACGCCGAGAGCCGAGAGCGATCCCTCGACGGTCGACACGATGTGGTCTTCGGAGAAGTCGAAATAGCCGTCGCGAATGCCGACCTTGCTCTGAATGCTGACGCGCTCACGCTGCGACGGAGTGAGTGTCACCGCTTGTCCGAAGCGCTCCTCGCACCCGTGGGGTCTGCCGCCGTAGATGTCGGCGTGATCGAAGACGGTGACTCCCACGTCCAGGGCGGTGTCGACCAACCTGCGGATCCGATCGTCGTCCAGATCGAGAATGCGCATGAACCCGAGGACGATGCTCGACACGGTTGTGCCGGTCTGGGGGTGCGTAAAGGTGCGCACGTGGGCTCCTCGGCTCTGGTGTCGGAAAAAGTCCACTACGTCGGCGGACCGATACAAGTATCGAGGAAGGGCTGAAAGGGGCGACGCCGGGCTACTACTCGAATTCGGTTCGTATCGACTGTGTCGTGAGCTGCAGCATCAGCACGAAGCCGGTCAGCGTCACCACGATCGGGGCCCACAGCACCACCGCCACGAAGGTGTCCACATCCCGTTCCAGCACTATGTACACCGCGACGATCGACGTTCCCAACAAGCACAGGGCGATGTGAGCAGCGAGGCGCCATTTGTCGAAGAAGAACCCGGCCAACATTCCCATCGGGATGAGGAAGGTGCATTTGCCGAGGGTGACTTCCGGCGCGAAATTCGCGGTGATGGTGGCTCCGAAGATCGACAGATCGGCGATGACGACGAAGGCGAAGGCTTGCCCGAGCGTCGGCCACGGTCCGAACCACCAGAACGCGCCCATGACGTACGCGGCGATCATGCACGTCCATTGCACGATCGCGGGGATGGGGGTGGTCGCGCCGTACCCGAACGCCAGCTCGAGGGTGACCACGACGGCCATGGCCAGGGCGGCGGCGGACACGATCCGCTTGACGAGCGTCGTGACAGCGAGCGACGTCATCACGCCCATGCCCCATTGGTAATGCTCGTTGGACCTCGTCAGTGCGCGAGTCACAGTGCCCCCTCGTTCCAATCGGGAGTCGATTGAAACACAGTCGCACCGCTCGACGTTCGGCTTTCACCGTGTTCTGGCCGACGGTGCGGCACGATCAGCTGGTCAATTGGTGCAACAGCTCCGGCAGTGTCTCGCTGATGTCGTGCCGGCTGGCCACCCGATAGCGGGCGGCCTCACCGAGCAGCCGCCGTCGATCGGCGTCGTCGACCACCGCCGAGACGGCGGCAGCGAGAGCATCCGAGTTGCCGGGCTCGACCAGAATTCCAGCACCGTCGGCGAGGAATTCGTGCGTGCCACCGTGATCGCTTCCGATCACCGGCAATCCGTGCGACATCGCTTCCAAGACCGACAACGGACCTGCCTCGGGAGAAGTACTGGCCGGCACGACGACATCCCACCTGCGAAGAGCGGACTCGGCATCGGTGTGTCCGAGGAACTCGACACGTCCGGCAAGATCCGGTTCCGCGGCGCGCGCGCGGAGTTCGTCGACGTATTCGCGATCACCGGGGAAGCTTCCCCCGGCCAATTCGACTCGGACGTCAGGGAGCATGGCGACGGCGTCGAGCAGCACGCGGTGCCCCTTCCATGGCGTCAACAACGCAAGCATCCCGACGACCGGCGGAGAGTGCAGCGCACCGCCGAACCGCGGAACCGGCCACGGCACGCCGTTGTGTGACACCACCACGGGGAGGCCGGCCTTTCGGAGCGGTTCTGCGGTGGCCTCGGACACCGATACCGCAACGCGAACGGCCGGCCGGGCGAACCGGACCACCACACGCTGCTTGAGAGAGGTCATCGTGTCGTGTACGAGCCACGACGCCCCGCGAGCGGGCCGCGCAAACCGCGCCACCGGAAGCGCGAACAGCGAGTTGACGACCGTGGCGGTGCCCGGTGCGCGGGCGATCGTGCGCACGGCGCGCGCCGCCCCGACCCATCGTGCGACCATCTTGATCGCCGCGATACCGCGCGCGGCACCACGTTGCCCACCCAGTCCGAGCTCGTCGATGCGGACGTGTCGCGTCGTGTCGGGCAGGCGATCTGCCAATGGGCCTGCGGGGCAGGCGATCACGGTGGCATGGCCGCGGCGCGTGGCCTCGTCGATCAAATCCAGCAGCACCTTCTCGGCACCGGACACCTGGCCGGTGTGCGCGAGGAAGAGAACTGTCGATTCGTCGGTCATGTGGTCGCCCGTCCGGGCAGCGGATTTGTGGCGCACGCTTGGGGCGTGAACAACACAGCGAGCACAATCAATCTTCGGCGCGCTTGAGGACGGCAAGGACCGTCAAGAACAGAATTTTCACATCCAGCCAGATCGACCAGTTCTCGATGTAGTAGTTATCCCATTCGGCACGGTCGGCGATGGATGTCTGTCCACGCAAGCCATGAACCTGTGCCCAGCCTGTAACGCCCGCTTTGACTCGGTGTCGCTCGCCGTAACGACGAATTTGCATCTCGAAGAGGGTGCACGTACTCAGGGCGTTCCGGACGAGGTCCTACCAAACTCATGTCGCCGCGGATAACATTGATTAATTGAGGCAACTCGTCCAAGGATGTTTGGCGCATGATTTTTCCGATACGCGTCCGGCGATCTACCCCCTCGACTCCGCCGGGGGCATCGCCAACTTTTCTCTCGAACTCGGCATCCGAAGCTCGCGGAGGACGCATCGAGCGGAACTTCAAGCAGTCGAAGGGAAGTCCGTCCCGACCGATCCGTTCCTGTTTGAAGAAGATCGGACCGGGAGAACTCAAACGAACGAGAAGCATCAAGGTCAAGAACACGGGTGACAGGAGCAGGAGCCCAACAGCGGTTAGTACTCTGTCGAACACTCCCTTGACGGCGAACTGCCAGCCTTTCGGATCGACGTGCGGCAAAACCATCAGGGGCAGACCGCCGATGTGTTCCACGCGGGTATTCAGGCTGACTGCGTCATAGAGCCGTGGAACCACCCACACCCGCATTCCCAGTCGGTGCGCGATCCTGATCGTTGTCACCAGGTCTCGTTCATCGGAGGTCGCGAATGCGATGATCAATTCCTCGGCGTTGGTTCGGCGCGCCACAGTCTCGAGATCGGCGGGGACGCCGAGATGGGGAAGTTCCCCCGCAACTGCCTCGCCGGAGTCCAGAGTGGCTACTGGTGCATCGCCGACGTAACCAACAGGCGCGAGTCCGTACTCCGGAAACTGGCGCATCCGCGAGACCAGTTGATGCGCAATGGGATCGTTGCCGAGGACTATCGTCGGGGCGGCAGAGCCGAACCGGGTCCTAGTGACGCGCTGAACAATCACGCGGATCAAACGAGCGACCGCAATGGTCAAGGCGCTCAGCACCCACAACCTCAGTACGAACGCACTGGGCCGATATTCGGTGTCGGACAGAAACATCACTACGAGCAGAGCAAGCGACGCGAATGCTACTGATGTCTCGGCTGGCCCGATCTCGTCGAGGAAGTTACGTCGAAGCCCGCGGCGGTACATCGACTTTCCCGTAAGGATTCCGATGAGGAGCGGCAAGTAGAGCCAGGGCAACCGGCCTGTTTCGCCGAGATCGCCGGAGTACCACAGCAGGGCACCGATCAATGCGACGGCAGCAGCGGACGCGTCGACGGCGACATTGATCGCGGTGTGCCAAGGATCGACTCGAAGGCGATCTGCGAAAGAGTGCGGTGCGAAGTTCTGCACTGTCCCGGCAGCCCGCGGGCGAGAGTGCAGCGATTCCAGAGTTTTGGACACAGCTACTTCCGGTGGCTAGTTCGTTTCGGATGATCCCCAGTATCCTATTTAATCTATACCCGTGCGACCGAAAGCTTTTAGCCGAGTTGCTGAAAAAAACCCCAGGTCTGTTGCGGGCGGAAATTGTCAATGCGTGGTGGGAAAAAGCGTGTTTATTGGAAAACTTGCTCGCGAATAATCCAGGCCAGATCCTGAAGTATCTGAACGTGACCTGTCGTCCACTGGCGGGGTCGTTGATCCCAAACGCAGACGGTGCCGACGGAAAAGCCATCGTCGTCGACGATCGGAACGCCCAAGTAGGAAACCAGCATCTTGGCCTGAACCGATGGGTGATCCTTGAGAGTCTCGATCAATCGTGCGTCCTCTACCACGAGGGGCTGACCGAGGTCGATCGCATATCGGCAAATCGAACCTTCGATGGGAACCTCACGCGCGCTGCCGATTTCGGGTGGTAACCCCAGTGCGCTCTTGAAGTACTGACGCTTGTCGTCCAGCAGAGAGAAGGCGGCAGACGGGGCGTTCAAAGCATCGGCAACAATCGCCACAACCCTGTCGTAGTCCGCCTCCGAGTCGGTATCCATCAGGCCGGTGCGAGCAACTGCAGCGAGACGCTCGGGCTCGTCGATCGCAGTGCCGAACAATCGGGTCGCCGCGGCCGTGACAGGCCGATCCCCAGTTCTGTCCCGAAGAGCACGAAGTAATGAGCCGACGTCGGAGTCCTGATCATCGGACAGTTCGTCGACCAGTCGATCGATCACCGCTCGCCGAATATACGCCTCGGGGGATACACAGGACTTCTCCGCCTGCCGTGCGAGAAGCTCGTTCAGTCGGTCGTCGAAACCCGGGTACCCAGTCGTCATTGTCCACATGGTAGTTCAGGCCATGTTATATTACTCACCCAAGCCGTGTAAGCGCTCGAATTTGTCGGAACAATACTCTGTCGGAGCCGCAGAAAAGCCCCGGTCGGTCTCTGCCCCACGCCTGCGGGCGGCGGGCGCGGCGCTTATCCTCACTGCCCACACTTTCGTTTCGCCGACGATCCTTTTGGGCTATGGTTCGCCCATGAATTCGCAGCCGGGGGGCGCGGTCCCTGATCGTAAGGACATCACGTTCGACTCGAACGGCGTCGACTGTGCGGCGTGGCTGTACCTGCCCGACAGCACCGAGCCGGCCCCGGTGATCGTCATGGCGCACGGTCTCGGCGGAACCCGGGGAATGCGACTCGACGCCTACGCAGAACGATTTCGCGCCGAGGGCTACGCGTGCCTGGTGTTCGACTATCGGTACTTCGGAGACAGTGGCGGGCGACCGCGACAATTGCTCGATATCGAATCCCAGTTGCAGGACTGGGCGGCAGCGATCGCGTGCGCCCGGGGTCGGCAGGACGTGGACGGTTCGCGAATCGTGTTGTGGGGCTCGTCGTTCGGCGGTGGCCACGTCATCGTCGCGGCAGCACGGGATCAGCGTGTCGCCGCGGTGGTCGCGCAGTGTCCGTTCACCGACGGCATCGCCTCCGGGCTCGCATCGAACACATGGACCTCGGTCAAACTGTCCGTGCGGGCCGTGCGCGACCTGCTGGGATCGGTGATCGGGCGGCCGCCGGTGATGGTGGCGACCGCCGGACGACCGGGGACTACCGCATTGATGACGTCACCCGACAGTTACGACGGGTACCTCGCGCTCGCTCCGGACTCCGACGAGTCGTTCCACAATCGGGTTGCCGCCCGCTTCGCGCTGCAGATCGTGCGCCATCGGCCCGGACGTCGAGCGAAGGACGTCCGCTGCCCGATACTCTTCGTCGTCTGCAACACGGATTCTGTGGCACCGGCGAAGGCCACCCTGCGATACGCCCGGACAGCCCCGCTCGGCGAGATCGAAACCTACGACGCAGGCCATTTCGACATCTATCTCGGTGCTGACTTCGAGCAGGTGGTCGCAGACCAAATCGCCTTCCTCCTGCGCACTGTCCCGCCGCTGGTGGCTGCGGATCAGTAGACGTCGCGCACGTACCGCTTCTCCGCAGCGAGAGCCTTGACGTACGCCTCGGCACTGCTCGGGGCCAGTTTCCCGTGCTGTGCGACTACGCCTTTCAGGGCCGCATCCACGTCTTTGGCCATTCTCGACGCGTCGCCACAGACATAGAAGTGGGCACCTCGGTGAATCCAGTTCCAGAGCTCGCTGCCGTGTTCGCGCATGCGATCCTGCACGTAGACCTTGTCCTTCTGATCCCGGGAAAAGGCGACGTCGAGACGGTCGAGCGACCCGTCGCTCAGCATCGCGGTGAGTTCGTCGCGGTAGTAGAAGTCGGTGTCCGCGTGCTGTTCGCCGAAGAAGAGCCAGTTCGGGCCGGTGTGCCCGAGCGCGCGCCGCTCGTGCAGGAACGCCCGGAACGGTGCAATGCCGGTGCCGGGACCGACCATGATCATCGGCGTGGCGGGATCCTCGGGCGGTTTGAAATGGGTCGATTTCTGTACGAATATCCCGATGTCATGGTTGGCGGCATGGTCGGCCAGATACGTCGAGCACACCCCGCGTCGAGCGACACCGTGCACGTTGTATCGCACAGCCGAGACGGTCACCTGCACCTCCTCGGGATTCTCCTTCGGGCTCGAGGAGATGGAATACAGACGCGGCTGCAACGGCTTGAGAACGCCGAGCCAATCGTCCACCGACGCGCGAACCGGATGTGCGGCAAGTACATCGATCGATTGCCGTCCCCACATCCAGTCGGTGAGCGTGTGTCTGTTGTCCGGATGCAACATGGCCTCGAGGTCGTCGTCCGCGGTACGCCGGTGCACGAACTTCAATAGATCCGGTGTGGCACGGGCGATCTCGAGGTGCCGACCCAACGCCGTACGGAGCGGCATTTCACCGTGCTCGGCCAAGTCGACGACGGCGTCACCGTCGAGTCCGGTGGCACCGAGCCACTCCTGCACGTACTGGTCACTGTTGCGAGGCCAGACCCCGAGTGCGTCACCCACCTCGTATTCGAGGGTGCCCGCAGGAAGGTGGAATCCGAGTTGACGGACGTCCTTGAGCGATCCGCGTGCGGTGAGCACTCGATTCCGAACGAGAGTAGTCACGAGGGGCGACTTCTTGCTGTACCGCGGTTCTACGTCAGCGGCCGCAGGCCGACGTGCGGGTGCCGCAGGCGCGGTCGCGGGGTCGGACGTTGGCGAGTCACCTGCCAGCAGCGCGCTCACCGAGTCGAGCCACTCGGCGGCCTCGTTCTCGTAGTCGGGCTCGAGGTCGACCCTGCCGAGTAGTCGCCGCGCACCGAGTTGCTCGAGACGTTCGTCGATCTTGCGGCCGTGCCCGCAGAAGTCTGCGTAACTCGAGTCGCCGAACGCCAGCACGGCGTAACGGATTCCGTCCAGTGCGGGTACCGAATCGGTTGTCAGGCTCTCCCAGAAGGTTGCGCCGTTGTCGGGTGCTTCGCCGTCCCCGGTGGTACTGCTGACGATCAACACGTCGGCCTCGGCCGGTAGTCGGTCTGCGGTGAACGAGTCCATGGAGTGTTCGGTGACGGCAGACCCAGCAGCTCGCAGATGAGAAACACTGGACTGGGCGAACTCCTCGGCAGTTCCCGTCTGCGAGGCCCACAGCAGGAGCAGTGGTCTGCCCGCTGCCGACGAGGTGTCCCCGGCGGTTCCTTCGGTGCCCGGCGAGGGAGTGCGCGAGAACAGGCCTGCGAGAGCACCGTCGAGCCACGCGTGCGTCTCGGGAGTCAGCGGGGTCCGTTCGGGCAACGTGGGGATTCCCGGCGCGGAGCGACCTGCGTCGGTCCGAAGTCCCTCCAGCAGGCCGGCCATGTAACTTTGCTCGATGACGGTGAAAGGTTCTGCGGGTCGGCTCGGGCGGCCGACCAACACGGCGAGAGCGTCGACCGGATCGTGCACGTCCTCGGACGTATCGGGCGAATCCGATTGAGCAGCAGATACTTTCGTCAGCGACACGGCGCAGGCCTTGAATTCGGGTTGCTGCGAGTAGGGATCGACGGCGTCATTGGTCACCGCGTTGATCGCCAGGGATTCACCGAACTCGTCGCTCCAGTGGAACGGTGCGAAGCAGCCGCCGGGTAACACTCGGTCGGTGACCACGGCGGGCAGTACCGCACGGCCTCGACGCGACGACAGTTCGACGGTATCGCCGTCGGACAGATCGAGCCGGCCCGCATCGGTCGGGTGTATTTCCACGAACGGGCCGGGGTTCAGTTTGTTCAGCTTCGCGACTTTGCCGGTCTTGGTCATGGTGTGCCACTGATGGGGGAGTCGCCCCGTGTTGAGCAGGAACGGATAGTCGTCGTCCGGCATCTCGGCCGGTGCCATGGCGGGTCGGGCGAGAAACTGCGCTCGACCGCTCGCGGTGGGGAACGACAGGGCAGGAATCGAGCCGTCCTCCGACACCCGCAGGGTTTGGCTGACTCCGTCGTTGAGGTACCGGATGGGGTGTCTGGTGGTAGTCGACTCGGGCGGGCACGGCCACTGAATCGAACCCTCGCGGAGCCCGTCGTAGGTGATGCCGCGAATGTCGTAACCGGTGGCGGGGTTCGAGAACTGCTTGATCTCCTCGAAGATCTCTTCGGCACTGGAGTACGTGAACGACTCGGAATAGCCGAGAGCGCAGGCCATGTCGGCGATGATCTTCCAGTCGGGGAGTGCTCCGCCGGGTGCATCGACAGCCGGCTGGAACAGCGTGAGGTTCCGCTCGGAGTTGACCATGACACCGTGGGCCTCGGTCCACAGCGCAGCGGGCAGCATCACATCGGCGTATCGGTTGGTCTCGGTGTCGGCGAAGGCGTCTTGGGTGATCACCAGTTCGGCACGCTCGAGACCGTCGATCACGGTTGTTCGATTGGCCACGGACGCAACAGGATTGGTGCAGATGATCCAGCAAGCTTTGATGTCGCCCGCAGCCAACTTCGAGAACATCTCGATGGTTCCACCACCGACGTCGGTGCGGAGTGTTCCGGGCGGGATTTTCCAGGCCTGCTCGACGAACGCGCGGTCGGTGTCGTTGGTGACCGCCCGTTGGCCCGGCAGTCCGGGGCCCATGTACCCCATTTCCCGGCCACCCATCGCGTTCGGCTGACCGGTCAACGAGAAGGGGCCGCTTCCGGTCCGGCAGATAGCACCCGTTGCCAGGTGGAGATTGCACAGTGCGTTGGTGTTCCAGGTGCCGTGGGTGGACTGATTGAGTCCCATCGTCCAACAGCTCATCCAGTTCTCTGCAGTCCCGATCATCTCCGCTGCGGCACGCAGATCTTCCTCGGCGAGACCGGTTGCAGCGCAGACCTTCTCGGGGGTGTAGTCGCGAAGAAACTCCGGCATCGCGTCCCAGCCGTCGGTGAACTGGGCGATGAAGTCAGGGTCCGTGTTTCCGCTGTCGACGATCAGAGCCAGCAGGCCGTTGAGCAGCGCCAGATCGGATCCCGGTTCGAGCATGAGGTGCAGGTGCGCCTTGTCGGCGGTGGCGGTGCGCCGCGGATCGACCACGATCAGTTTCGCACCGGCCTTGACCCGGTCCATCATTCGCAGAAACAGGATGGGGTGGCAGTCGGCCATGTTGGAGCCGATGACGAGGAACACGTCGGCGTTGTCGAAGTCTTCGTACGACCCCGGCGGACCGTCGGCTCCGAGTGACTGCTTGTAGCCGGTCCCCGCGCTGGCCATGCACAGTCGTGAGTTGGATTCGATCTGATTGGTACCGATGAACCCTTTGGCCAGTTTGTTCGACAGGTACTGAGCCTCGATCGACATCTGCCCCGATACGTACAGCGCAACGGAATCGGGTCCGTGTTCGCCGAGGATCGTGCGGAGCCTGCGGGCAGTATCGGTGATGGCCACCGAGGTGTCCGTACTCTCCGGCCGGTCACCGCGCCGGTGGCGAATTCGAGCCTTGTCGAGGCGGCCCGGCGCGGCAAGCATGTCTGCGGTGGTGCTTCCCTTGGTGCACAGTCGGCCGAAGTTCGCCGGGTGGGTCTTGTCGCCGACCGACTTGGTGACCGTGGGCCCGATCGGCAGCGTCGACCGGGAGCTCGACTGGGACTTCGCCGCCGACGGCCCACCGACCTCGAGCACCATGCCGCATCCCACGCCGCAGTATGCGCAGAGTGTCTTCACCGTGGTGACCATGGCTTCCACAGTGCCCGGTGCAGTGTGCGCGGCCATTACACATCGGTTAGCCGGATATGACGTTGTCCTCACCGGGCGTCGAACGAGGCGGTGATGTGCGTTCGCGGCACCGCCCTGTGTGGCAGGGAGGTAACACCAACTTTCTGCAGCACGATTGGTACTCGAACGTTATTTGTCGAACGGGCTGTCGAGTGGAATGTGTGGATTCTGCGCTGGCAGAATCGTCCGGGTCGGGCTCGAAGTGGGAAGTGGTGTGTTCATGAGGGTGTCTCGAGGATTCGTTCTCGCCGCGGTGGGAGTTGTCGCTTCGGTGGCGGTGCTGTCCGGGTGCAGCTCGCAGACGGACATCTCCGAACCCTCCGTTCCGATCGATTCCAACCCGATGACCGAACTGATGAAACCGAAGCTGACCGCGAGCGTGCTCGACGGAGCAGTCGGATTCTCACCGGCAGACCCGGTGACCGTCTCGGTTGCCGACGGCAAGTTGTCCTCGGTCACCATGCTCAACCCCGACGGCGAGCCGGTATCGGGAGCCATTGCTCCGGACGGGCTGTCGTGGACCAACACCGAACCCCTCGGCTACAACCGCGAGTATCGAGTGCAGGCCGATGCGTACGGACTCGGAGGATCGTCGAGCACGGTGTCGAGCTTCACCACCAGCCAGCCGGGCAATTTCACCAAGCCCTACGTTCTGCCGAACCCGGGCGACGTGGTGGGTATCGGGCAGCCTGTCGCGGTCCAGTTCGACGAGGCGATCACCGACAAGCTTGCTGCCCAGAATGCGATCACGGTCACCACGACGCCGGCCGTGGAAGGTGCGTTCTACTGGGTAAACAACAAAGAGGTTCGCTGGCGACCGCAGAACTACTGGGCACCGGGCACCAAGGTCGACGTGGCCGTCAACGTGTACGGGCGTGATCTCGGTGACGACATCTACGGCCAGGAGAATGCGACGACGTCGTTCACGATCGGCGACGCGGTCATTGCCACTGCGGACGACAACACCAAGCAGGTGACGTTCAACGTCAACGGCCAGGATGTCATCACGATGCCGACGTCGATGGGCAAGGACTCCACCCCGACGGACAACGGCGTCTACATCATCGGTGATCGATTCGAGCATCTCGTCATGGATTCGTCGACCTACGGTGTGCCGGTCAACTCGTCCACCGGGTACCGCACTCCGGTCGACTGGGCGACGCGGATGTCGTACAGCGGCATCTTCTTCCACTCCGCACCGTGGTCGGTGGGACAGCAGGGGTACTCGAACGCCTCGCACGGTTGCCTGAATCTGAGCCCCACCAATGCCAAGTGGGTCTACGACAACACCAAGCGGGGCGACATCGTCGTCGTCAAGAACACCGTCGGTGGAACGTTGTCGGGGACCGATGGTCTCGGCGACTGGAACATCCCCTGGGACGAGTGGAAAGCGGGCAACGCCACCACTGTCTGATCGGTGTCGATCAGCTTCGATCGCGGGTCTGGTAGAGCGAAGGATCGATCCCGAGTGTCTTCAGGTACGCGACCGGTTCGATGCTCGAGCCGTTGTTGCGGACCTCGAAGTGCAGATGCGGTCCCGTCGAATTGCCGGTGCTGCCGACCGCCCCGAGGACATCTCCCGGTGCCACCTCGTCACCGACGGACACAGCGAGGCTGGACTGATGGCCGTAGTAGGTCTCGGTGTTTCCGCTCTTGACCCGAACGAGCTTGCCGTAGCCGTCGCCCGCGTCTCCGGCCTGAACGACGGTTCCGCCGGTCACCGCATGGATCGGGGTTCCGCTGTCGGCAGCCAGGTCCACACCCTGGTGGTACTGCGCGCCGTTGCCGGTCGGGTTGTTGCGTCCGCCGTAACCCGAAGTGATGCGATATTTGCCTGCGTCGATCGGGAGCACGGCACCTCCGAGCCCCACCGTGGGCGGCGCACTCGGAAGTTCGATCTCGGGTACATCCGCGGGATTTGCGGTATCCGGCACCGACAGCACGTCGCCGTCGAGAACGATCGCCGCGACCTGGTTGATGAGCACACCGGTGGCGTCGAGCACCGCGGCGAGTATTGCGGCCCGCTGCTGCGCATCGGGCTGGGGGATTGGGATCTGAGGTAATTCGATCGTGGGTTGAGCGGTGGCCACCGCTGGGCTGAGCAAGCCGGTTGTGCCGATGCACAGTGCTGCCGACAAGATCGAACCCGCTATGAC
The DNA here is from genome assembly GCF_040702225.1 of Rhodococcus sp. NPDC080181. Lineage (NCBI taxonomy): Bacteria > Bacillati > Actinomycetota > Actinomycetes > Mycobacteriales > Nocardiaceae > Rhodococcus > Rhodococcus sp. NPDC080181. Next base: position 26,457 of record NZ_JBFBKN010000013.1, read on the forward strand.
TCTGTGCATTCTGCGACCCACGAAAAAGCCTCCTCGTCTCTGCCCGCCGTGCACCCGTCGGATGGGTGCGAGCTGGGCGTCGAGCATGTTCGGTGACGCTTCGGGGCACGCTGAACTCACGTAGCAGAAAACACATGAATCACGTTGGTACTTTTCTTCCCCAAAAGTGCCATTGGTAACCGTACGTCACAGAAACCCCATAAGAAACTCGAAAAGTGAATTACAACAACGTAATTCGAGGTCAGGGTGGGTACGCACCGTCCGCTCGAACACCCTGGCGAAGGGTGGAGAGGATACACAAAAAAGGCCGGTCTCGCGAGGAGACCGGCCTTCTTCGTTTGGGGTGAGCGACGGGACTCGAACCCGCGACATCCAGGATCACAACCTGGTGCTCTACCAGCTGAACTACGCCCACCATTGCATGCGTCCGCAGAACCTTTTCGGGCTCTCCATCAGCAGCGTCGACAATACTAGCGGGTTGAATCCGAGGTTGCTAATCCGCCCCCTGCTGCGTGTCGAGATCCTGAACGACTGCCGCGATATCGCTGGTCGACGGCCCCGGGGGCGCGACGAAGGCGGTACGACGGTAGTACTGCAACTCCTTGATTGACTCCTTGATGTCGGCCAGGGCGCGGTGCGCAAGGCCCTTGGCCGGCTGCCCGTAGTAGATCCGCGGGTACCACCGTCGGGAAAGTTCTTTGATCGAGCTGACGTCGATCATTCGGTAGTGGAGGTAGGTGTCGAGCGCGGTCATGTCGCGAGAGATGAATCCACGATCGGTCCCGATCGAGTTTCCCGCGAGCGGAACCGTTCCGGCCACCGGGACGTGCTCCTTGATGTACGCGAGCACGCGCTGCTCGGCTTCCTCCAGGCTCACCGTCGACGCGCGCACCTCGTCGGTCAAGCCCGACTTGGCATGCATGTCGGTGACGACGGCCGGCATGTTCGCCAACGCATCGTCGTCGGCGTGGATGACGATGTCGACACCCTCCCCGAGGATGTTGAGCTCACTGTCGGTCACCAACGCCGCGATTTCGATCAGCTTGTCCTTGCTCAGGTCCAAGCCGGTCATTTCACAGTCGATCCACACGAGTTTGTCCTGCACTCGCTCCACAGTAGTGCGCGCACCACAGCCACTAGGGTTTGCGGTGGCGATCGACCCCGTTCACTTCAGCGCACGTTCACGAAAGGATGCGGACATGACAGGCGACCCGACGCAGCCGGCACCCACGCTCAGCCCTGCCGAGAAGGCGAAGGCGGCCAAAGCGGCGGCCGTGGAAGCCGCACGGGTGGCTGCCGACGCTCTGGCTGCGGCCGACGCCGCCGAGGCCGAGGCGCGTGCCGCAGAGCAAGGGTCGGCACCGGCGGTGCACGGTAAAGCAAGCGAGATCGCCGCCGGATACACATCGGCAGGTGCGGCATTGGAACTGGGAACCGTCGTTCTGGACGGTGTCACCGACCCCGCTGCCCGCATTCGTATTCCGTTGGCCACGTTGAACAGGCACGGTCTCGTTGCCGGGGCCACCGGAACCGGCAAGACCAAGACGCTCCAGGGGATAGCCGAACAGCTTTCTGCCGCAGGGGTTCCCGTTGTCATGGCCGACGTCAAAGGAGATCTCTCGGGCTTGTCCGCGCCGGGCGAAGGCAACGACAAGATCCGCAGCCGCGCTGCGGACACCGGCCTGACGGACTGGGCTCCCGCCGGACACCCGGTGGAATTTCTCTCGCTCGGCACCGAGGGAATCGGGGTGCCGGTGCGGGCCACGATCACCGCGTTCGGACCGATTTTGCTCAGCAAAGTGTTGGGGCTCAACAACACTCAAGAGTCGACCCTGGGGCTGATCTTTCACTGGGCCGATTCCCAGGGACTTGCCTTGCTCGATCTCAAGGACCTGCGGTCGGTGATCATGCATCTGACGAGTGACGAAGGCAAGGCCGACCTGAAAGGCATCGGCGGTGTCTCGTCGGCGACCGCTGGAGTCATCCTGCGTGCCTTGGCCAATCTCGAGGCCGACGGCGGCGACACCTTCTTCGGCGAACCGGAACTCGAGACCGAGGACCTACTCCGCGTCGGACCCGACGGACGAGGCGTCATCACCCTGTTCGAGCTCGGTGCTCAGGCGTCACGCCCGGTGATGTTCTCCACCTTCCTGATGTGGGTACTGGCCGATTTTTTCCAGACGTTGCCCGAGGTCGGTGACGTCGACAAGCCCAAGCTCGTGTTCATCTTCGACGAGGCGCATCTGCTCTTCGCCGACGCGTCGAAAGCCTTTTTGCAGCAGGTGGAACAGACCGTCAAGCTCATTCGCTCGAAGGGCGTCGGCGTCTTCTTCTGCACACAGCTGCCCACCGACGTCCCCAACGACGTTCTCTCCCAATTGGGCGCGAGAATTCAGCATGCCCTTCGCGCGTTCACGCCCGATGACCAGAAGGCGTTGAACAAGACGGTGCGCACGTACCCCAAGACCGACGCCTACGACCTCGAGAAGGCACTGACGTCGTTGGGGACCGGAGAAGCGATCGTGACGGTGCTCTCGGAGAAAGGCGCGCCGACACCGGTGGCATGGACGAAGATTCGCCCGCCCCGCTCCCTGATGGACACCATCGGCAACGACGCCATCGCGGCTGCCGCGTCGTCGAGCACCCTGTCCGCCAAGTACCGCGAGACGATCGATCGCGAGTCCGCCTACGAGCGGATGAACGCACGCGTCACGGACGTGGCCGTGCCGGCCGAGAAGTTCGATATCCCACCGCTGCCCGCCGATCTGCCGGATCTGCCTCCGAGCGAGCCGGACGGGCCGTCGGCCGCGGAGCGCATCATGAGCAACCCGGCGGTGAAGAGCTTCCTTCGATCGGCTGCCTCGGCCGCCGGGCGGGAAATCTCGCGCAGCATCTTCGGAACCGGTCGGCGTCGGCGGCGCTGAGCTTGTTCAGTCGGGAGTGGAGCCCGCGGAACGACCAGGATTCGGGTACTAGCTGCCGAGCTTCTTGTAGAAGCTGCCGATGATCGGCGCGGAGATGCTGCGCGGGCTGTACTGCCCGGCGACCGACATGCCCTTGCTGAGCAGTCCGGGAACGACGCGCATCTTGTTCTTCGCCAGGCCGTCCAGTGACAGCTTCGCGGTGTAGGCGCTGTCGATCCACAGGAAGTCGGGAACCATCTTGTCGACGATCGACGCATCGGCCGGGTCGGGTGTCTCGGTGCGGACCGGGCCTGGAGCGAGCAGGGTGACGTTGACGCCGGTGCCCGCGAGCTCACCGCGCAGTGACTCCGAGAACGTGTTGACGAAGGCCTTCGTCGCGGCGTAGGTCGCGTTGTTGGGGATGGCCATGTTGCCCGCCGCAGAACCGGTGATGAGGATGCCGCCTGCTCCGCGACCGATCATGCCGGGCATGACTGCCAGCGTGAGGTCGTGTACGGCAACGGCATTGAGCTCCACCTGATCGCGCTCGTACGCGGGATCGAGCCCGGCCACCGGTCCGAACGTCGCGATGCCTGCGTTGTTGCACAGGATCGAGATCTCACGCTCGGAGAGCTCGGTGACCAGCTCCTGGCGCTGCTCGCGGTTGGACAGATCCGACGCCCGCACCTCGACGGTGACGCCGTGCTCGGCGGTGAGCTTCGCGGCCAGCGCCTCGAGCAGTTCACCACGTCGGGCCACGACGATCAACGAGTGACCACGGGTGGCGAGTTCGGTGGCCAGGGCTTCACCGATACCGGAGGAGGCTCCGGTGACGACGGCGCGGGCATCGGGGCTGGGCTTGGGCAGGCTCACGGTGAGACAGGCTAGCGGACAGATCAGATCGTGGCCGCGAGCCGGGTGCCCTGCTCTATCGCCCGTTTGGCGTCCAACTCTGCCGCCACGTCCGCACCGCCGATGATGTGTGTGGTGGTGCCCGCGGCCTTCAGCTCGCCGACCAGATCCCGGACCGACTCCTGGCCCGCGCAGATCACGATGGTGTCCACCTCGAGCAAGCGTGGTCGTTCGTGCTTCTCGCCGAACGAGATGTGCAGGCCCGCATCGTCGATCTTCTCGTAGTTGACGCCCGAAAGCTGGTGCACGCCCTTGGCTTTCAATGCTGCGCGGTGAACCCACCCGGTGGTCTTCGCGAGACCGGCCCCGATACGTCCCGGCTTGCGTTGCAGGAGGTAGACCTCCCGAGGAGATGCGGCAGGCACCGGGGTGGTCAACGCGCCCGGCGCGGCCTCGGGCTCGGTGACTCCCCACTCCTGCTTCCATTCCTTCAGGTCCAGCGTGGGGGAGGCGTCGGTGGTGAGGAACTCGGAGATGTCGATGCCGATACCGCCGGCACCGATGACCGCGACCCGGTCGCCGACGGCCCTACCGTCGCGCACCAGTTCCGCGTACGAGAGCACGGACGGGTGATCGATACCTGGGATCTGCGGCATCCGGGGAGTGACACCGGTGGCCAGGACCACCTCGTCGAATTCGCCCGCGGCGAGTTCTGCGGCGGTAACCCGAGTATCGAGGTGTACCGCAACATCCGCGTCGCGCAGAGCGGTGGAGAAGTAGCGAATGGTCTCGGCGAACTCTTCCTTGCCGGGAATCAGACGGGCGATACCGAATTGGCCGCCGATCTCGCCCCTGGCCTCGAACAGGCTGACGGCGTGTCCGCGTTGCGCAAGGGTGAGCGCCGCAGACAGTCCGGCGGGCCCGGCCCCGACGACCGCCACCTTCTTGGTCTTCTTCGTCGGCAACAACTGCAGGTCGATCTCGCGACCGGCGCGAGGGTTGACCAGGCACGAGACCTTCTTGTGTACGAAGGCGTGGTCGAGGCAGGCCTGATTGCAGGCGATGCAGGTGTTGATTCGATCCGCGGAATCGGAAGCAGCCTTCTCGACCCAGAACGGATCGGCGAGCATCGGCCTGGCCATGGCGATCAGCTGCGCGTCGCCGCGGGCGAGGATGTTCTCGGCGATCTCGGGCATGTTGATGCGGTTGGACGCGGCGACGGGGATGCTCACGTATTTTTCGAGCTTGCCGGTGATGTCGGCGAATGCTGCTCGCGGAACCGAGGTGACGATGGTCGGCACCCGCGATTCGTGCCAGCCGATGTCGGTGTTGATGATGTTCGCGCCTGCGGCCTCCACGTCCTCGGCGAGGGCGACGATGTCGTTCCAGCTCTGGCCCTCCTCGACGAGGTCGGCCATCGACAGCCGGAACACGATGAGAAAGTCGGATCCGACGGCGGCACGGATCTGCCGCACGATCTCGACTGCCATTCTGCGACGGTTCTCCGCGGAACCACCCCATTCGTCGCGTCGCTTGTTGGTGCGCTCGGAGAGGAACTGGTTGATGAAGTAGCCTTCGCCGCCCATGATTTCGACGCCGTCGTAGCCGGCGCTCTGTGCGAGTTGGGCGCACCGCACGAAGTTTCTGATCTGCCAGCGAACGCCCCTCGAGGTCAATCGCCTGGGCCGAAAAGGATTGATGGGAGCCTTGATCGACGATGCCGACACACTCAGCGGCTGGTAGGAATAGCGTCCGGCATGGAGGATCTGGAGCGCGATCTTGCCGCCTTCGCGGTGCACGGCAGTGGTGATCCTGCGGTGCCGACGGGCCTCGATGCGGTTGGTCAGCTTGGCCCCGAACGGCAACAGCCACCCGGTGCGATTGGGGGCGTAACCCCCGGTGATGATGAGTGCGACTCCGCCGCGGGCACGCTCGGCGAAGTAGGCAGCCAGGCGGCCGGTGTCGCGGGCGCGATCTTCGAGGCCGGTGTGAATCGATCCCATGATCACGCGGTTCTTCAGCGTGGTTGCGCCGACGTTCAACGGCGACAACAGATTCGGGTACGGACCAGTGGTCTGCTCGGTCTTCACAGTTTCTCCAATACCTCGGTGCACCATTCGGTGAATCCTTCTTCGACACGAATCCCGCCGCGGAGCACCAGGTATTGATGCAGCGCGGTACCGGTCAGGGCAGCGGGGGCCGGAAAGTCCTGCTTCTCGATCAGTCGATACACGTCGAGACGGGTGGCATGTACGTCGCGGTGGCGGGCGACTTCGACTTTCAACGCTTCGATGTCACCGTTGGCCGCACCGCGAATCTTCACGGCGAGCTCCTCGCGAAGCTGCGAGGGATCGGTCGGCGCGGCGATCCAGCGATCGAGCTCGGCGCGGCCCGCGGTGCTGACCGAATAGACCTTCTTGTCGGGACGGCCGTCCTGTGCGACTGCCTCGCCGGTGATCCAGCCCGCTCCATCCATCCGCGTCAGAGTGCGGTAGATCTGCTGATGAGTTGCACTCCAGAAGAAGCCGATGGACTTGTCGAACCGTCGGGCGAGCTCGTACCCCGAGCCGCTCAGCTCGGTGAGGGAGACCAGAATCGCGTGTTCCAAAGCCACACCCGAGAGTATGTATGCAACGTGGTGACTATGCAACTAGGTGCACCCAAACGTGGGCCCGTCGCGGGCTAGTGTTGGCAACCATGGGAACCCAGCCGGAGGCCGCTGTCGTCGGAGTCGCCACAACGCGTAAGCAGGTCACCGCCTGGGGGTTCTGGGACTGGGGATCGGCCGCGTTCAATGCCGTCATTCTCACGTTCGTGTTCTCGGTGTATCTCACCGATGCCGTCGGTGACGACCTACCCGGATCCATCTCGGCGACCACGTGGTTCAGCTGGTCCATCGCGCTGTCGAGCGTCGTAATCGCACTGCTGGCACCGGTGTGCGGGCAGTACTTCGACGCCCGCGGCAAGAGAAAATGGCTGCTGGGGCTATTGACCGCGTTGACGGTCGTGGCCATGGCCGGCTTGTTCTTCGTACAGGACGACTACCACTATCTGTGGCTCGGGCTGCTGCTGCTCGGTCTCGGATCCATCATGTTCGAGCTGGCCAGTATTCCGTACAACTCGATGCTGCGGCAGGTCTCCACCCCGGCCAATATCGGACGTGTGTCCGGATTCGGTTGGGCGATGGGCTATTTCGGTGGAATTGTCCTACTCCTTCTGGGCTACCTCGGTTTCATCGTCGGGGACGGCGACACTCGGGGCCTGCTGGGGCTGAGCACCGATGGAGGGCTCAACATCAGGCTCGTCGCCGTGCTGGCGGCCGTCTGGTTCGCGGTCTCGGCCATCCCGGTGATGTTCGCAGTTCCCGAAGTACCCAGGGCCATCGCCGATCCCGAGGCGGCACAGGCCGGCTTCGCGGAGTCCTATCGCGTTCTCTTTCGTGATGTGCGCGAGTTGTGGAGCGCAGACCGGCGTGCCGTCTACTACCTGATCGCCAGCGCACTGTTCCGAGACGGACTGGCGGGCGTGTTCACTTTCGGAGCCGTTCTCGCGGTCAGCGTCTACGGCATCGGCGCGGCGGACGTACTGCTGTTCGGCGTCGCCGCCAATGTCATCGCAGGCCTCGGTGCCATCGTCGCCGGGCGGTTCGACGACAGAATCGGACCCAAGAAGGTCATCGTCTTCTCGCTCACGTCCATGATCGGTGCCGGAACCATTCTGCTGTTCGTGTCGGGACCGACGATGTTCTGGATCTTCGGGCTGATCCTGTGCCTGTTCGTGGGGCCCGCGCAATCGTCTGCGCGTACCTTCCTGGCCCGACTGGCACCGCCCGGGCGCGAGGGTCAGTTCTTCGGACTGTTCGCGACGACGGGTCGGGCCGCGTCGTTTCTCGCGCCCTCGCTGTTCGGGCTGTTCGTGTGGATGTTCGACGCCGACCGCGCAGGTATCGCCGGGCTGATCATCGTCCTCGCCGCCGGGCTGCTGGCATTGCTGAAAGTTCGCGCCCCGGAACAGGTTTAGACCGACCCGATACGATCCAAGATCTCGGCTGCGAGTCTGTCGGGGGCTTCCTCGGGGATCCAGTGGGAGATGCCGTCGAGTTCGACGAATCGGTACGGCGCATCGACGAACTCGGCGCAGCGCTCCGCGCCGGCTCGACCGATGGCGGTATCGCCGTTGCTCCACACGTAGGTGGTCGGCACCGTCACCGCAGGTAGGTTCGCGAACTCCCGCGTCATCGCGGCATACCAACTCGACGCAGCCGTCAGTGCTCCCGGCACCGTCAGATGGCGAACGTATTCGTCGTCGAGGCTTTCGGCCCCGAACATCGCGCGGAGCCGTTGGGCGTCGTTCTCGGTCAGTACTCGTTCGGCCTTCTCAGGTTCGCGAAGCAAGCCGAAGTACTGGGACCGCTGTTGCTGGTCCGGGTCCTCGCGAATGGCCCAGTTGAACGCCGCAGAGTGCGGAACGGATGCGGCAGTGAGGCTTCGGACGCGGTCGGGATGCTCGGCGGCGACATGCCAGGCGACCACAGCGCCCCAGTCGTGACCCACCAGGTGCGCCGAGTTCAGGTCGAAGGCGTCGAGCAGACCGAGGACGTCCTCGGTGAGACGCTCGATGCGGTAGTGCTCGACGCCGATCGGGCGGGCACCGGGGGAGTAGCCCCGCTGGTTGGGGGCCAGGACGCGGCAGCCCGCGGCCGTCAATTCGGGGGTCACCCGCGACCACGACGCGTTGGTCTGTGGAAAGCCGTGCAGCGCAACGACGGGTACGCCGTCGACGGGACCTGCCTGCGCCAGCTCGAACGTGTACTCGCCGATGTGTACCTCGGTGGTCATGATGCTCCTTCGCGGCTCGCGCTCGTGCCCGACGGTCAAGCCCGTCGCGGTTCCCATTTGCTCATCCCCAGCATGATCATCCGGATCTGCTTCTCGGTGCGTTCGATGAGGTCTTTCTCGTTCTGACTACCCGGTCGGTCGATTTCCAACAGACCGACCACCGCCGTCAGCATCGTCGAGACCAGGAGGTCGGCCGTCATCTCGAGATCGGCGACGTCCCATCGTTCGAGACCGGGCATGCGAGAGAGGTCGATGGTCAGCTCGCTGACGAACAGCCGGAGCTCGGTGGCGAACGCGCGACGTACCTCGGTGACTCCGCCGTAGCGCTCGCGACTGAGGAAGCGGAACTGATCCTCGTGGCTGCGGACCTGACGAACCAGGATGCCGAAGGATTCGGTGGCCGTCTTGGTACTCGGGTTGCGTCTGGCGTCGCGCAGCATCTGGCGCAGCATGCGCATGCTGTCCTCGACCAACGCGACCCCGAGGTCTTCCATGGACGCGAAGTGTCGATAGAACGCGGTGGGGACGATGCCGGCGGACCGCGCAACCTCACGCAGGCTCACGCTCGCGAACGACCGTTCGCGAAGCAGATCGAGTGTGCCGTCGATCAAGGCCTGCCGCGTGCGCTCCTTGCGCTCCGCGCGGGTACCCGGTTCTGTCACGGCGTCCAGTTTATGGGCGGGCACTCTGTGATCTCCCCTCCGGTTGCTTCCGCGGTCCCCGTGAACTTCACATGAGGTCTGTAATGGCGGTCACATAAACGTTGACAGGTACCGGTGTCGCTCTGTCACACTCATGTTAGTGTACAATCGTTCACTGAATGGGTCGTAGGGTTCGATCCGGTTAGGGAGGATGGAATGACGCTTCAAGAACGTCCGACGCGACCCACGGGTTCGCGCAAGTTCTCGCTTCTTTCCCTGTTCGAGGCCATGGCCACGCCCCACGCGCTCGATCGGTACCTGGAGCTGGTCGACCCCATGACGACCGTTCGTGATCTGCGCGGTGAAGTGACCGAGATACACCGGTCCACCGAAGATTCGCTGACGCTGACCATCCGCCCCACCCGACAGTGGAAAGGCTTTCAGGCCGGCCAGTTCGTTCAGGTCGGGGTGGTCATCGACGGCGTACGTCAGACTCGCTGTTACTCGCCGGCCTGTTCGCAGTACCGCAAGGACGGCCGAATCGAGCTGACGATCAAGGCGCACCCCGAGGGGCTGGTCTCGCAGTATCTGCACAAGAACGCCCACGTCGGCCTCGTCGTCAGCCTGTCGCAGGCGGACGGCACCTTCAAGCTTCCCCAGCCACGCCCGGCGCGCACGCTGCTGATCAGCGGCGGCAGCGGCATCACGCCCGTGCTGTCCATGCTCAGGTCGCTGCTGGACGAGGGGTACAGCAGCGACCTGACCTTCCTGCACTACGCGTACACCGAGAACGACGTCGCGTACAAGCAGGAGCTCGAGAAGATCGCCGCCGAGCACGACAACGTGAACCTCGTCTTCGCATACACCGAGCAGACGACCGGCGGGGACCTGCACGGGTTCTTCGGCAAAGAGCATCTCGACGCCGTGGCACCGTGGTTCGCAGACGCGGATACCTTCCTGTGCGGTCCGCCCGGGCTGATGAAGGGCGTGACGTCGTTCTTCGACGACGCAGGGCTCGGCGACCGACTGCACCTCGAGGAATTCACACCGTCCTTCGCCACCGTGAGCGACGACGTCACGGGAACCACCACGTTCTCCGGAAGTGACGTCGCCGCCGAGAACGACGGTGCAACGTTGCTCGAACAAGCCGAGGGAGCCGGTCTGTCGCCGGCCAACGGGTGCCGAATGGGCATCTGCTTCACCTGCACCTCGGTGAAGAAGTCCGGCTGCACCAAGAACATCAAGACCGGTGAGACCGACACCGAATCCGACAAGAAGATCCAGCTCTGTGTGTCCGTTGCCGTCGGCGACGTCGACATCGACATCTAGTCCCGGAGCTCCCGCCCACCACCCGATCGAATTGGAGATCAGCAGATGCTCGGAACGATTCTCTCGATCCTGCCCACCGCCGTCATTCCCTTCCGACGCAACGAAACGCTGCCCGACGAGCCGACCGTACTGACGTACGAACAGGTCGAAGAGCTCGGCCGCGAACTCGACGACCTGCGGGCCCGCACCGTCGCCAAACTGGGCGACGAGGACCGCGAATACATCTACAAGATCATCAAGGCGCAGCGCGGGCTCGAGATCACCGGACGCGCACTGATGTACCTGCCTTTCGTCCCGCCGGCGTGGCTCGCCGGTGTCGGCGCACTCGGCGTCGCGAAGATCCTCGACAACATGGAGATCGGCCACAACGTCATGCACGGCCAGTACGACTGGATGCGTGAGCCGGGTCTGAACTCCGAGGTGTTCGAGTGGGACACAGTCTGCCCGGCAGACCAGTGGAAGCACTCGCACAACTACATGCACCATACGTTCACCAACATCGTCGGCATGGACCGCGACATCGGGTACGGCATCCTGCGCATGGATCAGGACCAGAAGTGGAACCCGTACTACCTCGGCAACCCCGTCTACGCATTCCTGCTCATGACGTTCTTCGAGTGGGGCGTCATGCTGCACGACCTCGAGACCGAGAACATCGTCGCCGGTAAGAGGAAGTGGCACGACGTCAAGCCGCTGCTGCAGGGAATGTGGCGCAAGGCGGGCAAGCAGGCTCTCAAGGATTACGTCATCTTCCCCGCTCTGACCGGGCCGTTCTTCGCCTCGACCGTGGTCGGCAACGTTGCTGCGAACCTGATCCGGAACGTGTGGACGTACTCGATCATCTTCTGCGGCCACTTCCCGACGGGGGTGCAGACCTTCAGTCAGGAGGAGACCGCCGACGAGAGCCGGGGCGAATGGTACGTCCGTCAGATGCTCGGATCGGCCAACATCGAGGGTTCGCCACTGTTCCACATCATGTCCGGCAACCTCTCGCACCAGATCGAGCACCACCTCTTCCCGGATCTGCCCGCGCACCGCTACCCGCAGATCGCACCCGAGGTCAAGGCTCTGTGCCAGAAGTACGACCTGCCGTACAACACCGGAGGCTTCTTCCACCAGATCGGCACCGTGTGGGGCAAGATCTTCAAGCTCGCTCTGCCCAACTCGCTCACCGGATCGGCGGCCCCGGCCAGTGTTATCGTCGAGCGTAAGAAGACCGACGCAGCGTGACGACTTCGAAGGGGGCGGTCCTGGTGGTGGGAAGGTTCGAGCGCAACAAGGACACCGTGCAGGATTTCACCGAGTCTGCGGCGACACACGTCGGCAGAATCGTGGTGATCATCGCCGGAGCGGTCCGTGACGTCACTCGCGAGATCGGTGATCTGATCACCGATGGAATCGAAATGCGCGAGGCCGCGAAGAAGGCCGAGCGTGACGCGCCGCTGGGCACCGTGATCAACGGGGAGTTCGAGACCCGCGACCGGCACTGACTCACCGCACGATCGACGAAGCCGCCCGAGCATTGCTCGGGCGGCTTTCTCGTGTCTCGGCGCGGATGGCTAGCGGCGGCGCAGTCTCCACAGTGACGTGGTTTCGCGCGACCGGGCTTCGTGCAGAACATCGGAGGCGTCGGTCGCTCGAGAATGCGATGGCACGGTGTCCATCCGGTCGACGACGGTCAGGCCGGCCTTGTCGATCGACGCGAGGAGGTCTGTGCGCGTGACTAATCCGAGCAACTCGGCGAGGTCGGACAACACCAACCAGGCCTCGCCGTCGGGCGTCAGATGCCCGCCGAGGCGGCTGAGGAACGATTTCAGCATGCGAGAACCGGGATCGTAGACGGCATGCTCGATCCCCGACGTCGGCTTGGTGGGTATCCACGGCGGGTTGCAGACGATCAATCCCGCGCGGCCGCTCGGGAAGATGTCGGTCTGCACCACCTCGACCCGATCGCTGTACCCGAGTGCGTCGAGATTGGCGCGGGCGCACGCGACCGATCGGGGGTCCTTGTCGGTCGCCACCACCGCAGGTACGCCCCGGCGCGCGAGTACCGCAGCCAGCACACCCGAGCCCGTCCCGATGTCGAAAGCCCGGTCCGTGGCAGGTAGCGGTGCGTCGGCGACGAGCTGGATGTACTCACCGCGGACAGGCGAGAACACTCCGTAGTGGGGATGAACGGACGCGTCCAGCGCCGGCACGAACACTCCCTTGCGGCGCCACTCGTGTGCGCCGATGATCCCGAGGAGTTCACGGAGTGACAGCACGCAGGCCGAGGCATCGGGACCCAGTGCTTCCGCTACGGCCGATCGCACCTCCGGCGCTCGGCCGAGATCGAGCCGTAGATCCGAATCGAGTTGCACCAGAAGCATTCCCAATACCCGTGCGCGCCGCGCCTGATACTGACGATGCAGGTGGAACCGCTCGGCGGGCGACGCGTTCTCGGGCTGTGTGGCCGGTGGTACCCGCCGCGTCATGGCCGACAGGAGCTGGCGAGCGTTGTTGTAATCGCCACGCCACAGCAGAGACTCGCCGATCGTCGCCAGCTTGTAGGCCACGTCCGCCGTCGTCGCGTCGTCGACGATCCGTATCACCCGCGGTGGCGGCGCACCGTTCTCCGACTGCCAACGCGCGGATCGTTCGATGCCGTCCTCGACCCACGTGACGCTCATGCTGCAGTGTGCGGGTACTCCGCACTGCGATGTTGGAAGGCAAGGATATTGGGGTTCACGATGACACCCTCCCTGATTTCGATGGAACGCTCGATGGTGGCGTCCTCACTCCACGCCGCGGGCCCGTCGAGAACCACGCGAAGGTAGGGCAGCAACGATTCGCTGATCTCCCACGTCGCCGAATTCCACAGATAGGACGGACTGTGGTCGACGGCGTAGTAGTGCACATTGTCACCGACGGTGAACATCGGGTCGGCGAACGACGTGGGCCGAGCCCATTCGAATCCCATTCCCTCGTCACACGAGACGTCCACGACCAGGGTGCCCGGAGTCAATGTGGGCAGGTCCTCGTTCGCCAAGAACGTCAGTGGTGAGTTCGTATCCTGCAGTACGCAATTGACGATCACATCGTGGTCGGACAGAAACTGCGAGAGTGGGATTCGACCGTCGGGAGTCAGAGCTCGGCTCTGGCGGGGATCGGCGTCGTCGAGATCGAAATTGACGATGTTGGCCGAGTGGATCGGCGAACCCACCGCCGTGACCCCACGCTGAGTGAGGACATCGACGTCGTGGATCCCGTGTGCACTGAGCGCGGTGACCGCGCCGCGCGCCGTGGCTCCGAAACCGATGACAGCGGCCCGCAACCTGCGGCCGTAGTCCCCGGTGGAACCGATCAGCTGCAATGCGTGCAGCACCGAGCAGTACCCGGCCAATTCGTTGTTCTTGTGGAACACATGAAGATTGAACCAGCCGTCCTGCGTCCAGTGGTTCATGGCCTCGAAGGCGATCAGCGTGAGCTTGCGATCGACGGCGATCTGGGTGAGCCTTTCGTCCTGCACACAGTGCGGCCAACCCCAGAGCGTCTGGCCGGGTCGAAGAGACTCGAGATCTTCGGCCTGAGGCTTCGGCAGCAGAATCACGTCGCACCGAGCAATGAGTTCGGCGCGGGTGCCGATACCCGCGACCTGCGTGGCCAGGTGCTCGTCGGAGATTCCGAACGGTTCGCCGTAGCCGGATTCGAGGAACATTCGGCTTCGAATGTCGGCGTCGATGCGATCGAAATGAAGAGGATGAATCGGTAGTCGACGCTCATCGGGCTTGCGCGAACGTGAGAGGACTCCGAGAGTGAGCTGATGCACGTGTAACCCTTCGTTACGCGAAGTCAACCACAGTAACGCGAGTCGGCCAGCGTTCGCGCTGGTCAGAGGGTGCCCCCGGCAGGATTCGAACCTGCGACCAAGGGATTAGAAGGCCCTTGCTCTATCCCCTGAGCTACGGAGGCTGGCACGCGCGGACAGGCCCGCTCGAGCACGGTTGACGAGTGTACCTTTCCGCCTACGGCGATCACACCGGCATGGGTTGAGGGAGCAGTGCAGGGGGAAGCCTGTGATGTCGTAGACGTTCCGGCCGGCACCCGAAGGAGGTTCGATGCACGACATTCTGGACGAGCTACTGCACGCCTGGCGGACCGGCGACGCGGCCGCGGTGGCAACGGTTGTGCAGACATTCGACTCCGCGCCGCGTCCTGTGGGTGCGTCGATGATGGTCGGCCAGGACGGTGCGGTCGCCGGTTCGGTGTCCGGCGGCTGCGTCGAGGGTGCCGTGTACGAGTCGGCGCACGACGTGATGCAGTCCGGTACCCCGATACTCACTCGATACGGGGTGTCGGACGACGACGCATTCGCAGTCGGGCTCACGTGTGGGGGAACGCTGGATGTGTTCGTGCAGGCGGTGTCGAAGCACACCTTTCCCGAGTTCGGTGACGTCGTGGCGAACGTGCGCCGCAACGTCCCGGTTGCAGTGGCCACCGTGATCGCTCATGCCGACGCAACACGGGTCGGTCGGAGAGCAGTTCTGACGGAGTCGGGTATTCGCGGTTCCCTCGGCAGCTCGCGGGCGGACGCCGCCATTGCCGACGACGCGAAAGGGCTACTTGCAGCGGGACGTTCGACTGTTCTGACGTACGGAACCGACGGCCAGCGCCGCGGTCGGGGAATGCAGGTGTTCGTGTCCAGTCATGCGCCGTCGCCGAGAATGCTCGTGTTCGGTGCCATCGACTTCGCTGCGGCGGTTGCGCAGCAGGGTGCCTTTCTGGGCTACCGCGTCACCGTCTGCGACGCCCGATCCGTGTTTGCGACCCCGCAGCGCTTTCCCGCTGCCGAGCAGGTGGTGGTCGCGTGGCCGCACGACTACCTGAACCAACAGTGGGCGGCGGGGGAGTTGGACGAGAGGACCGTGGTCTGTGTGTTGACTCACGACCCGAAGTTCGATGTGCCACTGCTCGAAGTGGCGTTGCGGATTCCGGCCCTGGCGTTCGTCGGAGCGATGGGCTCGCGGCGAACCCATGACGACCGCATCGCCCGGTTACGGGCGGCAGGAGTGACCGAGACCGAACTCGCGCAATTGTCGAGCCCGATCGGACTCGACCTGGGTGCACGCACGCCGCAGGAGACCGCGGTGTCCATTGCGGCGGAGATCATCGCCCAGAGATGGGGCGGGAGCGGCACGCCTCTCCGGCAGCAGCACGGACGCATCCACCACGACTCGCTGGACGCCGAGGACGGGGCAAAGTACGACGCTGTGTAGGACTCGCGTTTCGAGTACTGCCGAACACCTCTTACTCTGGTGGTATGGCCACACCGGATCTCGACAAGACCGACCCGTCGCACGCCGGGGACTCCACCGGCGATGTGCGGTCGGACGAGGGTGCGGGCAGTGCAGATCCCCGCTCGACAACCACGTCGGTGTTCGTCACTGCCGGCGTCATCGCCGGTGTCGTCGCTGCCCTGATCGTCATGCTGTCCGCGTCGGACGCGTTGGTCCTGCTCGGTATCCCTGATCCCGGCCCGGCCACCACCTACGGACTGCCCGCCCTGCGTGCGATCGGTGAGATCGCAGCGGTCATCGCGGTCGGCTCGTTCCTGCTGGCGGCGTTCCTGGTTCCGCCACAGAAGAACGGCGTGCTCGACGTGGACGGCTACCGGGCGGTTCGCACCGGCTCGGTCGCATCCATCGTCTGGGCCGTATGTGCGCTTCTCCTCGTGCCGTTGACGCTGTCCGACACCTCCGGCCAGCGGTTCGCCGAGGCCGTGAAGCCGGCGAATCTGTGGATCGCGCTGGATCAGGTGGAGATCGCCAGTGCATGGCGGTGGACGGCCATCATGGCCGTCGTCGTCGCCATCGCATCGCGGACGGTACTGCGGTGGTCCTGGACGCCTGCGCTGCTCGGATTCTCGCTGGCCACTCTGCTGCCCATTGCGCTCAGTGGTCACTCCTCGGCGGGCGGATCGCACGACATCGCGACCAACTCGCTGATCCTGCACCTCGGCGCCGCGTCGTTGTGGGCGGGCGGGCTGTTCGCACTGCTTGCACATGTCCGCAGACGCGGCGCGCACACCGACGTCGCTGCTCGGCGGTTCTCCACGATCGCCGGCGTCTGCTTCGTCGTCATGGGCATCAGCGGAGTCATCAACGCCCTGGTTCGGGTGTCCCTCGCCGACCTGTTCACCACGACGTACGGCCTGCTGATCGTGGGCAAGATTCTCGCGTTGATCGTGCTCGGCGGATTCGGCTGGATGCAGCGGCGCCGCGCTCTGCCCGCACTGATCGCCGATCCCACCGCCCGTGGACCGCTGCTCCGGTTCGCCGGGGCCGAGGTGCTCGTTCTCGCCGCGACCGTTGGTCTGGCCGTCGGCCTCGGGCGAACACCACCGCCCGCCGAGATCGACCCGAACCTGACGCCGACCGAGGCCGCGCTCGGATACGACCTCAGCGGACCGCCGACGTTCGCTCGTATGGCTTTCGACTGGCGCTTCGACCTGATCTTCGGCACCGCCGCGATCGTCCTGGCCGTGGTGTATCTGATCGGGGTCCGTCGGCTGCGACTGCGCGGCGACGCGTGGCCCGTCGGTCGCACCGTCGCCTGGGTCCTGGGCTGCCTCACACTGCTGATCAGTACGTCGTCGGGCATAGGACGGTATTCCACGGCAGTGTTCAGCGTGCACATGACCGGACACATGATGCTGTCGATGCTCGCGCCGGTTCTGCTCGCGCTCGGTGGTGCACTGACGTTGTCGTTGCGTGTCCTGCCCGCGGCAGGCAAGGACGGCGTCCCGGGGATGCGCGAGTGGTTGCTGATGGGCCTGCACAGTCGACTGTCGCAGTTCGTCACCCACCCGCTCGTCGCGGCGCTGATCTTCGTGGGCGGCTTCTACGTGCTCTATCTCGGCGGAATCTTCGGGGCCGTGCTGGACAGTCACGGAGCTCATCTGTTGATGAACCTGCACTTCGTGCTCAGCGGATACCTGTTCTACTGGACGGTCATCGGCGTCGATCCGTCTCCGCGCAAGATTGCTCCGGTCACCAAACTCGCCGTGGTGTTCGGCTCACTGCCGTTCCATGCGTTCTTCGGTGTGGCGCTGATGAGCATGAACACAGTCATGGGTGCCTGGTTCTACCGCACGCTCGGCCTCGACTGGAACTCCGACCTACTGGGGGACCAGAAGCTCGGTGGCGGCATCGCGTGGGCAACCGGCGAGGTGCCTCTGGTGCTGGTCATGCTCGCACTGCTGATCCAGTGGTCCCGCAGCGACGATCGCGACGCCAGGCGCGGTGATAGAGCCGCCGAACGTGACCACGACGCCGACCTGGCCGCGCACAACGCGATGTTCGCCGAGCTGGCCCGTCGCGATCGGGACGGCAGGCAGTAGCGTCGTTTCAGTCGCTGCCGGCGATCTTGTGCAGAAGCCGGTCGAGTTCGGTGCGTTCGGCCGGCTCGAGGCCGTCGAACAGGTCCGCGGACACCTGACGTCGTGCCTCGTCGACGCGGTCGAGCAGGGCGCGGCCGGCGTCGGTCAGCTCGACCAGGACAGCGCGTCGATCACTCGGGTCCGGCGCTCGCGTCACCAGTTTTGCCGCTTCGAGTGAGTCGACGATGTCGGTGGCCGATCGAGCGACGATACGGAGGTGCTCGGCCAGATCACGCAATCGGACCGATTCTCGTTCGCGCGCCAAGACGTGCATGGCCCTGCTCTGCGACGGGTTGAGTCCGAACGGTTCCAGCGCGGTCATGTGGCTTCGCCGAATTCTTCGGGCAACGGCCATGAACGAATCGCTCAGGTTGGGCGAGTGTCCGGTGTCCATACGACGGATCATAGCGAGGCTTGCTCACAACCTCATAGTGAGGTAACCTCTGCATATTACTTCAGCTACCACGGAGGTCTACTTGGAAAGCCGTCCCGAACGCGTACCACTCGCTTCCGATCCAGCGCCAGTCCGACGAGTCCTGGCTCTGTTCACGCCCTACCGGCGCAAGATCGCTGTCGTCAGCGCGATCATCGTGGCCAGCGCCATCATTGCGCTCGCCTCTCCTCTACTTCTTCGCGAACTCCTCGATCATGCAATTCCCGACCGCGACGTCACGCTCGTCAGCCTCATCGCGGTCGGCATGATCGCTGTTGCAGTCGCCACCAACACTCTCGGCGTGGTCCAGACCTGGATGTCCAACGGCGTCGGTCAGCAACTCATGCACGATCTGCGCGTGCAGGTCTATTCGCACCTGCAGAGACAGTCCCTCGGATTCTTCGCGCGAACGCGCACCGGTGAGGTGCAATCGCGTATGGCCGACCGTGATCTATGACGGCATAGGCTAATCTCCGATAAGCGTTGTCGCATAACGTCTTTCGTGGTCAGACTAGTTTCTCTACGAGTGATCCTCGCGACAGCTTACATCGAGAGCGGTGCTCTCTTTTGTCGACGGCCAAAGAATTAATTACTAAGGGAAATGATTTCCTGGGCTTTATCGGAGGGTTTATCGGAGGGCAGAATAGAGTTTATCGAGGGTTTATCCGGGGAATTGTTTCGGAGCGTCTGGTGGCGAGTCGTTCGAGGTAGAGGTTTTCGTGACCCTCATAAGCCTCTGACCAGGCGTTTTGCACTTCGCTTTGCCGGAATTCTGGATACTTAGAGGGAAAAAACGCAAGATCACTCCGGGGTCACGCTGCCCTCGTTAATAACGGGTTTATGCCCCCCCGGGCCCTTTCGGGCAGCGTGCACACCATAAACGCATTCGGACCTTGCAATTAATTCAAAAGAATGCGGACGACAGGAATTGTTAAATGAATTCCATTTCTGGATGGCGCGCTTTCCATGCGTTGTATTCGTCGCGTCGTTCACGATGATATTCGGTGCAATGCGCGCACGGTGCAGTGACGTGACCGCAATTCCAGTCTCGACTGACCAATAACGGCTTAGGGTCACCAACAGGCTTAGTCACTGCAACAGGAATTGCTTTAGGTGATTTCGATGAATGAGTATGTGGTGAATTCGGTTTCGAGATGTGGTTAGGCATCGAACTCGATCGAGACGCATTGCAGTGGAGATGTGCACTAGCAAGGTTGGTGTATTCATCGGCTAGATCAGGACGTTGTTGGATAGGAATGATGTGATCACAACTGAACGAGTACTTGTTTGGATACTTCAGTGACAGGTCGATTGGCAGTTGGCATATGTGGCAGACATGGTGGTCTGTCGAGGCGAGTAGCTTCTTGCGGTTACGTCGGTAGGCAGCGGTATCGCGTCCAGGTCGTAGCGTCATGTCGATTATTCCTTTTGCATGTAGTTGGCTATTCGCATTGCTGTTGTCTCACTGCGCTTCTCGCGGGCTCAGGCTGTCGTCTGGCATGGTTGGCTAGGCAGGGGTGCAGTCGTGTCTCAGCGTGGCAATGAGAGCGTGTTTAGGGGTACATACAGAAAATGCCCGACCATCACGGGCGAAGAGGCGAGGCGAATCACCTGTAAACCGTGATGGTCGGGCATCTGTGATCGAGTAGCTAGTTCGATCGGACGAAACTCGGCGTCGATAGTGTGAGCGGCTACGCTCCGAATATCCGAGATCGGTTGTCTGGGTTACGAAGCCAGACGTTATGAACTGTACTGCATTTTCAGACGATGCGCGGGTTCATCGTCAGACTATGCGGTGGTGTTGACTCGCAACAGCCGGAATGCGTTCGGGTTCACCACATCCGAGCCGGTCCGGAACCAGAGAAGAGCACCGCGTGCGCCTACCGGTCGGTTGTTTGCGCCCATCACGTTGGGAATGAACTCGATTCGAGTACCGACCCGATCCACGATGACGAAATTGCTGAAGTCGCCGTAAATGAGCGGGTAATTCGATTCCGTCGCAGCGGCGTTGATCGTGCCATCCATGTTGGAAACCTCATGGAATCGACGGCCCAACAGGTACGCGGGATTACCGGACAGCTCGGGGAACTTCAGCGCGCCGTTACCGGTCTCGAACTGACGGAACGTGTTCTGAGTCGAGAGCGCGCCAGCGAACTGTGCATTACCGGAGAACCGTGCTCCGAGTGCCCCCTGAAGCGCGTAGGCGTCCGCAGCGGACAGGGCCTCTGTTCCACTACCCGGCACGATCACAGAGCCGCCAGCGGCCACGAGAGCGGTCACAATGCCGGTCGGCTGTCCGATACCGGTACCCGTGGTGTACGCGGTGTTCATCAACTGATCGGCACCGTCCACGAGAAGCTTCGACAGCTCGGGGAGGAACTGAGAACCGGCGTCTTCCATCTCGAACGAATACGTGGTGTACGCGTCTCCGAGATAGACAGGGATTCGAGGGTCATCGAGTACCGGTGTGACCTCGGATGCCTGAGCAAGCTCGGCCTTCCATTCGGCAGTTACCCCAGCGCTCGAAACACCCTGCCACGCACTCGTGGTGATCTGCACAACCCGCGCAATCTGCCGCAGCGGATTCGTAGAACCGTTGGAGGTCAGCAGGATTGCGGGATCGAGCGACAGCGGAACCATATACCCGCCTGAGGCGTCAACGCCGATCTGCATGGCCCGGCTAACCTGCGCAACGTCACGATACGACTGTGCCTCTGCCGCAGTGAATTCGAGGTGTCCACGCTCGGGATCACGGGCGATCTTCGCGAATGCTCGGCGGTAGTCTGCCGATCCGGCCGCGATTGCCCACCGAGCGGTTAGCGACGTATCGCCGGAATCGCGCAGCATCGTTTCGACCTTCTCGGCCGCGTGCTCGGGCAACTCCTTCGCCTTCACTCCACGTTCGATCGTCCGCATAGCGTTGTCGCGCTCGGTATTACCGCGATTCGTAGCGAGGTTGCGGCCCTCGTAAGCGTTCGGGTCAGCGCCCGGTGTGCCGTGCTCGATTGCACCGGAATCAGCCAGGTTGCGCATTGCTTCGATACGACGTTCGCCCGTGGCAATCTCGGCCTTGACGACATCGAGTCGCTCTGCGGCGTCATCGAAACGAACGGTCTCGGCCTCATCGAGGTCACGAGCTTCTTCCTTCGCGGCCTGGAACAGCTGCCGCATTTCACCTTCGAGCGCGGTCTGTTCGGCGCGCAATTCCTGAAGTGTCTTCTTCATTAGAGTAGTCCTGCCATTCTCATTCGCTTCTCAGCGAGATTCAGTGTGAGGGTTTTGTTTTCGTTGCGGACTCCGACTTTGGTACTTGCGTACGCGGGGAACACAACAGGGCCAGCTTCGGCTAGCGCAATCTCTTTGATCGTCCTCGTAAGTTGAATATCCGAGTCGAGAAGCATCGGAACACGTTCGGGCGAAACACGATTGCCCTTGGCGTCGCGCCACTCTTCCTGAATGACTCTGAATTTGATTGACATGCCCGAAATGGCCTGACTCGCAATAGCTTGCCGGATTGGCAGAACTAGGTCGTTGTCGTGCAACCGAGCACGTACGTACAGACCTTCGCGAGTCTCGCGCAATTCCTCGAACACCCCGATAGGCACCGACCCTGTTCGGCTATCGCGACCGTGTTCGAACTGCATCACCGGACGGCGTTCGGTCAAAGACTTCTTGAACGCGCCGAACGCAATTCGCTCGGAGTAGTGACCGAGGTAGTCGCGAATCTCTGTCGGAACGTCGAATACTGCGGCCAGTCCTTCGAGGGTCAACCCATCGTCGGCGGTGTCAGTGGCTCGAAATTCGAGATTGCGTTCGATCATCGGTTTCGTGTTGCGTGGCATAGTCATTCACCTTCACTTACTCGGGGTGCATCAGGGAGAAGAGCGCACAATGCGGCCCTTTAACAATCCCGTGGCGATTCGAGTGGATACCATGCGCGGGTGCATGTTCCGGCTCAATCCCGGCGTGAATGGCAGGTGAGCTAGTGGCTCGGCCTACGGGATACACAGTACTGCATCGAATTAGGTTGTGCTGTTGGTGCTTTCGGATTCTAGTAACGCAAAGAACTCTTGCTCCGTCTTGGTTCCCTTTCTGAGGTTGTCGCGGGGGCACGCGCTGACAAGATTGGTCCAGTCGTCAGTTCCTCCACGCGCTAACGGAATTGCATGGTCGACGTGGAATCCCTTGCGCCACGGTGTGCCGCAGTAATGGCAGGGCTCACCTTTCATGTCTCTACGTGCCCACGCTGAGAGTTCGGGATCTACATTGGTCATGTTGCTGTACAACCGTTGTCGGCGTCTCGCTGATATTGCCTGATACCGCTCTGGATTTGCTTGTCGATCGTCGCGTTGCCATTCCAACTTGTACGACTTGCGCTCGGCGTTGATCTGCCGGATCTTTCTGCGATACTCAGGATCTGTTGCGTACCTATTCTTTTGAGCTGCCAGCTCTTTAGCGAAGTCTCTGGTATCGAAGGCGTTTTGCTTGAAGCACTTGTCGCTACAGAACTTCGTAGCACCAGATACAGGTTGAAACCGTGCTCCGCACACTTCGCACGACTTCGGGCGATACCCTGTGTATAGCCTGTCCCGGTTGCGATCTCGGTACGCTTTGCTCTGCGCGAGAATCGTTTCCGACTTTGTCGAGTATCGACGTTTCGCTTTGCATGACTCGCTGCAACACTTTTGCGACGACTGATACGGGAAGAACGTGACACCGCACCACGGACAATTCTTCGGACTATAGCGAACTGACGTGTGATAGGAACTGTCCCGGACACTCTTACACTCTCGACTACCGCAGTAGAGCTGGCGTGCGCTGTTCGGCTTGAACTCCACTTTGCATCCAAGACAGACCTTCTCGCGATAGTTCCGCGTCACTGCCACTCCTCTGGCACCGTCTCCGGCATCGTCGTGTCGAAAGTCATTGCGTCGACTTCGGTTTGAGTGTCATCGACTAACCATGCGTGTTCGATCCACGCGAAGTCCTCGCCGTTGCAACTTGCGATGACGTAGCGACCCTCACGGCGAACGGACACACCAGGATTCGCCGCGAACCGAGCCTGAATCGTCGGGTCCAGTCGGTCGTATGCGTCGGCTAGAACTTGGCCTAGTTTGATCGTCAGAATGTCCACGTGCTTCTCCTGTGCTTCGCGAATCTTGCGTTCCCTGCGCTGTTTACGGCTTTCACCCCCGGCTACCAATTGAACCCACACTTGAACCCACGGCAGGAAATGTGATCCTTCGTGTCGATGTTCGGAACTACATCGGGGAACGGCTCCGATTCGGTTGGTGGCAGGGGTAACTCGGTTGTTGTCGTTGTAGTCGTCGGTGGTGGTGTCGTTGTCGTAGTGGTCGGTGGTGGCAGATAGGGCGTTCCATTCACGTTGCGAGTTGGCGCGAAGCTGCTGCCCACCATCGAAAGCGCGCACGCTGTGAAGATCAACAATCCGACAAGTATCGAACTAGCGATGAGAAAAGCTTTCATGGTGTCTCCTGTTGTGGCCTAACGACTGTCACGTGAACGACGTGCGTTGGTATGAGCGCCAGATCGGCTATGAGCGCGGCAAGCGCCCTGACGACAGCGGTGGTCGGCATCTCGGGGTGTTCGCGCCGAATCTCGAATAGCAAGTCGGTCAAGTCGATTTCACCCTGGTTGATGATCCTCAGGATGGTCTCCTGTAGGCGCGGGTGTTCGATCATCGCGGCGTGTAGACAGCGCCCGACCGCCCTACGAGTTGACACCGCAACAGGATTGCGAGATGACCCTCGATCGTGTCGGGTGGTTTTCCAGTGCGCTGGTGGATCTGTTCGGCCGTCATCGGCCCGTGTTCTCGAAGCGCGTCGAGAGTGGTTCGGATCTGCGCTAGCTCGTGATCGGTCATCATGCCTTGTCCTTAGTTCTAGGTGTACTCTGGCGAGAGTTGTTATCCCGCTCGGCCATTGGAGGATTGCTATGAGCGCTCCCGTAATCGACCGCCCCCGCACATCGGCTACTTGGACCATCCCGTCCAGCCGTCGTTCCGGCGAAACCTGGTATGCACCAGGCGAAAAGTTCGTCGTCATCGACGGGGTTCGCCGTCCGGTGGTGTGCGAAGCGTAGGTAGTACCGAAAAGCCCTCATTTCGATTCTGAGGGCTTTTTTCATGCCTCGGGCATGAATCCCTATGCCTCGGTGCGAAAGTCCGCCATGAGCCTACTGAGGGCCATTCTTGCGGCCTCTCGTTCTGCCTCAGTCGGTTCCGGTGCTGATTTACCGGCTTGCACCTCGGAGGTGCGCTGTTCCCACCATTCTCGATCGGCCTGAACCGTTCGCCTCAACTTCTCGATGCGCTCGGAGACATCGGATCTCGCCTCGGTCGCGGACAGCATCACGGCAGCGAGTTCGTCCGGTTGTGGAATGAGTTCACCGTCTGCGTTGAACGTTTCGGGCATCCAGAACGAGACACCGACTTGCCGTTCGTACGCGTGCCCGCTTTCGGGTTGGTAGTCGTAGTGGTGCCAGACCGGTTGCACTCGAATGCAGTTCAAATCACCGGCCACCTGTTCGGCCATCGCTTCGATGACTCGGTACAGCTGAAGGTTGTACTCGTTCTCTCCGATCGTCGGCTGAAAGTGGTCCTCGGGCAACGGTTCGCGCCACCAAAATGTCAGAGTCCACTCTCGGGTGTAGTACAGCGGTTCATCGTCAACACTTCTGTCGTAGAACGGCTGTCGTTCGGCGTCGGTACCGAGCAGACGAATTCCGACAAGCTCTTCGATCGAGCGCGTCACCATTCCATGACCCCGTTCTCATCTGGCTGCCAGAGGCCACCACAAGTGCCGTCTATTTCAACTTTCGGCTTAGTCTTCTTCGGTGCGCTGTCGTCCTTTTGAGGCGCGGTAGCGGAGGCAGGCGAAGCCGTGCCCGAAGCGCTAGCGCCGCTCTTAGACTCATCCCCAGTCCCCATCCTTTCCAAGTCTGGTACTGGTACTGAGTCTGAGCGAGAAACTTTCTCCGAAGTTGGGGGTTGCGTTGGGGGAGAACTTTTTCCCGTGTCATCCTTTGGTTCGTAGCCTCGCGCATACTCGGTAGCGAACGGACAATCGTCTGGGCGGTTGCGTTTACGGCATAGGTGGTGATCGCCGTCACTGTGCATCTGTGCCACGTCGTTTCGCTTATCCGCGCTGGTAGAACGTGCTTTAGCGCGGTAGCTCTCGACCTGTTCTGCCGTCTCTTGTCCGTCCCAAACTAGGTGAACCATGTCGCCATCGACGCTCAGTAGACCGGCAGATTCGAGGCGCACCAGACTTTTTCGCCAGCCTCGATATTGGAGATTAGACGCAATCATCTTGGCCTCGACTACAGTCACCCGACCGTCGAGTAGATCCCGTTTAGAAACAGACATGAGTCCGAGATAGAACCCTAAATCAGCTGCGGTGAGCTGAAAACGCTGTGACACGTTGATGATTCCACTCTTGCATTTCCACCAGCCGGGTCCGAGATAGCTACTCACTCGGCTCACCGACCCAACGGAACAGGGCGGCATCACGTTCGACGTACGGAGACCAATCGTCAATCACCCGAACGTCATTCGGAAAGGTCTTCGCTAACCAGTCGAGCGCTATGAATGCGTTGGACACCAGCGCAACCCAGGACGGTTCTTCTTCGGCAGGGTAGTCGGGCATCCGGTCGGACAGTTCGCACGCCATACCAGAGCTGTCAACATAAAAGCTCATGTGTGTCTGAAGTATTTCGAGCACATCATCGACGTACGGGGGCAGTTCGTTTCGGTTTGTCATCGTGGCCAGCTCTCTAGTTGCGCGGTTGCTTCTGAACGAGGGCGTCCACCTGATCGGGGTGGATCTTGATACGTCCTCCGATGCGGTAATGCTCGATCTTTCCTTCTTTGATCCAGTTACGAACGGTTTGCTCCGAGACTCCCATCAGTGCGCTGAGATCTTTGATGCTCAGGAGTTGCTTTGGGTCGATTGTCATTTCGAGTCCTTCCTTAGTCCTTTTGTTGTTTACCAACATGACTGAGTATGCACGTGGTGTCCCCCCACTGCGGAGGAGCAGACGTGTCCCCCTCCGACCAGCTAGTATTAGAGATGTCGTCGTGGCCGTCGACAACGAAAAAGCCACCGCAACAGGTGAATACGCGCTCGGCATGGCGCGCTCCTGATCTGTTGCGGTGGCTTTCTCTATTTCACGAGAGGAATTGCTCATGCCTAAGGGGCATCCGAAAAGTGGCCGTCTCGCTCCGAAAAAAGATCAAGCGTACGGGGGCGCAAAGTGTTCGTACCAGTCGATAGAGGGATTGCGGTGCACCAGATCTGGTCCGTTCGCGCTCGATTGGGAGATGGGCAGCTTCTGCCGGGATCATGCGCTAGAGCTGATGTTGGAGCGCTCGAAGGAGCCGTCGCGCCAGGTACGCAAACGGGAATCAGACACGTACTCAGCCGAATTCGGCCTAGGACGCGCGCCAGAGTACGTGTGACCCTTGCAGGACGGTAAAGGGAGGTCGCTCCGTTTATCTTCCGGGTCGGCGTCGGTGTGTCGGACGGTAAACGGAAATCTTTCCGGTTATCCTCGCTGTCATTCCTGACCGTCCTGTCTGTCACCCCGAGCGTGTCCGCAATCTCCTGCTGCGACAACCCTTCTCCGACCGCGAACGCGACCGACTACTGCCTGATTTCCGGCCCTCTCAGATCGACGGAGACGCACGAACCCGACTGCGGTGGTGTGACAGTCCAGGCACGAAAAAGCCCCTGCCAACTAGACGACAGGGGCTGTCTCATTTGAGACGGTTCGGCTATCCCAGGAAGCGCACCGACACGAACTCGGGATCGAACACCCGCGCATTCCGACCAACCTTGTCGGGTATGGGGTACACCACGACCTCGACAGCGGCACGGACAAACCGACGTTTCCAATCGAGATCGGCACTCGCCCACAGCTCTTCGGCGTTCATCGCGAAGTTGTAGAGGTCTCGGTTCGGCGCGGCTTGCTCGGCTTTCGCGCGGGCGTCGGCAATCTGAGGTCTGATGAGCTGTTGCATCGAGACGTACTCTTCGAGCGGCACAACGCCAGTCGCATAAAGCTTTCCGACCTCGGTCAGTCGTTCTTCGAGCCTCGCAACCTCGGCAAGGTGACCGGCCGTAACGTCTCTGTCGTCTGGTTCGGTGCCGCTGTCGTCCTTCGGGAACAGGAACCCGACCTCGCGTTCGTACAGATCGGCGCGGTAGTTCTCGATCGCCTCGAACAGCTTCTCCTCGACGTGTTTGTCCAGATCCGGCTCACTCCGGTTGACGTGTCCGAGCGGGCAGCGATACGCCGCGTTGTACCGGCCAGCTCCGGCCCACGACAGTCGGCGGTTACACGTCGTTCCGTCGGCCTGAGTTGCGCCACAGCGAGCTATTCCGGTGAGTAGGTGCGTCGGTGCCACTCCTCGATGCTTGAGCCGTGACGGGTCGCTCAGGACGCTTACGATCTGCGCGTGTTCTGCGACGGTCAGGATGGTCGGCCACTTACCGGCGACAGACAGCCGTTCTCCTCGCGCTACGCGTATTCCTGCGAGCGTCGGCCGTGTCAGCGCCAGGCGAACCTTGCCGTTGGTCCAGTTATTGCCTCGGCTGGTTGTCAGTCCAGCGGCATTCCAGCGTCTCGCAACCTGAGTGAGGTTCGCCGTGCCGTTCACAACGTCGTTGACCGCTTCGCGAATGGCGTCGGCCGCGACCGTATCGACAACCCATTCAGCGTGTTCGTCTTTCGTCCATCCGAACCCAAGTGTGGAGTGGACTTCGCCTTTTGTGGCGCGACTGATGCTGTCTCGACGGACTCTTTTCGAGATTCGAGCCGATTCGAGCTTCGCCAGTGATGCTGCGGTTTCAGCGGCGTATTGATCGTCGGCGTTGCCCATATCGAGTAGTCGGTTGATGCCGTAGTCGTACACCAGGACGTTGTTCGTTCGGAGTAATTCGGCCAGCGCTTCCCATTCGGTGCCGGGGCCTTTTCGGGTGATGCGGGAGAACTCGTAGACAGCGACAATATCGGCTTTTCCGTCGCTGATCTGGGTCTGTAGTTCTTGGAATCCCGGTCGCTGCCTTTTCTCGAATCGAGACGCGCTCATACTGTCTTTCACGACTCCGACGATCTCCCAATCGGGCCGTGACTCTATTTCTTCGCGTAAAACGTCTTCTTGTTGCTCTACAGAGCGCGACTTACCACCTTGGGCATTACTGATCCTCGCGTAAACGATGACTCGTAGCATTTAGGGCCTCCTGGTCGCGCTCTTTCTCCGAGCCCCAAGTGTATCCCGTCACTAATCACAGTTGCGCATCGCGAACGACATCGGCGGCATGCAATCCGTCGTCACCAACACCGCGACGTCCATCGCGCAGAACGCCACGACGGTCGCAGCGACCGTGGTCGCGCTCTTCCTGCTCGATTGGAAGCTCGCCACGTTCTCGCTGATCATCCTGCCGATCTTCGTGCGAGTCGCTCGACGTATCGGCGACGAGCGTCGCAAGATCTCGACCAAGCGGCAGAAATTGCTCAGCGATCTGTCCGTCCAGATCGAGGAATCACTGTCCGTCAGTGGAATTCTTCTGGGCAAGACCACCGGTTCCGCCCAGGCGTTGACCGACAAATTCGCCGACCGATCGCACGAGGTGGCCGGTGTCGAACTGGCCGCAATGATGGCGGGCAAGTGGCGGATGGCGACAATTCAGATCAGCTTCGCCGTGATGCCCGCTCTGGTGTACTGGTTCGCCGGCATCACCATCGGTCAGGGGAGTGCATTGACGATCGGCACCCTGGTCGCGTTCACCGCATTGCAGACCCAATTGTTCCGGCCCACCATGCAATTGCTCAACACCGGCGTCGAAGTACAGGCATCCTTGGCGTTGTTCGGCAGAGTCTTCGAGTATCTCGACCTGCCCATCGATGTCGCCGAACCCGAGCACCCGGTCACACTCTCGCGAGAGAGCGTGCGCGGCGATGTCGCTTTCCGCGGCGTCGACTTCACCTATGCCGCCGCGACTGTCCCGACACTGTGCAACATCGATCTCGACGTACCGGCCGGGAGCACGCTCGCGCTCGTCGGCGCAACCGGATCGGGCAAGACCACGCTGGGATACCTCGTTGCCCGCCTGCATGATCCGACAGCCGGCTCGGTGACCATCGACGGTGTCGACTTGCGGCACATGGCGTCGGAGAACATTGCCGACCTGGTGGGCGTCGTCTCTCAGGAGACCTACTTGTTCCACGCCACCATCAGGGAGAACCTGCGGTTCGCCAAACCCGACGCCACCGACGACGAGATCGTGGCTGCCGCTCGGACGGCCCAGATACACGACTTCATCGACGGCCTCGACGACGGTTACGACACGATGGTCGGCGAGCGCGGCTACCGATTCTCCGGCGGTGAGAAGCAGCGCATCGCAATCGCCCGAACTGTCCTGCGCAACCCGCCGATTCTGGTGCTCGACGAAGCGACGAGCGCCCTGGACAATCGCACCGAACGCGCAGTGCAGACAGCGCTCGACGGTTTGATGCACGGCCGTACCACCATTCTGATCGCCCATCGCCTGTCCACCGTGCGAGCAGCAGACGCCATCGCGGTACTCGATCACGGCATCGTGCGCGAGGTCGGAAGCCACGAGGCGCTGCTCGCCGAAGACGGCATGTACGCCCAATTGGTCCGTGCCGCAGACGATGTCGTGGACAGCGTTGCTGCATGATCAGGGCTATTGCATGATCAGGGTTGTTGCATGAGCTGGGCTGCCGCGTGAGCGAGCTTCGAACGATCGCCGGCCGGGTTGTGTGCGAGACCGAGGTCAAGAGATCGCGGTTCGTCACCGTGGTGGACAGGGCGAGCACCGAGGCCGACGCTCGCGCGGTCATCGCAGCGGCGCGGAAAGCGGATCCGACTGCCGGACATCACTGTTCGGCATTCATCGTCGAATCCTCGGCTGCAGGCATCGTTGTCGTCCACGAAGACTTGACCCACCGCATCGAGCGATCCAACGACGACGGCGAACCCAGCGGCACGGCAGGAACGCCCATGCTCGAGGTGTTGCGCGGTCATCGGCTGACCAACGTGGTCGCGGTGGTCGGTAGATATTTCGGCGGCACCAAGCTCGGTACCGGCGGATTGGCCCGCGCGTACGGCGGTGCGGTCACCGAGGCACTTGCCCAGGCTCGGTTTCTCACCCGAGAGCGACGCGACGTGCTGACCCTCGAACTCGACCACGCCGAGGTGGGACGCGTCGAATCGGAGTTACGCGGACACGGGGCCTTGGTGCTCGATACCGCCTACGACACTCGAGCCGTGCTCACCGTCGCCGTCGCAGACGCCGATTCGACTGCAGCGCTGGTGGCGTCGCTCACCGCCGGACGGGTGGTGCCGGCTCTCGGTGGGCACGTTTACGTAGAAACAACCGAGTAGCACACCGGTCCGACACGAGTGGCGTCATGACCAGCCGATCCTGGACGTTCATCCACAGGCTCAGCGGTTGTCCACATTTCGCGAACACGTCCGTCACGGGCGGCTCCGGCGTAGCAGTGTCGATCTCGATCGCAATCACGCGATATTCATCGAGAGGAAGACACCATGTACGAAGCTCAGTGCGCTGTTGTGGGCACCGTCATCACCAATCCCGTCAAGCGCTCCACGCCCACCGGCGACGAGGTCCTCAGCTTTCGGATGGCGAGCAATGCCCGACGGCAGGACCGCAACACCGGTGAATGGACCGACGGCGGCACCCTCTATCTCACGGTCACGTGCTGGCGTCGACTCGTGCGCGGCGTCGGCGCATCGTTGATGAAGGGCGATCCGATCATCGCCTACGGACAGCTGCGCACCAACGAATACACCAATCGCGACGGCGTCGAACGATCCGACCTCGAGATGCGGGCCAGCGCCGTCGGGCCGGACCTTGCGCGCTGCAACGTGGCAATCCATCGGACCAGGACGGTGGCGCCCGAAGTACCTGCAGACGAGGCACTCACCGACGACGATCGGGGTGCCGCCGAACCACCGGAGGACGAGCCGGATCACGATCGAATCGGTGACGACGTCCGCGAGGCGGTACCCGCCTGACGGCCCGCCGACATCCGTCGTCCCCGGTGGATGCAACCCGCGCACGACCGCGGACGACGGATGTGGGCTCGGCGCGGACTCGGTCGATGGTGTTCCGACGCGGCCGCACCGATAAGCTGGGCGGCATGGCTGAATTCATTTACACCATGAAGAAGGTGCGCAAGGCGCACGGCGACAAAGTGATCCTCGACGACGTGACGATGAGCTTCTACCCGGGAGCGAAGATCGGCGTCGTCGGCCCGAACGGCGCCGGTAAGTCGAGCATCCTCAAGATCATGGCGGGAATCGATCAGCCCGGAAACGGTGAGGCGTTCCTCGCTCCCGGTGCCTCGGTCGGCATTCTCATGCAGGAGCCGATTCTCGACGACACCAAGACCGTTCGCGAGAACGTCGAGGACGGCCTCGGCGAGACGATGGTCCAGCTCAAGCGCTACAACGAGATCGCCGAGCTGATGGCAACCGACTACTCCGACGAGCTCATGGAAGAGATGGGCGAGCTGCAGGAGAAGCTCGACCACGCCGACGCCTGGGAGATCGACTCGCAGCTCGAACAGGCGATGGACGCGCTGCGCTGCCCGCCGCCCGAGTCCCCGGTCACCAACCTCTCCGGTGGTGAGAAGCGTCGCGTCGCCCTGTGCAAGTTGCTGCTCAGCAAGCCCGACCTGTTGCTGCTCGACGAGCCGACCAACCACCTCGACGCCGAGAGTGTGCTGTGGCTCGAGCAGCACTTGGCCGCCTACGCCGGTGCCATTCTCGCCGTGACTCACGACCGGTACTTCCTCGACCACGTCGCGCAGTGGATCGCCGAGGTCGACCGCGGACATCTGTACCCGTACGAGGGCAACTACTCGACCTACCTGGAGAAGAAGGCCGAGCGCCTCGAGGTCTCGGGCAAGAAGGACCAGAAGCTGCAGAAGCGACTCAAGGACGAACTCGCCTGGGTTCGCTCCGGTGCCAAGGCTCGCCAGGCCAAGAGCAAGTCTCGTCTGGCTCGCTACGACGAGATGGTGGCCGAGGCCGAGAAGACCAGGAAGCTCGACTTCGACGAGATCCAGATCCCCAACCCGCCGCGCCTCGGCGACGTCGTGGTCGAGGTCAAGAGCCTCGATAAGGGCTTCGACGGCCGCGTGCTGATCAAGGATCTGTCCTTCACGTTGCCGCGCAACGGAATCGTCGGCGTTATCGGACCCAACGGTGTCGGTAAGACGACACTGTTCAAGACCATCGTCGGGCTCGAGGAGCCGGACGGCGGCGAGGTGAAGATCGGGCAGACCGTCAAGCTCAGCTACGTCGACCAGAACCGCTCCGGCATCGACTCGAAGAAGACGGTCTGGGAAACGGTCTCCGACGGCCTGGACTTCATCACCGTGGGCAACTCGGAATTCCCGTCGCGCGCGTACATCAGCTCGTTCGGATTCAAGGGCCACGATCAGCAGAAGCCCGCTGGAGTTCTCTCCGGCGGTGAGCGCAACCGTCTGAATCTGGCAATGACGCTCAAGCAGGGTGGCAACCTGATCCTGCTCGACGAGCCGACCAACGACCTCGACGTCGAGACACTCGGATCGCTCGAGAACGCGCTCGAGGAATTCCCCGGTTGCGCCGTGGTCATCTCGCACGACCGGTGGTTCCTGGACCGCACCTGCACCCACATCCTGGCGTGGGAAGGTGGCTTCGGAGACAACGAGGCTGCCTGGTACTGGTACGAGGGCAACTTCGAGGGCTACGAGGCCAACAAGGTCGAGCGGCTCGGCCCCGACGCGGCGCGTCCCCACCGCGTCACGCACCGGAAGCTGACCCGAGACTGACATGTCGGCACAGACCTTCACCTGCACACTTCAGGTGCGGTGGGGTGATTCCGACCGCCTCGGGCACGTCAACAACACCCGGTTCGTCGAGTACCTTCAGGAAGGCCGCGTTCAGTTTCTGAACGCGGTCCTGGGGGGCTCGAAAGGTCGCGGCGCGGTGGTGGTTCGTACGTTGACCACCAACTTCTTGCACCCGATCCTGGACGACTCCGGCCCGCTGGTGATCGAGCTGTGGATCACTCGTATCGGGACCACCTCGTACGGCGTTCGGCACGTCGTCACCGATCGAAACGGAACGGTGTGTGCAGACGCGGAGGCACTGATGGTGGCCTTCGATCTCGACACCTCCTCGTCCAGGCCGCTGCGCGAACACGAACGAACTGCACTGAGCGAGTATCTACACAGCGATTCGTCCTGACTGCCGGATCGGCCTGACGCGCTGGTTCCCGAGATCTCTGCGGTTGCGGGGTCACCCGCACTAGGGTCGAGGGGTCATCGACGACCGGCGATCGGCGGGCGTCGGGAAATCCTCACGAGGGAGTACTCGAAAACAATGTCACGCTCGCTTGACCTGACCGACGACGACTGGGCCGACCGGCTCGACGACAGGCTTGTGGCCGAGTTGGCGACATTGCGTACGGAGTATTTCGAGCACACCGACGCCACTGCGGTCGCAGTGTCCGCGCATACCCCCGACATCACCTCTTTCCGACGGCACGTTCGGCTCGCCGCAGAGCGGCGGCTGCCGGGGACGGCGAAAGTGGCGGTCCATCGACCGAACGAGTCTGCAGCACAGCAGGCTGCGGGAAGCTACCTACAAATCGTCACCGACGACATGCCGTTGCTGGTCGAATCGATCATGTCGCTGCTCTCGCGTCTCGGCATCGAATACACCGACGTGGTCCATCCCATTCTCTCCGTCGATCGGAACGCAGAAGGAGTGCTCGTCGGGCTGAGCTCGGCCGGCATCGCCGAATCCTGGATACACGTCCAGCTGCACCCGTCCACCTCCGACGATGCCGTCGCGCAGTTGGAAGAGGAGACGAGTCGAGTACTCGCCGATGTGCGTCAGGTCGTCGGCGACACCGACGAGATGCGTCGCGTGCAGGCTGCCGTGGCCGATCGGTTGGACGGTGTCGCCGCGGCGTCCGGCGACCTCGATTCCGAAGCAGCCGTCGCACACCGGGATGCGGCTGCCTTGCTGCGTTGGCTGGGCGACGGCCATTACACCTTGCTGGGTTACCGGAGATACACGATCGACGGTAGCGACGGTGACCGAACCGCAACCGGTGTGGAATCGAGCAGCCTGGGTGTGCTGCGCGATGCCGGTCAACATGGAGACGGACCCGAACCGGTCGGTGAGCGCGACCTGGTTGCTCTGACGCAGGGTCCGAACCCCGCCACGGTTCATCGTGCTGTCTACCCCTATTTCGTCAGTGTGATCGACGCCGACGACTCCGCCGAGCATCGATTCGTCGGAGTCTTCACCGTCACCGCGCTGCACGAGAACGTCCTCGACATTCCGGTGATCGAGCGTCGAGTGCGGTCGGTGATCGCCAAGGCCGGCCATGATCTCGGGTCCTTCTCCGGCCAGGCCATGCTCGAGGTGCTGCAGTCGATGCCGCGGTCGGAACTGTTCGCGACCTCTGCTTCGTGGCTGTTCGAAACGGCGAGTGCTGTTCTGGCGCTGGGTCGCCGGCGCAAGGTCAAGCTGTTCGTGCGACCCGATGCGTGTGGGTCCTTCGTCAGTGCTCTGGTGTACCTGCCGCGAGATCGCTACACCACTCGCGTCCGACTCGCGATCCAGGACCGACTGCTCCGAGAGCTCGGTGGTACCTCGCTCGACTACACCGCACGCGTCACCGAATCGGATCTCGCGCTGCTGCACGTGACGGTGCGCCGCGCACCGGGCACTGTCTCTCCCCACCTGTCCGCCGACGACATCACCCGGATCGAAGCGGCGCTGACCGAGACCACCCGAACGTGGGAGGACTCGTTGGGTGACGCCGTGTCCCTCGACCGAGCCGTCGACCCGGCGCGCATTCAGCGCTACACCGAGGCTTTTCCCGAGGCGTACAAGCAGGACTTCAGTCCGGCCAGGGCCGTCACGGACATTGCCCGCCTCGAAGCACTCGGCGACGAAGCGATCGACATGCAGCTCTACCGAAACGAGCGTTCGGCCGTGGGGAGTTGGCGCTTCTCGCTGTACATCGGCGGTGCGGGCGTATCACTGTCCCAGGTGTTGCCCATTCTGCAGAGTCTCGGTGTGGAGGTCGACGACGAGCGGCCGTACCCGGTGGTGCGTCCGGACGGAATGTCTTGCTGGATATACGATTTCGGTCTCTCCGCCTCGCGTGAGATGTTGCGCTCGGCCATCGACGGGGACCTCGACGCCGAGCTGTCCGAGGCAGGCACGGCCGATCGCGAGAGCCGGGTCCAGCATCGATTCACCGACGCATTCGCGGCCGTGTGGAGCGGCGCGGCAGAAGCGGATCGTTTCAACGAACTGGTGATGCGTGCAGGTCTGCACTGGCGGCAGGCCGTGGTGTTGCGTGCATACGCCAAGTACCTGCGGCAGGCGGGTTTTCCCTACAGTCAGTTCAACATCGAGGGCGTCCTCCTGGCGCATCCGCGTACCGCGCGGCTGCTCGTCGGACTGTTCGAGGCGCAGTTCGACCCCGAGACCAGTGCCGAGGCGGACGCGCAGGCCATCGGAACCCAGCTCGGCGAGCTGATCGACGAGGTCGTCAGCCTCGATGCCGACCGCATTCTGCGCAGCATGTTCGAGCTCATTCGAGCGACGTTGCGCACCAACCACTTCGTGGTGGGATCCGACGGTGCACATCGCCCGTACCTCTCGCTCAAGTTCGACCCGCAATCCATCGCAGAGCTGCCCAAACCGAAGCCCACGTTCGAGATCTTCGTGTATTCCCCGCGCGTCGAGGGGGTGCATCTGAGGTTCGGTGCGGTGGCCCGAGGCGGGTTGCGCTGGTCCGATCGACGGGAGGACTTCCGGACGGAGATTCTCGGGCTCGCCAAGGCTCAGATGGTCAAGAACGCAGTCATCGTGCCCGTCGGGGCCAAGGGTGGATTCGTCGTCAAGCGTCCTCCGGTGACCACCGGTGAAGCCGACCGAGATCGACAGGCATACGCCGAGGAAGGCAAAGCCTGCTACCGACTGTTCATTGCCGGGTTGCTCGACATCACCGACAATCTCGACCGCGCCACCGGGTCGGTATCGGTCCCTACCGGGGTGGTGCGCCGCGACGGAGACGACACCTACCTCGTCGTCGCGGCGGACAAGGGCACCGCGACCTTCTCCGACATGGCCAACGGCATCGCTGCCGAGTACGGATTCTGGCTCGGTGACGCGTTCGCGTCCGGTGGATCCGCCGGATACGACCACAAAGCCATGGGAATCACCGCGAAGGGTGCGTGGGAGAGCGTCAAGCGGCACTTCCGTGAGCTCGGAATCGACACGCAGAGTCAGGATTTCACGGTCGTCGGCGTCGGCGACATGAGCGGAGACGTATTCGGTAACGGCATGCTGCTGAGCCGACACATTCGCTTGCTCGCGGCGTTCGACCACCGGCACATCTTTCTCGACCCCGACCCCGATCGGGAGTCGTCGTTCGCCGAGCGGGAGCGCTTGTTCGCCCTGCCGCGGTCGTCGTGGGCGGACTACGACACCTCGCTCATCAGTGCCGGCGGAGGGGTGTGGGAGCGGACCCGCAAATCCGTACCCATCAGCGCCGCAGCACGTTCGGCCCTCGGGTTGGACGAATCGGTTGCTGCACTGTCACCACCAGAGTTGGTGAACGCGATCCTGAAGGCTCCCGCCGATCTGCTGTGGAACGGCGGAATCGGCACCTACATCAAGGCTTCCAGTGAGAGCAACGCCGAAGTCGGCGACAAGGCCAACGATGCAGTGCGGGTCGACGGCGTGGATGTGCGGGCGGCCGTGGTGGGGGAGGGCGGAAACCTCGGTGCCACCGCACTGGGCAGGATCGAGTACGCCGCAGCCGGCGGCAAGATCAACACCGACGCCGTCGACAACTCGGCGGGCGTCGACTGTTCCGATCACGAAGTCAACATCAAGATCCTGCTCGAGACTGCCATCACCAACGGAAACCTGGCGCGCGAAGACCGCGATGAGCTGCTTGCGTCCATGACCGACGAGGTCGGGCGATTGGTGTTGTGGGACAACATCATGCAGAACGAGTTGCTCGGTACGTCCAGATTCGACGCACCACATCTGGTGACGGTGCACAGCCGGGTCATCGAGGATCTGGAGACGCGTCGAGGGCTCGACCGGGAGCTCGAGGCTCTGCCCACCGAGGCCGATCTCCGTCGTCGCAAGCAAGACGGGCGTGGACTGACGTCGCCGGAACTCGCGACGTTGATGGCGCACGTGAAATTGGCACTGGAAGCTGAACTGCTCGACAGCGAGCTTCCCGACAGCGACGTCTTCGCCCCCCGGCTACCCAAGTATTTCCCCGAGCCACTGCGGGATCCGTACGCAGATGCCATCAAGGCGCATCCGCTACGGCGTCAACTGGTGGCGACGACGCTCGCCAACGAGGCCATCGACTGTGGTGGAATCACCTACCCGTATCGGTTGACCGAGGACTCCGGTGCCGCAGGCACCGACGCCATTCGCGCGTTCGCCGCGGCCACCGAAATCTTCGGCCTCGACGAGGTGTGGGATTCGATTCGTGCGGCCGACGTACCCACCGCAGTGTCCGCCGAGCTGCTGCTCGAATCGCGTCGCATGCTCGATCGAGTATCCCGGTGGCTGTTGGCCAATCGGCCGCAGCCGTTGGCGGTCGGGGCCGAGATCAGTCGCTATGCCGGGCAGGTTCGCGCTCTGCAGCCGCGGGTCGCGTCGTGGATCTCCGGTCACCAGGCGGTCGATTTGGACCGGCGTTCGGGGGCCGCGATGGAACGAGGTGCTCCGGCCGAGCTGGCACGTCGGATCTACGGCTTGCTCGACGTGTACTGCTTGCTCGACATCATCGATATCGCCGACATCGTCGACCGGGACGGGGCGGAGGTGGCCGAGCTCTACTTCGCGCTCGACGCGCACATCGGCATCGACTGGTTGCTCACCGCGGTCTCGAAGCTTGCCCGCGGCGATCGATGGCATTCGTTGGCGCGCTTGGCTCTTCGTGACGATCTGTACGCCTCCCTTCGCGGAATCACCAAGGCCGTGTTGGCCGCGGGCGAACCGGACGAGTCGGTCACGGAGAAGATCGCCGAATGGGAATCGACCAATTCGTCGCGGTTGGCCCGCTCGCGTGCAGCGCTCACCGAGATCGCCGAGACGGGGACGCTGGACCTGGCCACACTCTCGGTTGCCGCCCGACAGGTGAGAAACATGGTTCCCTGACACCATGGAACTTCCGTTCGATCGAGAAGAGGTAGTAAGCGCGTGAGTGTGCCCGACGACCATCTGTCCGACAAGCGACCCGCCACCGAGCGGGTGGGCTTTCACGCCGCTGTGGATGTGCGGTGGTCGGATATGGATGTGTATCAACACATCAACCACGCGCGAATGGTGACGTTGCTCGAAGAGGCGCGGATCCCGTGGCTGCTGGTGGACGGCAGGCCGACTGCGAATCTGCGTCACGGTGCCGTCATTGCCGATCTGCACGTGAAGTATCGCGGCCAGCTGCGACACGAGGACGGACCCCTCGACGTCTTCATGTGGATCGATGCGGTCCGCGCGGTGGACTTCGTCGTGGGGTACGAGGTGCGGGCACGCGGGGCGTCGCTGGATACTCCGGCAGCGGTGGTGGCGTCGACGCAGATCGCGGCGTTCGACATCGACGCGCAGCGACTGCGTCGGCTCACTCCCGCCGAGCGCGAGTTCCTGGTGAGTTGGCAGCGTGTATGAGCGCGTTCTGACCGTTCCCGATGCGGTCGAGCGGGAGAACCTCCAGACGTTCTGCAGCAGGGCATTGCGCTTGGACGAGGCTGCTGTCGTTCGGTTGCGCACTCGGGCCGGCGGGGGCGTGTCGTGTTGGGCGGCAACCGGTTTCGATGCGCTCGCCGCGCGTGTGATTGCGGGAACCATCGTGCCCGACGACACCAGTGCGGGTGCCGATGTGTTGGTGTCCGCACTGCAGAACGCGGACGACGGCGTGATCGACCCGGGCTTCTCGATGGACTCCGCGTGGCGTGGCACCCTTCCTCCCGACAGCGGATTCGAGCATCTCGACGACGTCCCCGCGCGGGTGCTCATCGGACTCGCACAGCGCGGTGCGGCACTGGCGAAGGAACACGGCAGCAGTCACGGGCCGCCGAGCTCGTTGCTCGAACAGCAGGTGTTGCACGTGACCGGTGACGGCGACGACGTCTCGGTCACCATGCGCACCGTATTTGCTTTGACCGCAATGGGTTTCGTGCCGCACGACGGCAACGATCCGTTGACGATCGACGTCGACCCGGAGAGGATCGCCGCCGCAGAGGTGGTACGAGTACGCGCCACCAAGGTGTGGTTGCGCCTCGACGCCAGGTTCGGGTCGGTGTTCGTTCGCCGCCCGGGCCGACAGTTGTCGCTCACCGTCGAACGCTGAGCGTGGCCGGTCGGCCGGTTCGGCCGGCCGGCCGGCCGGCTCAGACGAGCCAGGCGGCCGCGTTCGCGGGAAGCATCCCGTCGACCAGCGGAGTGCTGGTCAGCAACACTTCGCCGGGTGGGAGTGGGATCGACTCGTCGGAGGCGTTGAGGGCGCAGATCAAGCCCCCGCGGCGCCGGAAGGCCAGGCACCCGGGAGGGGCACCGTACCAATCGATTCCGCCGCCGGTGAACTCCGGCCGCAGGGTGCGCAATTCGAACGCCGTGCGGTACAGGCTGAGCATCGAATCGACCTCTTCGAGCTGCGCCTCGGCGGTCAGCCCCTTCCACTCCGGCGGCATCGGCAACCAGGTGCGATCGGTGGTGGAGAACCCGAACGGAGGGGCATCACCCTCCCACGGCATGGGGACTCGGCAGCCGTCGCGTCCGCGCTCGGTGTGCCCGGACCGCTCCCACACCGGGTCCTGCAGGGCGCTGTCGGGCAGCTGCACGTTCGGTAGCCCGAGCTCGGCACCGTTGTAGACGAAGATTGTTCCAGGAACGGCCAATTCGACGAGAATCATGGCCCGGGCCCGGTGATAGCCCAGGTCTCCGTCGCCGTATCGGGTGACCTCGCGTTCGACGTCGTGGTTCGACAGTGTCCACGTCGGGGTGCCCCCGACCAGTTCGACGGCCGCGAGCGAGTTGGAGATCGCATCGCGGATGGTCTCGGCGTCGAAATCGACACTGGCCAAGCGGAAGTTGAAGCCCAGGTGCAGCTCGTCGGGGCGGATGTATTCGGAGAACCGGACGTTGTCCTGGACCCAGATCTCGCCGACCGTCACCGCGTGGGGGTATTCGTTCATGACGGCTCTGATGCGGCGGTGCAGTTCGTGGACTCGGGGGTTGTTGAACCGGGGATCGTCGTCGTCGTTCTTCATCAGTGCGTTGAACTCGAGGCTCATGTCGGCCAGCTCGGCAGGTTTTGCCATGCCGTGGGCGACGTCGAGTCGAAATCCGTCGACGCCTCGGTCCAGCCAGAACCGAAGTGTGCGCGCGAAGTCGTCGAAGACCTCGGGGTTGTCCCAGTTCAGATCCGGTTGTTCGGGCGCGAAGATGTGCAGGTACCACTGACCGGGGGAGCCGTCCTTCTCGTCGACTCGCGTCCAGGCGGGACCCCCGAAGATGCTCGGCCAGTTGTTCGGCGGCCGCGAACCGTCGTCGCCGAGCCCGTCTCGAAAGATGTAGCGCGCTCGCTCGGCGCTGCCACGAGGGGCGTTCAGAGCCGCCTGGAACCACCGGTGTTCGTTACTGGTGTGATTGGGCACCAGATCCATCGTGACCTTGATGTCGCGGGCGTGCGCCTCGTCGAGCAACGCGTCGAAGATCTCGAGACTGCCGAACATGGGGTCGATGTCTCGGGGGTCGGAAACGTCGTAGCCGTGATCGGCCATGGGCGACCGCGTGATCGGTCCGATCCAGATGGCGTCGATACCGAGCAATTCGAGGTAGCCGAGCTTGTCTCTGATGCCGTCGAGATCACCGATTCCGTCACCGTTCGCATCTGCGAACGACCGGGGATAGATCTGGTAGAAGACGGCGTCCTGCCACCACGACAACTCGGTGCTTTCGATCGGATCGGTCACAACTGGCAATAGTGCCAAACGAATGGGCTGCGAACGATTCGAGGGCGCTGGGGTGCACCCGGCACCCTGCACTGGCGGTCGATCGGAAGGTAAAGGATTGTGCTCATTCACATGACCGACACGTATCCCCACGTTTGGAAAGTGTTGTATGTTCTGCAACGTAAAATGTGCAGCGGCCGGTGCCGCGCCCGACGGTGAGGACGCGACGACACCATGAGAACCTCGACCATTGCTGTGCGGCTGGAAGATGTTTCGCTCTCCGACAGTCCCATCGAACCCACGTGGATCCTCGAGGGAAACCCGCGGGCGCGCGTCGCGGAGTGGTCCAGAAGCACCGACGGCACCACGACCACCAATGTGTGGGATTGCACGGCCGGTCGCTTTCGGTGGTACTTCGCAGTCGACGAGATCGTCCACATCATGGACGGGTCGGTCGTGGTGTCCAGCGAAGACCACGCGCCCCGGACTCTGGTCGCCGGCGACGCAGCGTTGTTCCGGGCCGGCACCTGGTCGGAGTGGCACGTCGAGAACTACGTGCGCAAGCACGCCATCTTGCGGCAGCACCTGCCCGCGCCGCTGAGCTTCGTGCTCGGGGTAGCCGGCTCGCTCCGCCGCCGGCTCGGCCGCCTCCGAGGTGGCGCAGCGGGCCTGCGGCGAGGCGCATCGCTGTAGTTCGTGACGCCGTAGAACGTGACGCCGTAGCTCTCAGATTGCCGAGTTCATCATCGAATTGGCGGCCATCTCCATGTAGTCGACGAGTTGCGTTCGGTGCGCAGAATCCAGGACCGCCGGGTCGATCGAGGCGATCGCGATGTGCATGCATCGAAGCCAGGCGTCACGTTCGAGCGGCCCGATCCGAAACGGGTTGTGCCGCATCCGCAATCGTGGATGACCACGTTCGTCGGAGTACGTACGAGGCCCGCCCCAGTACTGCTCGAGGAACATTCGCATCCGCCGTTCGGCCGGAGCCAGGTCCTCCTCGGGATACAGGGGCCGCACGATCTCGTCCTTGGCCACTTCCTCGTAGAACTTCGCCGTGAGCAACCGGAACGTCTCCGCACCGCCGACCGCGTCGTAGAACGTCTGCTGCGGTTCGGTCATCACACTCTCTCTGTTCGTTCCTCGTCGGCGTCGGTCACGCTCATTGTCCCTCAGCTGCTGCTCTCGACTGCAACCCCACCCGGACGGCCCAGCGCATACGGGGCTTTGATACCGGCATCGTCGAACGACTGCAGGATGTCGCGGTGGAGGCGACGCTGCACTGCCCATTGGCGGCCGGGTCGGGTCTTGATCGTGATCCGGATGGTCACGGTATCGGCGCTGACGGCATTGACGCCGAGCATCTCCGGGGGTTCGAGGATGTCACTGTCGAAGTCGCCGGAGTCCACGACCTCGTTGGTGGTTCTCTCGGCCACCGCGCAGGCCTCGTCGATGTTGGCCGTGTGGGAGACGGGGAGGTCGAGGACAGCTACCGCGAACCCTTGGCTCATGTTGCCCACCCGCAGAACTTCACCGTTTCGGCAGTACCACACGGTGCCGTTGACATCTCTGATCGTGGTGACGCGCAATCCCACGCTTTCGACCGTGCCGATCGCCTCACCGAGATCGACGACGTCGCCGACCCCGTACTGATCCTCGAGAAGCATGAAGATTCCGGACAGGAAGTCGCGGACGAGGTTCTGCGCACCGAAACCGAGGGCGACACCGACGATCCCCGCCGACGCGATGAACGGGGCGACGTTCACACCCACGACGTCGAGCACCGACAGCACGAACCAGGTCAGGATCATGACCGACACCGCAGATCGGAGTACCGAACCGATCGTGTTGGCCCGCTGTCTGCGCCGTTCGTTGAGTATCTCGCCCTTCACCGTTCCCGAGGACCGGTCGCGTAACGGCCGGAGAAGTGCAGGTGATCGGCCGGCGTCGTGTCGAGTGAAGCGGTCGATCATTCGGTGCAACACGAGCCTGAGCACGATCGCCAGAACCAGATAGCCGAGGATCTGCAACGGACGGTCGACCAGCCAGTCGCGTCCGGTGTCGGTCAGTTCGAATGCTCGGGTGTCGAGCTCACGCAGCAGCGAAGGTTCGGGTAACGGCGATACGGACAGAAGGGTTGATACAGCCACCCGAAAAGTCTACGGAGACACAGAAATCTTGCCAGTCACGCAGCGCATAGCGGTATCGATCCTCGAACTCGCTGATCGGAAACCGGAATGTTCACCGATCGGCAACAGAAAATGCGCAGAAAAAGGCTGTGCGCGGGCGGTGTATTCGTGTTCCACTGTGAACCGTGTTCCACGCAAGCCATGCGCGGGCGCCGACACTCCCTGGAGTAATGCATGAAGAACTCTCAACACCGCCACCGACAACTCCCGCCCACTGAGGGCCGCACCACGCACGACCAGCGTGAGACGGCCTCGGGGGCTTCTCCGCTGCGCGTGGTGCCGACGGCCCACAACGCCACGGGCGACGACGCCGTCCCGGCGTGGGTCAAGCGCCGTGTGCTGCTGCTCAACGCAACTTTCGAACCACTGACCGCGCTTCCGATGCGCCGGGCGGTGGTTCTTCTCGTTTGCGGCAAGGCCGACGTGATCCACGACGATCCGGAGGGGCCGTTCATCCGGTCGGCCGATTACTCCGTCCAGGTGCCGTCGGTGATTCGATTGCGGACGTTCGTCCGAGTTCCCTATCGAGCGCGGGTGCCGATGACGCGCGCGGCACTGATGCATCGCGACAGATTCCGCTGCGCCTATTGCGGCAGCAAGGCCGAGACCGTCGATCACGTCGTGCCTCGCAGCCGCGGCGGCGGCCACTCGTGGGAGAACTGCGTGGCGTGCTGCGCCTCCTGCAATCACCGCAAGGCGGACAAGCTGCTCAGTGAGATCGGGTGGACGTTGCGAGCCCAGCTCGTGCCGCCGAAGGGCCCGCACTGGCGTCTGCTGGCGACCACCAAGGAGTTGGACCCGAGCTGGTTGGCGTACCTCGGCGAAGGTGCTGCCTGACTGTCGGCCGTTGGCTCTTTTCGGTCACAACACCGGCCCCGACGTGGTCCGACGGGCAATTGTCGACTAACGTCACACCCCGTGAGCATTTTGGAGACCACGCTGATATTCGGGGTGATTCCGGTTGCGGTGA
Source organism: Rhodococcus sp. NPDC080181 (assembly GCF_040702225.1). Classification (NCBI taxonomy): domain Bacteria; kingdom Bacillati; phylum Actinomycetota; class Actinomycetes; order Mycobacteriales; family Nocardiaceae; genus Rhodococcus; species Rhodococcus sp. NPDC080181. Next base: position 71,099 of record NZ_JBFBKN010000013.1, read on the forward strand.
TCGGAATCGTCGGCGCGCTGTCCTACTTGACCGACAAGCAGCCGGGGATGGACGTCGCTCCGTACCGGCTGACGGACGAGTGGACGCGCGAGCCATTGCTGTGGAGCGCTACGGACGAGGTGACTCCGTTCGGGGGCCACGGATCGCACGACGCGGACACAGCCGATTCGATCGGAGGTGCTGCAAGTGGCAAGTGGTGAACTGGTACGTGGCGGTGACATCCGAGAAGAGGACCTGCCGTTCGGGGCTGCGCTGACGGCGAGTGGTCGCGTATCGGTGGCACACGAGTTCGGCACGCCGAGCCCGGAGCACCTGCCTTTCGCGACGCAGGATCTGGTCGCGCTCGACGACGCACTGAGCGAGGCGACCCGGAAGACGAAGATTCGGTTCAACATCTACGTCGGTGACCTGGGGGTCGATCCGGCTGCGGGAGCGGATTCGGTCTTCCCCGGCACCCCCGATGCGATTCGTTCGGTTCTGATCGCTGTCGACCCCAACCGGCACGCGCTCGAGATCCGCACCGGAAAGCGAGTCTCGAACCGCGCTACCGATCGGGTTGCTCAGCTCGGCGTCACCGCTGCGCTCGGCCCGTTCCGCGACGGCAACCTCATCGACGGTCTCGTGACCTCGGTCCGCGTGATGGCAGCATCCATCCTCGCGCCGTAGCTCGTCGCGCTCCATCCCCGTAGTTCTCGGCCGGCGGTCCCGGCGACGACGAGGGCCGGTTGCATCCCACCTTCGCGGGTGAGACGCAACCGGCCCTCGTCGTGTGTGTACCTGTGATCAGGCGGCGTCGTATGCCCGGGCGGCGAGTGCCCGAACGACTCCGGCCCGGCCTTCGATCACCAGTCGGCGCAGAGCAGGTGGAAGGTCGCCATCGAGGAACCTGTCGGCTGCGGCCAACGACTGCTCGCTGATCGACCACGAGGGGTAGAGACCAACCACGACGGTCTGTGCGACTTCACTCGATCGACGAGCCCACACGCCGTCGATCGCCTCGAAGTAGCGGTCGACGTACGGCTCGAGTAGTTCGCCCTGGCCGGGGCCCGCGAAACCACCGATGATCGATCGCGCCGTGATGTTCGGAACCGCGTCGTCGTCGACGACGGTCGTCCATGCCCGCTCCTTCACTTCGGCACTGGGACGCGCAGCTCGTGCAGCGGCAGCCGACCGCGCCCCGGCGGCGGTGTTGTCCTTCTCGGCTTCGGCATCGATGACCGGCGAGTCGAGCCCGTCGGCATCGATGGCTCCAGCCGCTGCAAGAGCGGTGACGATGCGCCACCGCAGATCCGTATCGATGTCGAGTCCGGCCAAGGACTGCCCCTGGGCGTCACCGTCCAGGAGAGCGCGCAATACCTCGACATGGCGCTCGCTGAGTTCGGTACCGGTCAGAGCATTGACGAACGCCAACTGGTGATCCGAGCCCGACTCGGCACCGCGGGCCAGCTCGAGAACTGCGTCGGCGAACTCGGGGACTCCGTGTTCGGCCGCCCACGCCGGATCGGCGTAGCTGGTGACAGCCGTCTGCGCCTGGAGCAGAAGGCGTTGCACCACACCCACTTCGGTCTCGCTACCGATTCCGCGCTGGACCAGAGCCACGAAGTCGCGTGCCTTCATCTCGGCGGACCGAGTCATCTCCCATGCGGCCGACCAGGCGAGAGTGCGGGGGAGCGACTCGGCGATGTCGCCGATCCGATCGACGAGAACACCGAGCGAATCCGGATCGAGCCGCACTGCGCAGTACGTCAGGTCGTCGTCGTTGACCAGCACGAGCTTGCCGCGCGAGACACCTACGAGCGCTTCGACATTCGTCGATTCGGCAGCATCGAGGTCCAGCTCGACGCGGTCGGTACGCACCAACTTGCCGTCGACGTCGTCGTAGATGCCGATCGCGATGCGGTGTACGCGATGCTCGCCCGCGCCCGGTGCTGCGCCGGTCTGCGACACTGCGAACCGGGTGAACTTGCCCTCCGAGTCGACGTCGAAATCGGGGCTCAGAGTATTCAGGCCGGTGGTCCGCAGCCACTGCGCACCCCAATCGGAGAGATCGCGACCCGATGACTTCTCCAGTGCCGCAAGCAGATCCGAGAACGTTGCGTTGGCGAACGCGTGATCGACGAAGTAGGCCCGCAACCCGGCCAGGAAGTCTTCCTTACCGACGTACGCAACCAGTTGCTTGAGCACGCTGGCACCCTTGGCGTACGTGATGCCGTCGAAGTTGACCTCCACGGCGGCCAGATCGGGGATGTCCGCGGCGATGGGGTGCGTCGAGGGCAGCTGGTCCTGTCGGTATGCCCAGGCCTTCTCGACGTTGGCGAACGTCGTCCACGCGTTGGTGTACTCGGTCGCCTCGGACTGGCACAACACGGAGGCGAACGTCGCGAACGACTCGTTGAGCCACAGGTCGTCCCACCACGTCATCGTCACCAGATCGCCGAACCACATGTGCGCCATCTCGTGCAGCACGGTCTCGGCGCGTCGCTCGTAGGAGTACCGCGTCACCTTGGACCGGAAGACGTAGTCCTCGAGGAACGTGACGGCCCCGGCGTTCTCCATGGCACCGGCGTTGAATTCTGGCACGAACAGCTGGTCGTACTTGCCGAACGCATACGGGGTGCCGAAGTTCTCGTGGTAGAAACCGAAACCCTGCTTCGTCTCGGTGAACAGTCGCTCGGCATCCATGTGTTCGGCAAGCGATGCGCGGCAGTAGATTCCGAGAGGGATGGTGCCGTGATCGTCGGTGTACGAATCGGTCCACTCGGCGTAGGGACCGGCGATCAGAGCAACCAGGTACGTGCTCATCAGCGGCGTCGTATCGAACACGTGCTCACCTGCGGCCGGTTCGGCACCGTGCGCTGCGTTGGAGATGACGGTCCAGCTCTCGGGAGCGGTGACCTTCAGGTCGAACGTGGCCTTGAGATCGGGTTGATCGAAGCACGCGAACATGCGCTTGGCGTCCGCAGTCTCGAACTGCGAGTACAGGTACACCGAACCGTCCGACGGATCGACGAAACGGTGCAGGCCTTCGCCGGTGTGCGAGTAGACGCAGTCGGCATCGACCACGAGTTCGTTGTGTTCGGCGAGATCGACCAGAGCCAGCCCCGTCGACTCGTCGTAGTTCGTCGTGTCGAGCGCTGTGCCGTTGAGCGTCGCCGACCGGATGGTGCCTGCGACGATGTCCACGAAAGTCGACGCTCCGGCGGTCGCGGCGAACGTGATGGTGGTGAGCGAGCGGAACGTCTTCTCGCCGGGATTGCCCTCGCCGTCGGTGAGATCGAGAACGATCGCGTACTTCGTTTCCCCGATGATCGCCGAGCGCTCGGAGGCTTGGTCACGCGTCAGGTTGGGAGCAACCACTTCAGTCGACACCTCTTCGTGTAGTTATGGGTAGTGCCGTCCATCCCATCACGTCCGCCGTGTCGCGCGCTGGCTGACGGGTCGCGTGGAATGTCCGCGCGGTGGCCGGGTGTTACGACATGAAGAGACAGCGACATCGACTTTCGAGGAGCAGACAGTGGCCGGTTCAGGACAGAAAGACACCGCTGATTTTTGGTTCGACCCGCTGTGCCCATGGTGCTGGATCACCTCACGTTGGATTCTCGAGGTCCAGCAGGTGCGCGACATCGACGTCAACTTCCACGTCATGAGCTTGGCCGTCCTTAACGAGGGCCGCGACCTGCCCGAGGAGTACGCCGCGATGATGAAGAAGGCGTGGGGTCCGGTGCGGGTGGCGATCGCCGCGGCGAAGAGCAACGGCGACGAGATCCTCGCGCCGCTGTACGCGGCCATGGGCACGCGAATTCACAACGAGGGCAACAAGGATTTCGACGTCGTCATCCGAGAGTCCTTGGCCGAACTCGACTTGCCCGCCGATCTCGCCTCGGCAGCCGAGAGCACCGATTACGACGAGGACCTACGCACCAGCCACCACGCAGGAATGGACAAGGTCGGCCCCGATGTGGGCACTCCCACCATTCACGTCAACGGCGTGGCGTTCTTCGGCCCTGTGCTCTCGCGGATTCCACGCGGTGAAGAGGCAGGCAAGTTGTGGGACGCGTCGGTGATCTTCGCGGCGTACCCGCACTTCTTCGAGCTCAAGCGCACCCGCAACGAGGACCCGCAGTTCGACTGATCGCGAGACCCTCGTGCGTGGAAACTCGTAGCAGGATCCGAACTTTCACGCACGAGGGGCTGGTTCACGCACGGGGGATCAGGCGACGATTCGATCCGAGCCGTTGTCGGTGCCGAACGTCAGATGCTCGCCCAGATGGAAGCGCCTGGCCGACCACGCCGCTGCGGCGGCATCGAGGACGTCGTCGACGAGCGGCCCGTTCGGCAGGTCGTCCAGATCGAGATCCCCGGTCCATCGTGTCAGTGCGGCCAACCGTTGCCCGACGCCGCGGCCGGTCTTCTTCGATGCGTAGACCGTGGTCGGTGACATCGCCCTGAACGAGCATTCGGGATGCACTTCGACGTACCGTTCCGGATCGAAGTCCGAATCTCGCCACGCCCGGACCGCGGGCAAGATGTGCCACGTTTGTTTACTGATCGCCTTGCCGGTCTTCGACCGCGAGATCGAGCACGCCTGTTCGTACGACACCGCGCCCAGAACATCCGCGACCGGGGTGTGAAAGATCGAACTGCGCGCCGTCCCCAGGAACTTCTTCGCCTCCAGTTCGCTGACGCGATAACCGTCCACGGGTAGCGACAGCGGCATGTCGACGCCCACTCGCGCGCAGTCTCGGGTGTGCTCCAACACGTCGGAGACGGAGGAGCAGGCCGTCCACGTCACTCTCGTGCCGTCGAACAATGCGACCACCCACGCACCCTTCGCGCCGTCGACACCGGCGAATTTCTCGGCTCGTGACATCACCTGTCAGACTCTAGGCATGCGCGTATACCTGGGTGCCGACCACGCCGGCCTCGAGTTCAAGAATCAGATCATCGAACACCTGACGGCAACCGGGCACGAGCCCGTCGACTGCGGTGCCTTCGACTACGACCCTGTCGACGACTACCCGGCCTTCTGCATCGACGCAGCACGTCGCGTCGTCGCCGATCCGGGCAGCCGCGGCCTCGTGCTCGGCGGATCCGGAAACGGCGAGCAGATCGCCGCGAACAAGGTGCCGGGCGCACGCTGTGCCCTCGCGTGGAGCGTCGAGACGGCAAAGTTGGCTCGCGAACACAACGATGCGCAGCTCATCGGCATCGGCGGCCGCATGCACACGTTGCCCGAAGCACTGGCCATCGTCGACGCGTTCCTCGGCACCCCGTTCTCGGGCGAGGAGCGCCACCAGCGTCGCATCGACATCCTGTCCGAGTACGAGCGCAGCGGCGAAGCACCCGAGGTTCCGGGAAAGCCCGAGTAAGTGCCCGAAGGGCATACCCTGCACCGACTCGCTCGGTTGCATCAACGTCGGTTCGGCGGGGCACCGGTGGAGGCGAGCAGTCCCCAGGGACGGTTCGTTTCCGGTGCCGCGCTGATCGACGGCCTCGTCCTCGAGAAGGCCGAGGCGTGGGGCAAGCATCTGCTGCACCGCTACGAATCCGACCTGATCGTGCACATTCACCTCGGCCTGTACGGAAAGTTCACCGAACACGCTGTGCCTTTGGACGATCCGGTGGGTGCGGTGCGTCTGCGCATCGTGGGGGAGAAGTACGGTGCCGACCTCCGCGGCCCCACGGCCTGCGAGATGTACACCGAGCAGCAGGTCGACGCCCTCCTGGCGCGTCTGGGGCCGGACCCGCTCCGCAAGGACGCCGACCCGGATGCGGCCTGGGCACGAATATCCAAGTCACGCACGGCCATCGGCACGTTGCTGATGGATCAGAAGGTGCTCGCCGGCGTCGGCAACGTCTACCGCGCCGAGATCCTCTTCCGGCACGAGATCAACCCGATGCGGCCCGGAAAGGACCTCGACCGAGCCGAGTGGGACGCCATCTGGCTCGATCTCGTGGACCTCATGGCCATCGGTGTCCGACGCGGTCGCATCATCACCATCCGGCCCGAGGACGATCACGGCGACACCTACGGTGCCCGCCGACCGCGTTCGTACGTCTACCGCAGGGAAGGCCTCCCGTGCCGCGTGTGCGGAGCCGAGATCCTGCACTCGACGATGCAGGCGCGAAACCTGTTCTGGTGCCCCGTCTGTCAGGCGACGTAGGGCCGGCGAGCTAGAACCCGCCGAAATCCCCTCCGCCTCCGCCGCCGTCGAAGAAGCCACCGCCGTCTCCGCTGTCGAAGAAGCCGCCGCCGTCACCGCCGTCGTTACCTGCTCCGGCGTCGCCACCGTCGTAATTGTCGCCAGCACCCCCGTCGGAACCGTCCGCACCCAGGTCGCCACCCGCTGCGGTCTCGTCCGGAACCCCGGCCATGCCGGAGAACATCGCCGAGAACAGGAACATCGAGCCCATTCCCCATGCGCCGGCGACCAAGGCCGGACGCCACCACGGTTCGGAGTACCAGCCTGCGGGGACGGGTCGGCCCGCTACTCGTCCGCCGGGGTAGTAGTTCGGGGTCCGGTCCGACGGGTCCGGTGAGGCCGCGATCTCTCGTCCCTCGAAGTCGACCTTGCGTTCCTCGGTGACACGGCCTGCCTGCTGTTGGCCGTCGATGCCCTGCACCTCGGGGCCCGGGTCCATGCCCATCGCCAGGCGCGCTGCGCGAATGTAATAGAGCCCTTCCAACGCGGTCTGCTTGGCCAGCCTCGCCTGCTCGACGGTTGTCGCCTGGTCGATCTGCGAGCCTGCTGCGATATTGCGCTCGGATGCGTCGGCGAGGGCCTGCTTGGATGCGGTGTCGGAGCCGACGAGGTTGTAGACCTGGCCGCCGAGCCGTTCGATCGACTGGCGGGCGTCGGCCTTGGCATCGGCCAGTGCGGTGGCCGCGGCTGCGGCGGACTTCTTCTTGCTGCGAAGCACCAGCAGTGCCACTACGGCCACGACGATGACGATCAGGACGATTTCCACTTCTGAGCCTTCCATCGGCGATACATGTCCAGTTCGTCCGATTCACTCGAACACTGTCGACGATACGCGGACACGAAAAAGCCCCGCACTCGTGAAGTGCGGGGCTTTCGATGGAGCCGATGACGAGAATCGAACTCGCGTAGCCTGTTTGGAAGACAGGGGCTCTACCATTGAGCTACATCGGCGTGCAAACAACAGTCGTGGGATCGCCAGTTCCGTCGCCTGCGTTTCAAGACTGTACCCAAAGTGGTTGCCGGATTCCAAACCGGCCCGTCGAGCCCGGTCTCACGGAACGTCATGGGTGGGGCGCCCATGAGGGGCTACTATCGGTTGCTGTTCAATGGTGTCCGTACGACGGGGTGTGGCGCAGCTTGGTAGCGCATCCGCTTTGGGAGCGGAGGGTCGCAGGTTCAATTCCTGTCACCCCGACAAATGAGAGCCGCGGGCACGGCTCACCGTGCTCGTGGCGAGCGGAAGACAGCAAGCCAGAACTGCCAGCAAGCAAGAATCACCACAAAGGAGCATGTCCCGTGAAGAGCACCGTCGAGCAGCTGAGCCCGACGCGAGTCCGTATCAACGTTGAGGTGCCCTTCGAGGAGCTCAAGCCTGATTTCGACCGCGCGTACAAGGCTTTGGCTCAGCAGATCCGTCTCCCCGGATTCCGTCCCGGCAAGGCTCCGGCCAAGTTGCTCGAGGCGCGAGTCGGCCGTGGTGCAGTACTCGAGCAGGTCGTCAACGACGCTCTTCCCTCTCGCTACTCCGAGGCCGTGACCAACGAGAAGGTCAAGGTCATCGGCCAGCCCGAGATCGAGATCACCAAGATCGAAGACGGCACCGAGCTCACGTTCACCGCCGAGGTCGACGTGCGTCCCGAGATCGAGCTGCCGGATTACTCGACCATCAGCGTCGTCGTCGATCCGCTCGAGATCAAGGACGAAGCCGTCGACGAGCAGCTGCAGTCGCTCCGTCAGCGTTTCGGAACCCTCACCGGTGTCGATCGCCCGGTTCAGTCCGGCGACTTCGTGTCCATCGATCTCTCGGCCACGGTCGACGGCGAGAACGTCGAAGAGGCCACCGCCAGCGGACTGTCCCACGAGGTCGGCTCCGGTCAGCTCATCGAGGGCCTCGACGACGCGATCATCGGCGTCTCGGCCGGCGAGTCGAAGGAGTTCACCTCCACGCTCGTTGCCGGTGAGTATGCGGGCAAGGAAGCCGTCGTCACGGTCAAGGTCGTCTCCGTCAAGGAGCGCGAGCTGCCCGAGGCCGACGACGAGTTCGCCCAGCTCGCCAGCGAGTTCGACACGTTCGACGAGCTGCTCGCCGATCTGAAGACGCGCGTCGAGCGAGTCGCGAAGGTGGAGCAGGCCGGTCAGATCCGCGACAAGGTGCTCGAGACGCTGCTCGAGACCCTCGAGATTCCGGCTCCCGAGGCCGTCGTCAAGGCCGAGGTCGATTCCCAGGTGCACGAGGCCATCCACGGCCTCGATCACAACGAGGAAGCGCTCGCCGAGTTGCTCGAGTCGCAGGGTTCGAGCCGTGAGGAGTTCGACAAGGACGTCAAGGAGGGTGCTGAGAAGTCGGTGCGCACCCAGCTCCTGCTCGACGCCATCGCCGAGGCCGAGAACACTCAGGTCGGCCAGGACGAGCTGACCGAGCGGATCATCTTCCAGGCCCAGCGCTACGGCATGCCGCCCGAGCAGTTCATCCAGCAGGTGCAGCAGGCCAACCAGCTCGGTGCCGTGTTCGCCGACGTCAAGCGCGGCAAGGCGCTTGCCTCGGTCGTCGAGCGCGTCACCGTGACCGACACCAACGGAGCCAGCGTCGACACCGCCGAGCTGTTCGGCAGCCCCGCCGATGCTCCCGACGAGGTCGAAGCAGCTGATTCTTCCGAGGGCGAACAAGAGAAGTAACGCTCACAGCGAACGACGGCGGTTCCGGGACTCCGGAGCCGCCGTCTTTCGTTAGTGTCTGTGTCAGGAACCAACGATTTGTTATGGAAAAGGCAGGTACCGTGACTGTTCAGAATCCGGCGGCTTCGCACGAGCAGAGTCCCGTCATGACTTCGGCCGCAGCAGGGCTGAATCTCAGCGACTCCGTGTACGAGCGTCTGCTTCAAAACCGCATCATTTTCCTCGGTACCCAGGTCGACGACGACATCGCCAACAAGTTGTGCGCGCAGATCTTGCTCCTGTCGGCCGAGGACCCCACCCGCGACATCTCGCTGTACATCAACTCGCCCGGTGGCTCGGTCACCGCAGGTATGGCGATCTTCGACACCATGGAATTCGCCGAGTGCGATATCGCCACCTACGGGATGGGCTTGGCTGCCTCGATGGGCCAGTTCCTGCTCTCGGCCGGTGCGAAGGGCAAGCGGTACGCCCTGCCGCACGCGCGCATCATGATGCATCAGCCTTCGGCCGGTATCGGCGGCAGTGCTTCGGACATCGCGATCATGGCCGAGCAGTTCGCGCACACCAAGCGTGAGATGGCCGAGCTCATCGCTCAGCACACCGGCCAGACCGTCGAGCAGATCACCGAGGATTCCGACCGTGACCGGTGGTTCACGGCACAGGCGGCCAAGGAATACGGGTTCGTGGATCACGTCGTCAGCCGCGCGCGGCAGGCCGGCGGAGTCGGCGAGTAATTCGGCCGCTACCGGCGACCCTCGATCACTCACATCTTGGAGAAACGATGACAAACCTGTTCGATCCCAACCAGTTGCCGTCCTCGCGGTACATCCTTCCGTCCTTCGTCGAGCACTCGAGCTACGGCGTCAAGGAGTCGAACCCGTACAACAAGCTGTTCGAGGAGCGCATCATCTTCCTCGGCGTCCAGGTCGACGATGCGTCTGCCAACGACGTCATGGCACAGCTGCTGGTGCTCGAGGGCCTCGACCCCGACCGTGACATCACGATGTACATCAACTCGCCCGGTGGCTCGTTCACCTCGTTGATGGCCATCTACGACACGATGCAGTACGTCCGCGCCGACGTGGCGACAGTGTGCCTCGGCCAGGCGGCTTCGGCTGCCGCGGTACTGCTCGCAGCCGGCACCCCCGGCAAGCGCGCGGCTCTGCCGAACGCACGAGTGCTGATCCACCAGCCCTCGAGCGGCGGCATCCAGGGCCAGGTCTCGGACCTCGAGATCCAGGCCGCCGAGATCGAACGTATGCGTCGACTCATGGAGACCACCCTCGGCCGCCACACCGGCAAGGATCCCGACGTGATCCGCAAGGACACCGATCGCGACAAGATTCTCACCGCCGAGCAGGCCAAGGACTACGGCATCATCGACACCGTGTTCGAGTACCGCAAGCTCTCGGCTCAGAAGTAGCACGCAAGTACCACCGGTCGGATCGCCTCGCGGTCCGGCAGACGATCGGACGCCGGGCACGAGTGGACAACTCGGCCCGGCTGTCTCGATTCACGCCCCGAATGCCGTGATTGGTGAAAACGGGCGGCGAATCACCGGAAACAACCCGCCCATGTTCGGCGAACACGGGTAGCGTCGCATCCAAGAACTCGGTCGAAGCATCTCGAACTCGGCATGCCATCGATCGAGAAGTAGCCCGTCCTTCCGCGTATGCGGTCGGCCGGGTCGTACGCGGACAAGGAAGTAGGAACCTCCGAATGGCACGCATCGGTGACGGTGGCGATCTGCTGAAGTGCTCGTTCTGCGGCAAGAGCCAAAAGCAGGTCAAGAAGCTCATTGCAGGACCAGGGGTGTACATCTGCGACGAGTGCATCGACCTGTGCAACGAGATCATCGAGGAGGAGTTGGCCGAATCGAGCGAAGTCAAGCTCGACGACCTGCCCAAGCCTTCCGAGATCAAGGACTTTCTCGAGAACTACGTGATCGGCCAGGACGCTGCGAAGCGCACGTTGGCCGTCGCTGTCTACAACCACTACAAGCGCATTCAGGCCGGCGACAAGGCGCGCGATGTGCGCGGCGAATCCGTCGAGCTGGCCAAATCGAACATCTTGATGCTCGGTCCCACCGGGTGCGGCAAGACGTATCTGGCCCAGACCCTCGCCAAGATGCTCAACGTGCCGTTCGCGATCGCCGACGCCACCGCACTGACCGAAGCCGGGTACGTGGGTGAGGATGTCGAGAACATCCTGCTCAAGCTCATCCAGGCCGCGGACTACGACGTGAAGCGGGCCGAGACCGGCATCATCTACATCGACGAGGTCGACAAGATCGCTCGCAAGAGCGAGAACCCGTCGATCACGCGCGATGTCTCCGGTGAGGGCGTGCAGCAGGCACTGCTGAAGATCCTGGAAGGTACCCAGGCCAGCGTCCCGCCGCAGGGCGGACGTAAGCATCCGCACCAGGAGTTCATCCAGATCGACACCACCAACGTGCTCTTCATCGTCGCCGGTGCTTTCGCCGGTCTGGAGAAGATCGTGTCCGATCGCGTCGGCAAGCGTGGTCTCGGCTTCGGAGCCGAGGTGCGTTCCAAGGCCGAGATCGACACGCAGGATCACTTCGCCGAGGTGATGCCCGAGGATCTGATCAAGTTCGGTTTGATCCCCGAGTTCATCGGTCGTCTCCCGATGATCGCGTCGGTGACCAACCTGGACAAGGAATCACTGGTCACCATCCTGTCCGAACCGAAGAACGCGTTGGTCAAGCAGTACCGTCGACTCTTCGACATGGACGGCGTCGAGCTCGAGTTCACGTCCGAGGCACTCGAGGCAATTGCCGATCAGGCGATCCTGCGTGGCACCGGTGCTCGTGGGTTGCGCGCGATCATGGAAGAAGTGCTGCTTCCGGTGATGTACGACATCCCGAGCCGGGACGACGTGGAGAAGGTCGTGGTCACGGCAGAGACGGTCAACGACAACGTCCTGCCGACCATCGTTCCGCGCAAGCCCGAACGCCCGGAGCGACGCGACAAGTCGGCCTGACCAGCTCCGGCACGACACAGAACGAGCCCCGATCATCGAACGCGATGATCGGGGCTCGTTCTGTTTCAGGGAGGTTGTCAGCCGAGGACCGAGATGTGCGGGTGCAGGTCCGGGTCGACCGCAACACACCGCTGCGCCACCAACGGGTCGTGGCCCGGCACGACATGCTCGGGGCTGTCGGCGAGTTCCTTGATCCGGTCGAACGCGCCGAACATGTCCGGCAGGCAGTGCAGAATCGCGAAGGGACTGTCGGATTCGATGTTCTCGTAGAAGTGACTCGCATCCGACGCCAGCACCAGGGTCCCGCGCTCGGTGTGCACGCTGACTACCTGCATGCCCGCGGTATGTCCGCCCACCGCATGCACCGAGAGTCCCGGTGCCAGTTCGCGGTCGCCGTCGACGATGTCGAGACGCGGACTTCCCGTGACGTGGTCGATGTCGGACCGCGAGTGCAACCAGCGTTCCTGCCCGACGCGGGTCGCCCACGGACCGTTCCAGTAGTCGAGCTCTTTCTGCTGGACGATGTAGCGGGCCGACGGCAGATCTGCGACGACTCCGGTGTGGTCGTAGTGCAGATGGGTCAGCACACATACGTCGATGTCACCGGGGGAGATTCCCAGCTCTCCGATGAGGTCCACGGGGGAGCCGACGTAGTCCAGTCCCTTCATCCGTGACGCCGTCGCCGGTGCGAGACCGGCGTCGACGAGGACGGTCTCGGTGTCCGACAGCGCGAGCCACACGTAGTACGCGGTGGGGTGCGGCTCGTGACCGCGCTCGTCCGCATAGTGGAAGTGCTTGCTGCGCAGGGAAGTTCGGCTCGCATAGCGCACGGCGTACACACGCCATTCACCGCTGCGATCCGGTCGCAGTCCGTCGATCATCGCGGGTCAGTTCGACGTCGTACGAGCGACCGACTCGCGCCGAGTCGTTCGAGTGGATCGTCCGAGCTCGTCGGTGGGCGTGCGATAGGTCTCCTTGGACGTGGACACGATCGCAACGTTGACGGCGCAGAACACGGCGGTGACGATGGCGACCGGCAACCACGCACCGATCTCGGCCCCGGCGATGGCACCGGCAATGGTGGGCGCGAATCCTGCTATGGCGAAACCGATCTGGGTACCCAGCGCAGTTCCGGTCAGACGTACCCGAGCCGGGAACATCTCGCCGTAGAACGAGGGCCAGACACCGCCCGTCGCGCTGTGGACGAAACCGAACATGACGATGCCGAAGACGAAGATGAGCGCGTAGTTTCCGACCGAGATGGACCAGAGGTATCCGAACATGAGGATTGCGCAACCGATCGATCCGAACAGGAACACCGGCTTGCGACCGATGCGATCGGACAGCGACCCGAAGAACGGGAGTGCGAACAGCGCGACGACGTTGGCGAGTACGCCGACCCACAGCATCGGAGTTCGTTCCAAGCCGACTGTGTTGACTGCGTACGACAGCGCATAGACGGTGAATATCGTACTGACCGAGGCGATCACGGCGGCAAACATGACTCGAAGAACGGCGGGCCAGTGCTCGGACAGCAGTTCGGTCAGCGGGAGACGCTGCGGCTCGGCGGACGCCACCTCTTCCTCGAAGACGGGGGTCTCGTCGAGCGAGCGTCGGATCAGGAATGCGGCGACAACGACGAATGCGCTGAGGAAGAACGGGATTCGCCAGCCCCAGCTGAGCAACTGGTCCTCGGGGAGCATGGCGACCGGGAGAAAGACTGCGGTGGCAAGGATCTGACCGCCCTGGGTGCCGCTGAGGGTGAAGCTGGTGAAGAACGCCCGTCGGTGGTCGGGTGCGTGCTCGAGGGTCATGGAGTTGGCGCCCGCCTGCTCACCGCCCGCAGAGAAGCCCTGGGCCAGGCGCAGCACGACCAGGATTATCGGGGCCGCGAGGCCGATGGATTCGTACGAGGGAAGGACGCCGACTCCGAGAGTGGCGACTCCCATCAGCAGGACGGTGGCAACCATGACCTTCTTGCGGCCGTAACGGTCACCGATGTGACCGAGCACCAATGCGCCCAGTGGGCGGGCCAGGTAGCCGACCCCGAAAGTCGCCAGGGCCAACAACGTTCCGGTGGCGGGGTTGGAGCCGGGAAAGAACACGCGGCCGAAGACCAGCGCAGCGGCGGTGCCGTAGATGAAGAAGTCGTAGTACTCGAGGGCGCTGCCCACCCAGGCCGCGGTTGCGGCTTTACGCGGGTTGGCTCCGGGGCGCAGGGGCGGGTGACCGGACGTGAGGGGATCCATCGGTGTCGTCTCTTTTCGTGTGACGGGAAGCCGGGCGCACAGTTCGACATCCACGACCCGATCGGCCGCTAATGTACGAAATAGTTAACTCCGGGCGCTCTTAGATATTGAACGTGATCCATGCCACGTGTCAACCCCCGATGCGATGCGGGTCGCTCGATCTCGGTGTCAGGCGTCGGTGGAGGTGAGGAACGCGATGATCATGTCGCCGAGCATGGCCCGCAGTCGTGTGCGGTGCGCCGGGTCGGTGAGGTCGCGCCCGAACAGTGCCTCGAACGTGTATCGGTTGGACAGCCGGAACACGCAGAAGCTGCTGATCGCCATATGGATGTCCAACGCGTCGACATCGGTTCGAAAGAGCCCGTCGGCCTGCCCGCGCGCAAGAATGTCGGCCAACAGCTCGGCGGCCGGATTGCCGAGATTGTTCAGTGCCTCGGAAGTGCCGATATGTTCGCCGCGCAGAATGTTCTCGGTCGATACCAGCCGGATGAAGTCCGGGTTCTGCTCGTGATGGTCGAACGTGAGCGATGCGATGGCGCGGATCGCCTCGACCGGACCGAGTCCTTCGACGTCCACGGCTCGTTCGCGCTCGCGGATGCGGAGGTAGGACCGCTCCAGAACGGCCTTGTACAGGCCTTCCTTGTCGGTGAAGTAGTAGTACAGCATCCGCTTGGTCGTGTGTGTTCGCTCGGCGATCTCGTCGATGCGCGCGCCGGCGAAGCCCTTGTCCGCAAACTCCTCCGTGGCTACCTCGAGGATGTTGTGTCGGGTCAGATCGCTGTTGCGCCGACGTTTGACGGCCGGTCCGCTGTCGTCGGAGGTGTCGGTTGTACGCGGAGCCATGGGTCGACTCTATCGCCGCGAATTGCGGAGAAAGGGTGTGTGCGTGCCGTCACCGTAGTACCGTCGAGCTAACTCACCAATTAGTACATTAAAGCTCGAGGAGATCGACATGCCGGAATCCCTGCTCTGCGGGCTGATCGGGACGGGTATCGGCAAATCGCTCACGCCCGCGATGCACGAGCGAGAGGGTGCCGAGCACGGTCTGACCTACCTCTATCGGATCATCGATCTCGATCGGCGCGGGCTGACCGTGGACGACCTACCGCGGCTGGTGGCCACGGCAGCCGACCTCGGATTTCGCGGCCTCAACATCACCCACCCGTGCAAGCAACGGGTTCTTCACTGCCTCGACGATCTCTCGGAGGATGCCGCGCGTCTGGGTGCCGTCAACACCGTTGTGTTCTCCGACGGGCGCGCGATCGGTCACAACACCGACTGGTCCGGGTTCGACCGAAATTTCGGACGTGGCTTACCGGGAGCCGATCTGAGTGATGTGGTGCAACTCGGAGCCGGGGGAGCAGGTGCGGCCGTCGCGTACGCAATGGCACGCCGGGGAGCCGTCAAGCTGACACTCGTCGATGCCGATCGTTCTCGGGCGCAGCAACTTCGAGACTCGCTGGCCTCGCTGTTCCCCGAGTCCGAGATCTGCTCGACCGGCCTCGATCGGCTCGGCGACGTGCTGAGCACAGCGTCGGGGTTGGTGCACGCAACGCCGGTCGGAATGCTCGAGCACCCGGGATCTGCTGTGCCGCAGGAATTTCTGCGTCCGCAGATGTGGGTTTCGGAGGTCGTGTACAGGCCGGCCGAGACCGAATTGCTCATGCAGGCAGCGCGAGCGGGGTGCCGAACCCTGAGCGGCACCGGCATGGCCGTATTCCAGGCAGCGGACGCCTTCGAGATATTCACCGGCCGAATTGCGAACGCAGATCGGATGATCGCGCACATGGGCACCCTCATCGACAGCGAAGATCGCGTCGCTGCTGCCGGGGCCTCCGCATGACGGCCATTGCCACGTCGGTGTCCACTGTCTCGCTCAGTGGGTCTCTCGACGAGAAGATGCGCGCCATCGCCGAAGCCGGGTTCGACGGGTTCGAGGTGTTCGAGCCGGATCTGATCAGCTCACCGGACCTGCCTGCAGACATTGCGAAGAAGGCTGCAGACCTGGGACTGACCGTCGATCTCTACCAACCCTTCCGTGACGCCGACTCCGACGACCCGGACCAGTTCGCGCGCAACCTCGTTCGCGCCGAACGCAAATTCGACGTGATGGAACAGCTGGGATGCGACCTGCTGCTGGTCTGCTCGTCACCGTTGGCCGGCGCAGTGCGCGAGGACGACATGTTGATCGAACAGATGGCAACTCTCGCCGAGCGTGCACATCGCCGCGGACTGCGGCTGGCCTACGAAGCGCTCGCCTGGGGTAGCCACGTCGACACCTACCGTCATGCCTGGAACATCGTCCGGCAGGTCGACCACCCAGCGCTCGGGACCTGTCTCGACAGCTTTCACATCCTCTCCCGCGGCGACGACCCATCCGGCATCCGCGAGATACCCGGCGAGAAGATCTTTTTCTTGCAACTGGCCGACGCCCCGCACCTGGTGATGGACGTCCTGCAGTGGAGTCGCCATCACCGATGCTTCCCCGGTCAGGGGAACTTCGATCTGGCAACCTTCGGAGCCGACGTCGTGGCCTCGGGCTACACGGGCCCGTGGTCGCTCGAAATCTTCAACGACGTCTTCCGACATTCCGACACCGGCCGAACGGCGTCGGACGCGCACCGTTCGCTGCTCCACCTGCAGGAGCAGGTCCGCAGCGTCGACACCGTCGTGCCGAATCCCGATCTGTTCTCCCCGCCTCCGCCCGGCCCGATCGAGAACATCGTGTCCCTACGTATCGCCGCGGGCCCTGCCAAGGCCGCCCAGTTGGGCACCACCTTGCGTCACCTCGGCTTCGACCTCACCGCCGCGCACAGCGAACACGGACTGTCGCTGTTCACCCAGGGCCCACTCGCCGTCGCGGTCGACACGACCGTCGATACCCTGTGGACCGCACCGGGCGTCCCCGCCCACCTGCCCGCTCTGGCCCAGATCGGGGTCCGCAGCGAACGGCCCGATCTGTGGTTGACCAGAGCCCGCGCTCTGGGTGTCCCCGCCGCGACGGTCACCATGCCGGGCGTGGCCGACGCGAACGACGCGGTGGTGCGGCTTGCCGTCACCGGTGCAACCTCGCTCGACCTACGCACCCGAGACAGCGCCGGTGCCTGGCAGTCCGCATTCGACCTCGCTCCCAGAGTGCCTGTGCCGCAGGTGAAGCCCTTGGTCTCGCACGTGGACCACATCGCCCTCGCGGTCCCGGCGGAAAGCTGGGACGGCGTGATGCTGTTGCTCCGCTCGGTGTTCGGCATGGTGCCCCGGGACGGTCAGGACGTCGTGGACGCGATCGGACTGGTGCGAAGCCAGGCCCTCACCCTGACGACCACGAACGGCACCATTCGCCTGTCGCTCAACATGGTTCCCGGTCGCCCGTCCGATGCCGACCCCCTGCCCGCCGCCCGCCGCGGAGGCGTCGGACATGTGGCGTTCGGATGCGAGGACATCTACGCCGCGGCCGAGGCGATGACCGAACGCGGTCTCACGCCGTTGCGTATCTCGCCCAACTACTATCGCGACCTGAACGCACGGTTCGGTCTCGGTCCGGACACCCTCGACGCGATGCAGCGGCTCGGCATCCTGTACGACGCCGACTCCGCAGGCGGCGAGTTCTTCCACTTCTTCACCGGCACCGTGGGCGACGACCTCTTCTTCGAGGTGGTGCAGCGGGCAGGCGGGTACGAAGGCTACGGGGAGACCAACTCGGCTGTGCGCCTGGCTGCGCAACTACAGCAGTGAGTAGCGATCAGGACAGTCGCTCGAACACCGCGGCCAAGCCCTGTCCGCCGCCGATGCACATCGTCTCGAGTCCGTAGCGGACTTCTCGGCGGTCCATTTCACGAAGCAGGGTGGCAAGGATTCGGGCACCGGTGGCCCCGACCGGGTGGCCGAGCGAGATGCCGGAACCGTGAGGATTCAACCGCGGGTCGTCCGACTCGATACCCCAGGACCGAGTCACGGCCAGCGCCTGGGCGGCGAAGGCCTCGTTGAGTTCGATGACGCCCATGTCGTCGAGAGTGAGCCCGAGGCGTCCGAGCGCTTTCTCGCTTGCGGGCACCGGGCCGATTCCCATGGTGCGCGGAGCGACTCCGGCAACGCCCCAGCTCGCGAGTCGCGCCAGTGGTCGGAGTCCCAGCGCCGCAGCCTTTTCGGGGGTGGTGACGATGGCGATCGCGGCACCGTCGTTCTGCCCGCTGGCATTGCCCGCGGTGACCGTCGATTCGGGATCGATCGATGCACGGATTGCCTTCAGCTTCGCCAACGACTCCACGGTGGTGTCGGCCCGTGGATGCTCGTCGGTCGAGACCAGAACAGGTTCCGACTTACGCTGGGGGACAGCCACACCCACGATCTCCTCGGCGAACACGCCGCTGTTCTGCGCGGCGACCGCCCGCCGATGCGACTGCACGGCCAGCGCGTCCTGATCGGCGCGGCTGATGGAGAACTCCTGGCGAAGATTCTCGGCGGTCTCGATCATGCCGCCGGGCACCGGAAAGTTCTTGCCACCCGCCGTCACTCGGGCCCGCGCAAGTCGGTCGGAGAGGGCGACCGCCTCGGCCTTGACGCCCCACCGCATGCCGGTGGCGTAGAACTCGGTCTGGCTCATACTTTCGACGCCGCCTGCCAGAACCAGGTCGTTGCCGCCGGACTGCACCTGCATGCACGCCTGCAGTACTGCTTGTAGGCCGGAGCCGCAGCGTCGGTCGATCTGCATGCCGGGCACGTCGATGCCGAGATCGGCGTCGAGGGCGGCGATTCGACCGATGGCCGGTGCATCACCGTTCGGTGACGCCTGACCCAGGATCACGTCGTCGATGTCCGCTCCGGAGATGCCCGTTCGCGCAACGAGTTCGGTGATGACCGTGGCCGCGAGGGCCTGGGCGGAAATGTCGCGGAACTGGCCACCGAAACGGCCGACGGGGGTACGCAGGGGCTCGCAGATCACGGCTTCAGGCATGGGTGTTTCCTCGCTTGTCGTTGGCTCCGGTACTCACCCGGAGCAGATCGGTCTCGATGGCGCGGGTGGCGTCGAGCAAGGCCGGGAGTAGTTCGGCGCGCACGGCGTCCGCAGAATGACGTGCAGCTTGGGTCGAGACGTTGGCTGCGGCGACAACCACGCCGGCGCTGTCGCGGATGGGTGCGGCGATCGAACGCAGTCCCTCTTCGAGTTCTTGGTCCACCAGGCAGAAGCCGTCGACCCGCACTCGTTCGAGTTCCCGCGCGAGCGAGGCCGCGGTGGTGATCGTCTTGCCCGTCAACGGCGTCAACCGCACTCGCTCCAGGTACGCATCCAGCTCGTCCTCGGGAAGACCGGCCAACAGCACCCGGCCCATCGAGGTCGCGAACGCCGGAAATCTGGTGCCGATGTTGATGCCGACGGTCATGATGCGGCTCACCGGAACCCGGGCGACGTACACCACATCGTCACCGTCGAGTATCGACACCGAGGACGATTCACGCACTCGTTCGGCGAGCGCCTCGAGATGGGGACCCGAGACCTCGGGGAGCGAAAGACTCGACAAGTAGCTGTACCCCAATTCGAGTACTCGCGGGGTGAGCCAGAACATCGAGCCGTCGGTACGCACGTATCCGAGTTCGACGAGTGTGAGCAGAAACCGCCGGGCGGTCGCGCGAGTCAGGTCGGTCGCTCGGGCCACGTCCGCCAGCGTTCGACGCGGATGCTCGCCGTCGAAGGCTCTGATCACTGCCAAGCCGCGTCCGAGAGACTGGACGTAATCCGAGGACGGCGGTGTGTCCGCGGCACTCACGAGGTTTCGCTCTCGGTGATGGCGGCCTGAGCCAATGCGAAAGCGTTGTTGCTGTTCGGTACTCCCGCGTAGACGGCGGTGTGCAAGAACACCTCGGCGAGTTCGTCGGGTGCGATACCGGCACGCAACGCCGCTCGGATGTGCATGTCGAGTTCGTGGTGGTTACCCAGGGCCGTCAGAACGGCCAGAGTCAGCAGTCGGCGGGTGTGGTGGTCGAGTCCGGGACGAGCCCAGACGTCGCCCCATGCGGTTCGGGTGATGAAATCCTGGAACGGGGACGTGAATTCGGTTCTCGATGCGATGCTGCGGTCGACGTGGGCGTCACCGAGCACACTGCGCCGTACGGCCATTCCGGTGTCGTGCGCCGCGGACCGTCCGGCGGAGTACGCATTCGCTCCGACGTGAGCGGCAATGGCCGCCGTGACGCGGCCTGCCTGTTCGACATTGGCCAGATGTGCGGCCGGGTCGAGTGTCAGGAACGTCGATCCTGCAATGCCATCGGCGATGATGCGCAGATCGTCCGGAGTGGTCGACGGATCCTGTCGGCCCGCGATCACGAGGGTGGGAGCGGCGATCCTGGCAAGGTCCGCGCGAGAATCCCACTCGCACAACGCCTCACAGCATGCCGCGTAGCCCTCGTCGCAGGTCTCGGCAATCATGCGTCGACACCGTGCGACGAGATCGGTGTCGCGGGCGGCGAGTTCGGGCGTGAACCACCGTGCGAGTACAGCGTCCGCGAGTGCTGCTGTCCCCGAGGCGCGGACGGTCGCGGCACGGTCGATCCACTGCACGGCTTCACCGAACTTGGCGGACGTGCACAGCAGGGTCAGAGTGCGCACCCGCTCGGGGCGATGAATCGCAATCCATTGAGCGACGGCACCGCCGAGGGAGAGTCCGACCACGTGGACGCGTTCCAGAGCGAGTGAATCCAGCAGTGCAAGAACGTCACCGGCGAGATCGGCCACGGAATAGGGGCCGGGGGGTACCGGTGATCGACCGTGTCCCCGTAGATCGACCGTCAACACGTGGACGGAAGCCGACAGTGCGCCCACCTGCGGGTCCCACATCGATCGGTCCGAGCCGAGCGAGCCGATCAGCACGACGGTATCCGCATCGGGGTGCGGCCCCTCGGTGCGGTGGTGAGCCAGAGTGACTGTCATCAGATGTCCTTCGAGTCCGTGGGGCGTTCGGTGTCCGGTGCACACGCAGCGAGGATGTCGTCGACCAAGTCGGGTGCGTGACCCACATAGCCTGCTGGATCCAACATCTCGCGCACCGCCGCCGGCGTCAAGAAGGCGGTGATGGCGGGATCCGTGTCCAGTGGCGCACCTGCTGCGCATCGGTCGGTGACGATGTCGCGGGCGCGCTCGGTGTGCGGTGCCAGCGCCGCCGTGACCCGTTCGGCGAGAAGTGCACCACCCGTCGCTTCGAGGTTGCGCACCATGGCATCTGGATGCACATGCAGACCGGTCAGGCTCGTCGCTATACGATGCGCACCGCCGCCGGTGAGGCGTAGCAGATCGGTGACGGTCTCCCATTCGGCGTGCCACGGTCCAGCGGCGCGCTGCTGCTCGTGGTCCATGTTCGCCAGCACTGTCGCAACGGCTCCCGGCACCCGGCGGGCCGCAGCTCGCGCGGTGACGGCGGCGATCGGGTTGCGCTTGTGTGGCATTGCCGACGAACCTCCCGGTGCGTTCTCGGACACCTCGGCCAGTTCGGTGGCGGACATCGACACGATGTCCCCGGCGATCTTCGCAATGGAGCCCGCGGCAATACCCAACGCGCACGCCAGATCTGCGACGGTGACGCGGTCGGTGTGCCAGGGCGCAGTCTGTGGTGCCAGATCCAGTGCTTCCGCGAGCGCGGCGGCAATGGCCGGACCGTGCGGATGTACGGCGGCCATCGTTCCGGCGGCACCTCCGTATTGCACACAGCACGACCGCCGAACCGCAGCGAGACGGTGACTCGAACGATGCAGCGCCCCAGCCCAATTTGCGGCCACCAGCCCGAAAGTAGTGGGTAACGCCTGCTGGCCGAGAGTGCGCGCGACCATAGGAGTGGTCCGGTGCGCCAGCGCCAGGCCTCGCGCCGCGGTATGTGCATCACCGAGCGACGCCTCGACGACCGTGAGTGCGTCACGTGCGACGAGCATGGACGCGGTGTCCATGATGTCCTGGCTGGTCGCCCCGGGGTGCACTGCAGCAGCAGGAACTCCGCGCTCGGACACCGCGTTTCGCAGTACTTTCACCAGTGGTATCACCGGATTCCCACCGGCCGCTGCAGCCGCTCCGAGTGCTGTGATGTCCAGAGATTCACCCAGCTCTGCCGCGACCGCGGTGATGATGTCCGCATGCTTCGCGTCGACCACGCCGACAGAGGCAGCGGCCCGGGAGAGGGCTGCCTCGACATCGAACATCGCCCGAACCCAGCCTCGGTCGCCGACGATCGGTGCGATGATCTCGCTGCCGAATGTCGGATCGAACAGTGCCCCTCTATCGGAAGCCATGGTCCTCTTTCACCGCATCGTCGATCAGTTCGGGAGCGTGCATCACAGCGCGAAGAACGGGGTCTCGTCTCCGTCCGGATCGGTGTTCTGTAACACGATATCGAGGTGGTAGCCGCCGTCCACTGTGGTGGCGACGAGTCGGGCTCGCTTGTCGGCGGGCAAGGCGGACAGCACCGGATCGATTTCGTTGGCCTCGGCCTCGTCCGGGAAGTACATCCGCGTGACGACCCGCTCGAGCATTCCGCGGGCGAAGATTCCGACGTCGATGTGGGGTGCTTCGACGAGGTCGTTCTCGGCGGGCAACGGCCCCGGCTTGATGGTCGTGATCGTCATCGTTCCCCGTGCATCGGCAAATGCTCGACCGAAGCCGCGGAAACCTGCGACACGTGGTGCCACGGCACCCCGTGGATCGTCCGGATGGTCGAAGCGTCCGTCGGAGTCGGCCTGCCAGGTCTCGATCATCGCGTCGGACACCGGTTGACGAGCCCCGTCCACGAGGGTGAACGTCAGGATGATCGCCTCGGCGGTGCCGGGAGGTACCACGTCCTGTCCGTCCGGCCACAGCAGACCGATGTGGACGTACGGCCCGACCGTCTGAGAAGGCGTCTGACCGAACGGTGCGGTGGTGAAATCGGCACCGGTCACCACCGGGTACCGGGGAGCGAACTCGGGGTCAGTCATCGTGGTCGTCCTCCTCGAACGGGGTGGCGTTGCGTCCGCGCAGAACGATGTCGAACCTGAATCCGAGAGCCCAGTTTTGCTGTGTGGCTTCGTAATCGAAGGTACTGATCATGCGAGCGCGCGCGTCTTCGGGAGCTGCGTTGTAGATGGGATCCTGGAAGAACATGGGGTCGTCGGGGAAGTACATCTGCGTCACCAACCGCTGGGTGAAGGCGTGACCGAACAGCGAGAAGTGAATGTGGGCAGGCCGCCATGCGTTGTGGTGATTACCCCAGGGGTACGCGCCCGGCTTGATCGTGGTGAACCGGTATCGGCCGTCGGCATCGGTGAGTACTCGGCCCACGCCGTCGAAATGTGGGTCTAGAGGTGCAGGCCAGCGATCACCCGAGTGTCGGTACCGTCCGCCTGCGTTTGCCTGCCACACCTCGACGAGTGTGTTCGGGATCGCTTTGCCGTCGCTGTCGAGCACTCGTCCGTGAACGATGATGCGTTGACCCTGAGCTTCACCACCTCGCGCAAGTGTCAGGTCGGCGTCGGAAGCCGTGACCCGTCCCTCGCCCAGAACCGGACCGGTGATTTCGGTCAATCGTTGGGGGAGGAGCGTCAACGGCTGCGCCGGATGCCGCAGGGCAGTGGTCCGGTACTCGGCGAAGTCGCGTGGTGCATGGACACCCGTCTGGTCCCGGTACTCGGGCGGGAGATGAAGCATCGACAGCTCCTGACAATCGTGGTGATCAAGCGCACTCATCACCGTATACAGGTGTTCGCATGGTGGCAACCTGTTCACATCACGCACATTGTCGGGTACCGTCGCTGGCATGTTGGACAAAGTCGTGGCCAGTGCCACAGAAGCGGTAGCGGACATCCCCGACGGGTCGTCGATCGCAGTGGGCGGGTTCGGGCTGGTGGGAGTGCCGGAGATCCTGATCGCCGCTGTGCTCGAGCAAGGAGCAACGGACCTCGAGACCATCAGCAACAACTGTGGGACCGACGGCTTCGGTCTGGGAGTGCTACTGGCGCACCACCGTATTCGGCGCACGATCAGTTCGTACGTCGGATCGAACAAGGAATTCGCCCGGCAGTACCTCGGTGGTGAACTGGAGGTGGAGCTGACCCCGCAGGGCACCCTCGCCGAGCGGCTGCGAGCCGGCGGTGCCGGCATTCCGGCGTTCTTCACCCCCGCGGGCGTGGGGACGCAGGTGGCCGACGGCGGTTTGCCGCTGCGCTACGACGGCAGCGGCGGCATCGCCGTGGCGAGTCCGCCCAAGGAGACCCGGAACTTCGACGGGATCACCTACGTGATGGAGCGCGGCATCGTCGCCGACTACGCCCTGGTCCACGCCTGGAAGGGCGACAGGCACGGCAACCTGGTGTTCCACGCCAGCGCACGAAACTTCAATCCACCCGCCGCCGCATCGGGTCGGATCACCGTGGCGCAGGTCGAGCACCTGGTCGAGCCGGGGGAGATCGGTCCGGACGAGGTGCACACCCCGGGCATCCATGTGCAGCGGGTCGTGCACGTCGGCCCGGTCGAGGTCGGCATCGAGCAGAGGACGGTACGAGCATGAGCGAAAAGATGACCCGCGAACAGATGGCCGCTCGGGTGGCGCAGGAGCTCGGCGACGGGCAGTACGTCAACCTCGGAATCGGCATGCCGACCCTGGTGCCCAACTACATTCCGACCGACGTCTCGGTGATTCTGCATTCCGAGAACGGCGTGCTCGGCGTCGGCCCCTATCCCACCGAGGACGAACTCGATCCCGAGATCATCAACGCGGGCAAGGAAACCATCACGGTGCTTCCCGGCTCGTCCTACTTCGACTCGTCGCAGTCGTTCGGAATGATCCGCGGCGGTCAGGTCGACGTCGCCGTGCTGGGTGCGATGCAGGTCAGCGCCACCGGCGACCTCGCGAACTGGATGATCCCCGGGCACATGGTCAAGGGGATGGGTGGTGCCATGGATCTGGTGCACGGTGCCCGCCGCGTGATCGTCATGATGGAGCACGTCTCCCGGAAGGGCGAACCGAAGATTCTGCAGTCCTGCACTCTGCCGCTGACCGGAAAGGCCTGCGTGCACAGGATCATCTCGGACATGGCGGTTCTGGACGTCACCGACAACGGACTGCGCCTCGTCGAGACCGCGCCGGGAATCTCGGTGGACGACGTCAGGAACGCCACCGCAGCCGAGCTACTCGTCGATGTCGCTGGGGAGTGGAGCCTGCGGAACGACTCAGAAGATACCGTCTGACACAAGGACGCGGTCGGCGCGGGAATAGATGTTCATCGACCGGCCGCGGAGAAAGCCGATCACCGTCAGTCCTGATTCGGTCGCGAGATCGACCGCGAGAGACGACGGTGCGGACACCGCTGCAAGTATGGGGATCCCGGCCATCACCGCCTTCTGTGCCAGCTCGAACGAGGCGCGGCCACTGACCATCAATATCGTGCCGCGCAGCGGAACTCGATCGTGCTCGGTGGCCCAGCCGACGACCTTGTCCACCGCGTTGTGGCGTCCGACGTCCTCGCGGAGGACGAGCATGTCGCCGTCCGCAGTGAACAGTGCCGCAGCGTGCAAGCCGCCGGTGGTGTCGAAGACCTTCTGCGCTGCGCGCAGGGTGTCCGGTAGCCCGGCGAGGGTATCGGACGTCACCACGACGTCGTCGTCAGCAGGAGAATGCTTGGTGCGCAACCGGATTGCGTCGAGTGATCCCTTGCCGCAGACCCCGCACGACGAGGTCGTGTAGAAATTGCGTTCCACCCCGGTCTCGGGGGCTGCTACGCCCGGTGCCAGCGTGACGTCCAGGACGTTGTAGGTGTTCGCGCCCTCGTCGTCGACGCCGTCGCAGTACCGCGCCGCAGCGATATCGGCACGCGATGCAATGACGCCCTCGGTCAGCAGGAAACCGTGGGCCAGTTCGACGTCGTGGCCCGGCGTACGCATCGTGACGGCAAGGGCTCTGCCGTCGACGCGCAGTTCCATCGGTTCCTCCACCACCAAGGTGTCGGGACGGTCGACTCGGTGTTCGCCGCGTATTCGGACGACGGGTCTGCGAGCGGTGATCCGGCCCATCAGTGCCGACTCGATACGCGGCGACGTCGAAAGCTCATACCTCGATTGTGGACCCTCGTGTCATCGGTCCGACGACTCGGTTGCCATTGCCCGCACGAGCGACACCAATCGCGGGTGTTCGGCGAGGTCGTCGACCAGCACTGCCGAGCCGTCGGAGTCGGCGAGCGGGACCTTCCAGTTGCCGTACTGGGTCTCGTCCGTACCCGGTTGGTTCTGAATGCGATGTTCACCGACCGCGTCGACGAGAGCGACGCCGATCAGCAGCGACGGGCTGCGCTGGACCAGCCGGTGCAGGGCCTCGACGGTCTCGTGGTTGTCGGCATCGGCAGCGAGTAAACCACGGGTGCGGGCCAGGTCCAGGACCGCCTCTCGCGCACGGGAATCCACTTCCTTTTCCGCATCGATGTCGCGCTCGAGCAGGCCGAGTCGGGACCGCAGTTCGATGTGCTCGCCTTCGAGGTATCCAGCGGTGGGAGGCAGGTCGTGCGTCGTCACCGACGTCAGGCACAGAGTCCGGTAGTCCTCGGGCGGGATGGGTCCGGAATCATCGGCCTCGAACCAGAGGATGGAGGTGCCGAAGATTCCGCGCTCGGTGAGGTATTCCTGCACCATCGGCTCGAACACCCCGAGGTCCTCGCCGACCACTACCGCACCCGCGCGCTCGGCTTCGAGGGCGAGGATGCCGATCAGCGCCTCGTGGTCGTATTCGACATACGTTCCGCCGCCGGCGTTCTCGGCCTCCTGCGGAATCCACCACAACCGGAACAGGCCCAGGATGTGGTCGACGCGGATGCCCCCGGCGTGACGCAGAATCGTGCGCAGCATGTCTCGGTACGGGACGTAGGCCATCTCGCGCAGTCGATCCGGATCCCATGGCGGCTGATTCCAGTTCTGGCCCTGTTGGTTGAAGTTGTCCGGCGGCGCTCCCACGGTGACTCCGGACACCAGCACGTCGCCGAGCGTCCACGCATCGGCCCCGCCGCGGGCGACTCCCACCGCGAGGTCGTGCATGACGCCGATCTCCATCCCGGCGTCGAGCGCGGCCCGCTGGGCAGCGGCCAGTTGCTCGTCGCAGATCCACTGCAGCCACATGTGAAAGTCGATGCGCCCGGCCAGCTTTGCGCGTTGTTCGAGGACGAAGTCGGTGCGGGGGTGCGCTGCGCGATCGGTCCATGCGGGATCGTTCGGGCCGAACTTCTCCGCCAGCGCGCTCCACACCGCAAAATCCCGGAGCCCGGTGCCCTCGCGTTCGACGAACGCCCGGAACGCGGACTCGCGGGCCGGACTGCGCTCGACCTTGTGGACGCGTTCGAGGGCGCGGAGCTTGGCCTTGAACGTCGCGTCCCGGTTCAGCTTCTTGGTGCGAACGTTCGCCTTGTCGAATCGAGCCGCGGCATCCTGGATCTTGCCGAACTGCTTGGGCGAGAGCAGCGCCGTCTCCCGAATGTTCTCGACACGGATGTACAGCGGATTGAAGAAGCGTCGCGTGGTCGGTAGATACGGAGAGGCCTCCACGGGCGTCGTCGGCCGGTCGGCGTGCAGCGGATTGACCAGCAGATAGTCGAATCCATGCACGCGGCCGGCGATGTCGACCATGTCCTCCAGGTCGGCGAGATCACCGATGCCCCACGAACGCGTCGAGCGCACCGAGTACAGCTGTGCCAGCAGACCGGTACGTTGCCTGTCGGCAAGTTCGGCATTGGGCGACAACGACTTCGGTGTGACCACGACGACCGTGTCCGAGGTTCGGACGGTGTTGTCCTCACCGATCGTCGTCGCTGTGAGGCTGTGCCATCCCAGCGGGGCATCGCCGGGCACCACGAACGTGGCACGTCCGATCAGCCGTCCGTCCACCTCGCGCGGATCGACCCAGACGTCGGCCTGCGGTACCTCGATGGCGTCGCCGTCCTCGGACACCATCGACACTTCCACCGGATTGCCGTGTGGCACATGCACCCACACCGTCGCCTCGGTGCCCTGGGTCGTGACGACCACAGGAGGAAGCAGGCGACGCCACGGTGCGTTCTCGATGTCCTCCAGTGCCCGATCGACATCCTCGGTGGTCTCGGTCGCGTAACCGCGTGCAGCCAATACCTGCCGCAGGGTCGCGTCGCTCACGTCGTGCTCGGTGTCGTCCCAGCCTCGGTACGACGTCGACGTACCGAGCCGCTGGGCGAGAGTTCGTAGGGCCTGCGAGTAATCCTCATCCGAATGTGCCACGGTGTCGATCGTGCCAGTTCGACGGGCGCACGTCACCCGCACCGGTCGGCCGTTCACCGCAGGTTCGTTCCGCGGTGTGTTCGGGGGGCGACACCCGTGTACTGCGAGGGTTGAAAGCTTCCCCGCTGGGTAGTCTTGCTCGGCACACGAGAAACGAACTGCTTGGCGACGATGGGAAGTGCGGATGGCTGGGGTCAGCAAGATCGAAGAACTGGAGCGAGATTCCGGTGCACCGGTCGAGCTGAGGGTGCGCGCCGAAGCCGACCAATTGCCGGTGGTGCGGGCCGTCGCGGAGACTCTCGTGGTGCTCAGTGACTTCACTCTCGACGACATCGCCGACGTGAAACTCGTCGTAGACGAGGTGTGCTCCCAGCTCATCAAAGGTTCGGTCGCCGACGCGGAACTCTCGTGCAGGTTCTCCGTCAACGATGCCGGGATCCGAATCGTCGTGACGTCCACGCTGACTCCGACGTCGGTCCCGAAGCAGGACAGCTTCGGTTGGCACGTATTGCAAACTCTCGCAGACTCCATCGAACTCCGCGCCGACGACGCGATCGACGACGTTGCCGGCCGCACCGTCGCGATCGACGTGGTCAAGCGGAGGAGCAAGGTCTAGTGCCGGTGCCGCAGGAACGAAGCACACGGCGAGAGTCCGACGATTACAGCGACGTGGTCGCGCTGATCCAGCAGATGCAGGCGCTGGACGAGAATTCACCGCAGCGTTCCGTGCTGCGTGACCGCATCATCACGCGCTGCCTTCCCCTTGCCGAACACATCGCGCGCCGATTCGGTGGGCGCGGTGAAGCGCACGAGGACCTCTTGCAGGTGTCCAGGCTGGGTCTGGTCAATGCAGTCGACCGGTTCGACATCGAGC
Organism: Rhodococcus sp. NPDC080181; assembly: GCF_040702225.1. NCBI lineage: Bacteria > Bacillati > Actinomycetota > Actinomycetes > Mycobacteriales > Nocardiaceae > Rhodococcus > Rhodococcus sp. NPDC080181. The sequence continues at coordinate 100,340 of NZ_JBFBKN010000013.1, forward strand.
GTGGGTCGGATTTCGTCTCGTTCGCCGTCCCCACCATCATGGGCGAAGCACGTCGCTACTTCCGCGACGCCGGCTGGTCGGTACGGGTACCGCGACGCATGAAAGAGCTGAACTCGATGATCTCGCAGGCGGTGGGATCGTTGTCGCAGAAGCTCGGTCGCGCCCCGACCGCGAGCGAAATCGCCGCCGAACTCGGGATCGACGTCAAGGAAGCATCGCAGGCACTGCTTGCCCGCAGCGCGTATCAGACCGTGTCGGTCGATTCGGTGGTGAGCGAGGATCGCCTCCCGCTGATGGACACGCTCGGTGCCGACGACCCGGAACTCGAGAAGATGGAAAGCTACCTCGCTGTGCGGCCCGCACTGGAGAAGCTGCCCGAGCGCGAGCGTCGCATCGTGGTGCTCCGGTTCTTCGGGTCGATGACTCAGACGCAGATCGCCGAAAAGGTCGGAATTTCGCAGATGCACGTGTCGCGCATTCTGGCGCGCACGCTCGCTCAGTTGCGTGAGGATCTCGGCGAGGACTGAACCGGACACAGCCGACGCGGAACGATCTGTTGCCACTACTGTCGTTCGCATGAGTGTCTACGACAACATCGACGAGTACATCGCGGCCCGACGTGTCACGGGGTTGGCGGTGGATCGCAGTGGTTCTCGTGCGGTCGTTGTCGTTGCTGCTCTGAGTGATTCGCGCACCGAGTACCGAACGTCGCTGTGGGAGATCGACGTGGACGGACGGTCTCCGGCGCGGCGAATCACCCACGGCGAGCTGGGAGAGAGCGCGCCGGTGTTCACCGCGTCCGGGAATCTGATGTTCTCGCGCCGCTCCAGCGAGGATGATCCGGCACAGTTGTGGATACTGCCCGCCGCCGGCGGGGAGGCCCACGTGGTCGAGACCCGGTCGGCGGGAATCGGTGACGTGCGAGCGGCTCGGTCCGTCGATCGGTTCGCCGGCTTCTCGCCGGTGTTCGGCTCGTCCACGACAGACGAGGACGACGACGGCCTGCGTACCGAGCGCAAGACGAACAAGGTGGATGCAATTCTGCACACCGGTGTGCCGGTGCGTTTCTGGGATCACGATCTCGGTCCCGCAACCCCGCATCTGTTCGCAGGCGAGACGGAAACCGACCTCGAGTCGGCACCACTGCGTGATCTGACGCGTGACGCGGCAGGCGCTCTGCAGGAAGCGGCCTTCGACATCAGCGCCGACGGCACTTTCGTCGTCTCCACGTGGTCGGTGCCCGGCCCGCTGGCAACCGTCCGCACGATACTGGTGCGCATCGACACCGGGACCGGAGAACGGACCACGATCGTCGACGACGCGGATGCCGATCTGGGTGCACCGGCCATCTCGCCCGACGGCCGTGCCGTCGCGTTCGTCCGTGAATCGATCTCGACTCCCGAACAAGCGCCACGAATGACGTTGCAGCAGTACGAGTTCGGTACGGACTCCGTCACCGATCTCGCTCCGGGCTGGGATCGATGGCCGATCGGTCCGGTCTGGCTGCCGGACGGGTCCGGCGTGTTGGTCACCGCGGACGACGACGGCCGGTCGCCGATCTTCGTGATCGAGGCGGGTGCGGAGCCGCGTCGTCTGACGCATACCGACGACGCGTACACCCACATCCATGTGTCGTCGGACGGAAAGCGCGTAGTCGCTGTGGCCGCCTCGTATCTGGCCGCCCCGCACCCGGTCTCGATCGACCTGTCCGACGGCACCGTGGTCGACCTCGACGCCGGAATCGACAACGGCCCGCTGCCCGGCACGTTGACCGAGATCGAGACCGCCGTCGAGGACGGCAGTCGAGTCCGAGGATGGCTGGCGTTGCCGCACGGTGTGTCGGACGATTCGCCCGCGCCGCTGCTGCTGTGGGTGCACGGCGGCCCACTGGGTTCGTGGAACACGTGGTCCTGGCGGTGGAATCCATGGCTGATGGTGGCGCGAGGGTACGCGGTGCTGCTCCCGGATCCGGCGTTGTCCACGGGCTACGGCCAGAATTTCGTGCAGCGTGGTTGGGGCGCGTGGGGCAGTGCCCCGTTCACCGATCTGATGGCGTTGACCGATGTGGCGGTTGCCCGAACCGATATCGACGACACGCGCACCGCCGCAATGGGTGGCTCGTTCGGCGGGTACATGGCCAACTGGATCGCCGGGCACACCGACCGATTCGACGCCATCGTCACCCACGCCAGTCTGTGGGCACTCGATCAGTTCGGACCGACGACCGACGCACCGTGGTACTGGGCGCGGGAGATGTCCCCCGAGATGGCGGTGGAGAACTCTCCGCACCTGTTCGTCGCGGACATCTCGACGCCGATGCTGGTCATCCACGGTGACAAGGACTATCGCGTGCCGATCGGCGAGGGCCTACGGTTGTGGTACGAACTGCTCAGCGAATCGGGACTGCCCGCCGACGACGACGGTCAGACCGAGCACCGATTCCTGTACTTCCCCGGCGAGAACCACTGGATTCTGACGCCTCAACACGCCAAGGTCTGGTACGAGGTGGTACTGGCATTTCTGGCGGGGCATGTCCTGGGCGAGAGCGCGTCGATGCCGCGAATACTGGGCCACTAGAATCGACCGGTGACCAGTTCAGCGCCAGAGACCCCAGACAACCCAGCCGACCGTTTGCCCAAGAGCTGGGACCCCAGCGAGGTAGAGGCCGAGCTGTACCGGGGTTGGGTGGATGCCGGTTATTTCGAGGCCGATGCCACCAGCGACAAGCCGCCGTACTCCATCGTGCTGCCGCCGCCCAACGTCACGGGCAGCCTGCACATGGGCCACGCCCTCGACCACACGTTGATGGACGCGCTGAGTCGGCGCAAGCGCATGCTCGGGTACGAGGTGCTGTGGCTCCCGGGAATGGACCACGCGGGCATCGCCACGCAGTCGGTGGTGGAGAAGCAGCTCGCCGCCGACGGAAAGACCAAGGAAGAGTTCGGTCGCGAACTGTTCATCGACAAGGTGTGGGACTGGAAGCGCGAGTCGGGCGGCACGATCGGCGGCCAGATGCGTCGTATCGGCGACGGTGTCGACTGGAGCCGTGAGCGATTCACCATGGACGACGGCCTGTCCGAGGCCGTGCAGACCATGTTCAAGCGCATGTTCGACGACGGTCTGATCTACCGCGCCGAGCGGCTGGTCAACTGGTCGCCGGTGTTGCAGACGGCAATCTCCGACATCGAGGTGAAGTTCGAGGACGTCGAGGGTGAACTCGTCTCGCTGCGATACGGGTCGCTGGACGACTCCGAACCGCACGTCATCGTGGCCACCACTCGCGTGGAGACGATGCTCGGCGACACTGCTGTGGCGGTGCACCCCGACGACGAGCGCTACCGGGCTCTGGTGGGCACCACCCTCGAACATCCGTTCACCGGACGACGAATACCGATCATCGCCGACGACTACGTCGATCCCGAATTCGGTACCGGCGCAGTGAAAATCACTCCGGCGCACGACCCCAACGACTTCGAGATGGGCGTTCGGCACTCACTGCCGATGCCGTCGATCATGGACAAGGCCGGCCGCATCGCCGATACCGGAACGCAGTTCGACGGTATGGACCGATTCGAGGCGCGTGTCAAGGTCCGTGAGGCCCTGGCCGAGCAAGGCCGAGTGGTCGCCGAGAAGCGCCCGTACCTGCACAGCGTCGGACACTCCGAGCGCAGCGGTGAGCCGATCGAGCCGCGTCTGTCGCTGCAGTGGTGGGTCAAGGTCGACACCCTGGCCAAGGCGGCCGGTGACGCAGTTCGCAACGGCGACACCGTCATTCATCCCAAGAGTCAAGAGCCACGCTGGTTCGCCTGGGTCGACAACATGCACGATTGGTGCATCTCGCGTCAGCTGTGGTGGGGCCACCGAATTCCGATCTGGTACGGCCCCGACGGCGAGACGGTGTGCCTGGGACCGGGGGAGACCCCACCCGAGGGGTGGGAGCAGGACCCCGACGTCCTCGACACCTGGTTCTCTTCCGGCCTGTGGCCCTTCTCGACGATGGGCTGGCCGGAGGCCACTCCCGAACTGGAGAAGTTCTATCCGACCGGCGTACTCGTCACCGGCTACGACATTCTGTTCTTCTGGGTCGCCCGGATGATGATGTTCGGCACCTACGTCGGAGCCGACGACGCCATCACCGCAGGAAAGCAGGGCCCACAGGTTCCGTTCCGAGATGTCTTCCTGCACGGACTGATTCGCGATCAGTTCGGTAAGAAGATGTCCAAGTCTCGGGGCAACGGCATCGATCCGCTCGACTGGGTCGACCGCTTCGGCGCGGATGCACTGCGGTTCACGCTGGCCCGCGGTGCCAACCCGGGTGCCGACATGTCCGTCGGCGAGGATCATGCGCAATCCTCGCGCAACTTCGCCAACAAACTGTTCAACGCCACCAAGTTCGCCCTGATGAACGGCGCAGCGCCGGCCGAGCTGCCGTCGCGCGCCGCACTCACCGACGCCGACCGTTGGATCCTCGACCGGCTCGATCAGGTTCGAGCAGAGGTGGATTCGGCGTTCGATCGCTACGAGTTCAGCAAGGCGTGCGAGGCGCTCTACCACTTCACGTGGGACGAGGTCTGCGACTGGTACCTCGAAATTGCGAAGGTGCAGTTCGCCGACGAGAGCATCGCCGAATCCACCCGTGGAGTCCTGGGCAACGTTCTCGACGCGGTGCTGCGCCTGCTGCACCCGGTCGTCCCGTTCGTGACCGAGACCCTGTGGAAGGTGCTGACCGGGGGCGAGTCCCTGGTGGTCGCCACGTGGCCGACCCCTGCCGCCGATCCGGTCGATCCTGTTGCTGCGCAACGCATCGAGGACATGCAGCGCCTCATCACCGAAATTCGTCGGTTCCGCAGCGATCAGGGGCTCAAGCCCTCGCAGAAGGTCGCCGCTCGCATCGTGGGAGTGGGCGACGCCGACCTGGAGGGCCAGATCTCGGCAGTGACCTCGCTGGCCCGGTTGACCGAGCCGGGTGCGGACTTCGCGGCGACGGCATCGGTGGAGGTGCGCACGAGCAAGGCCACCGTCGTCGTCGAGCTCGACACCTCGGGCACAGTCGATCTGGTCGCCGAACGCGCGCGACTGGTGAAGGATCTCGCTGCTGCGGAGAAGGAGTTGGCCCAGACGACCGGCAAACTGGGCAACGAGGCATTTCTGGCCAAAGCCCCGGATGCGGTGGTGGACAAGATCAGAACTCGTCAGACGATCGCTCGCGAAGAGATCGCGCGCATCGGCGCGCGCCTCGAATCGATGGGAAGCTAAGTGACCGAGCCGGACGACGCCCTGCCGTCACCACCACCGACCCCGGTCGACCTGGCCGAGCTCGCACTCGTCGAGGCCGAGCTCGACAAGCGTTGGCCAGAAACGAAGATCGAGCCGTCTACCGCCCGAATCTCGGCCCTGATGGACCTGCTCGGTTCCCCGCAGAAGGCGTATCCGTCGATCCACGTGGCCGGAACCAACGGCAAGACGTCCGTCACCCGCATGATCGATGCGTTGCTGACAGCTTTCCATCGGCGTACCGGCCGGACAACCAGCCCGCATCTGCAGATGGCCACCGAGCGGATCAGTATCGACGGCCGTCCGGTGTCCCCGCGCACCTACGTGGACACCTACAACGAGATCGCACCGTTCGTCGAGATGATCGATGCACAGTCCGAGGCCGCCGGTGGACCGCGGATGAGCAAGTTCGAGGTCGTCACCGCCATGGCGTTCGCGGCCTTCGCCGAGGCACCGGTCGAGGTCGCCGTCATCGAAACCGGGCTGGGCGGCCGCTGGGATGCCACCAACGTGGTCGACGGTGAGATCGCCGTCATCACCCCGATCGGTCTCGACCACGTCGAATTCCTCGGGGACGATCTGTCCACGATCGCGGGGGAGAAGGGCGGCATCATCAAGAAGGCACCGGAACTACTCGTGCCACGGGACACGGTGGCCATCCTCGCCAAGCAGGAACCCGAGGTGTCCGAGGTCCTGCTTCGTGCGGCGGTGCAGGCAGACGCTGCCGTGGCACGTGCCGGATCGGAGTTCACCGTTCTCGGTCGGCAGATAGCCGTGGGCGGACAACAGCTGGAGTTGCAGGGGCTGGGCGGTGTCTACACCGACATCTTCCTGCCGTTGCACGGAGAGCACCAGGCGCACAACGCCTCTCTCGCTCTCGCAGCAGTCGAGGCATTCTTCGGGGCGGGCCCGGACCGTCAACTCGACCAGGACACCGTGCGCGAAGCCTTTGCGACCGTGGTCAATCCCGGTCGTCTCGAGCGAGTGCGTAACGCGCCCACGGTGTTTCTCGATGCCGCGCACAACCCGCACGGGGCCGCTGCACTGGCGGCCGCCCTGACCGACGAATTCGACTTCCGCAAACTCGTCGGGGTCGTCAGTGTCATGGCGGACAAGGACGTCGGCGCGATCCTCGAAGCATTGGAACCGGTGTTCGACGACATCGTCGTCACCCACAACGGGTCCGGTCGAGCGATGGATGTCGACGCGTTGGCCGACATAGCCGTGGCCAAGTTCGGCGACGAGCGGGTCGTGGTGGCGTCGACGCTGCCCGATGCGCTCGAAACGGCAATCGGGTTGGCCGAAGAAGTGGCCGAGCCCGGCGAAGCCGTGTCCGGTGCCGGGGTCGTCGTCACCGGCTCGGTGGTGACCGTGGGCGCAGCGCGCACGTTGTTCGGAAAGGATCCCGCGTGAGCGAAGCAGAGTTTCGACCACCGACAACCGACCCGTGGAAGGGATTTCGCGGTGTGTCGGCGGGCACACTGGTACTGGAAGCGATCGTGACTCTGCTCGCTCTTCCGGTCGTGGCGACTCTCGGCGGCGGCGCAACGTGGTTCTCGACCACCTATATCGTGGCGCTCGCCGTGGTGATGATTCTGGCCGCGGGGAAACAGGGCGAACCCTGGGCGATGAAGCTCAACCTCGCGTTGCAGTTCTTCGTGATGGCCGGGGCGGTGTTCCATCTGTCCATCGGCGCCGTGGGTCTGATCTTCCTTGCCGTGTGGCTGTATCTGCTCTATCTGCGCCGGGACATCACCGAACGCATTCGACGCGGCATGCTGCCCGGGCAACGCGACTGACACCGGACCGGTCGGTTGGGGCCATGCGCCGCGCGACCGGGTGCCGGTGTCCATTACTGTCGTCGACGTGACCGATCGCACCCTAGTACTGATCAAGCCAGACGGAGTTGCCCGGCGTTACGTAGGAGAGATCCTCGGCCGCGTGGAGAAGAAGGGTCTGAGCATCGTCGCCCTCGAGCTCAAGACCGTCTCTCGCGACGTGGCCTCGGCTCACTACGCGGAGCACGAGAGCAAGCCGTTCTTCCCCGACCTTCTCGAGTTCATCACCTCCGGGCCCGTGGTGGCCGCGGTTCTCGAAGGCCCCCGTGCCATCGAAGCCTTCCGTCAGATCGCCGGCGGCACGGATCCGGTTGCCAAAGCAGTTCCCGGCACCATCCGAGGTGACCTGGCCCTCGACGGTCAGCAGAACCTGGTACACGGATCCGATTCGGTGGAATCCGCAGAGCGCGAGATCGCCCTGTGGTTCCCCGACTTGACCGCCTCCTAGAAGCCCGTCGCAGAGCCTTTCCGCAGTCACGCCGCACCCGCTCGACGTCCGATCGGTGCGGCGTGGCTCGTACGGATCATCGCGTGTGGGATACTCGACGGAGATCGACCCCACAGCACTTGTACGTTCACACGCTCCACCTCTGTTCAGCTCCACCGAAGTTCGCTAGAGAAAAAGTGCTCGTGGGATCGATCGGATGACTGTCGTCGACCCGCTGCCCGTCATCGCAGAGTCGCGAACGAGAGACAGGCTCGTTCGCGTTCATGCTTGATGATCAGGCGCTCGGATCGCCGAGACACCACCATCCAGCCAGGCACTGCACACGCCGTCGTCGGCCACCGAGATTCACGAGGTGGCTCACACGATTTGTGGAGAGCGAGACCGAACAGCTGACGTCCAACCCGACGTGAGTACACAAGGATTGCCCTCGCGTGGCCGCGTCACACCCGATTTCGGATGAACGCGCCCGGGGGCCCGAGGAGACTACGTGGCCGATCAAAGCCCGCCCGAAGATGTACAGAGCACGAACGCAGGAAATCCGGAGGACACCGACGCGGTGTCGTCCGCGAAATCCGACGCGGTTTCCGTGCAACCCGACACCATCGAATTGCCGACCAGGCTGCGCGTGCATGCACTGGCGAAGATTCTGGGTGTGACCAGCAAGCAGTTGCTCGTCACTCTCGGTGAGCTCGGCATCGAAGCCCGCAGCGCGCAGTCGAGTCTGAGCCGAGACGTTGCCGAGTCGGTGCGCGATTCGGTGAACGGGCCGACCGCACCCGCCCCCGATGCCTCCGCAGCGGAGTCGCCGGCACCGGATGCGTCGACAGACCAGCAGCCCGAGCCCGCATCGGTAGAGGTGCCGGCCGAGACGGCTCCCTCGGTAGAGGTCCCCGCTGCCGAGGCAACGCTGTTCACCAGCGCGCCCACGGCCGAGCCCGAGGCCGCCCAACCCACGGCCACGACCTTTGCGACGCCGGTGTTCCTGCAGCCGGCAGCGGCAGAGCCCGCAGCAGAATCGGCGGATGCGCCGTCCGAGGCCCCCGCGCGGCGTCGACGTAGCCGCAAGGCCGCACCCAAGGACGAGGCACCGTCCGATAACAACGCTACGTCCGACAAGGCCACGGACGAGCCCGCCACCGGCGAGTCACCCGTCGCCGAGAACGTCTCTACGGTCGCCTCCGACACCGCCACGCAGGACACCGCTGTGTCCGGTGCTCCCGTGTCCGAGTCCGGTGCTTCGGATGCGTCCTCCGACGAGTCCGGGGCTTCCTCGGCAGCGGACGGCTCGGGAGACGACGACGACCAGTCTCAGCCCCGTCGCCGTCGGCGCGGTCGCCGCGGTCGTGGGCGTGGACGCGGAGAGCAGTCGTCCGACGACAACTCGACCGACGACAACTCGACCGACGAGGATTCGGACGACACCGACTCCGAGACGGACAGCAGCACGTCCGCCTCTTCGGCAGACGGCGAGTCCACCGGAGCGGACGAGTCCGACGATTCCGATGCCGACGAGACCTCCGGCGACGACCAGCCCTCGAGTTCGGGACGGCGTTCGCGTCGCTCGCGGTCACGCGGCCGCGGGTCCGATCGGCAGAACGCCACGACCGACGCCACCACCGACGGGTCGGACAAGCAGGGCGAGGACAGTGACGACGAGTCCGAGTCCGGCGCTCAGGACAACTTCGGCGACTCCGACAACGGTGATTCCGACAACGGCGATTCGGACGGAGACGGCTCGAGCCGTCGTCGTCGGCGCCGCCGCCGTCGTAAGACCGGAGCCGAGGCCGCGGCAGAAGCAGCTGCGTCGTCCGAGGACGACCCGCCCAACACCGTCGTGCACGAACGCGAGCCGCGCAACAAGAGCCGCGCAGCGCGCGACGAGGTGCAGGGCATCTCCGGTTCGACTCGGCTCGAGGCGAAGCGGCAGCGTCGCCGTGACGGCCGCGATGCCGGGCGACGCCGTCCGCCGATTCTGACCGAATCGGAATTCCTCGCTCGTCGTGAGTCCGTGGACCGCGTTATGGTCGTTCGCGAGAAGGCCACCCCGGACCATCCGTTGACCACGCAGGTCGCCGTGCTCGAAGACGGCGTTCTGGTGGAGCACTTCGTGACCAGTAGCGCCACCGCCTCGATGGTCGGCAACGTCTACCTGGGCCGCGTGCAGAACGTCCTGCCCAGTATGGAAGCAGCGTTCATCGACATCGGCCGTGGTCGTAACGGTGTGCTGTACGCAGGCGAGGTCAACTGGGACGCCGCCGGTCTCGGCGGAAGCGCGCGCAAGATCGAGCAGGCCCTCAAGCCGGGCGATCAGGTTCTGGTGCAGGTCAGCAAGGACCCGGTGGGCCACAAGGGCGCTCGCTTGACGACTCAGCTGTCGTTGGCCGGACGCTTCCTCGTCTACGTTCCCGGTGGCAGTTCCACCGGCATCAGCCGCAAGCTGCCCGACACCGAGCGCAAGCGACTCAAGGAAATTCTGCGCGACATCGTTCCCCCCGAGGCCGGCGTCATCATCAGGACCGCGGCCGAGGGCGTCAGCGAGGAAGAACTCGCGCGCGACGTGACGCGGCTGCAGGCCCAGTGGGCCAGCATCGAAGAGCGGTCCGCGAACGCCGAAACAGGCAAGGGCGTGCAGCCCCAGACGCTGTACGAAGAGCCCGACATGCTGGTGAAGGTCATCCGCGACCTCTTCAACGAGGACTTCTCGAAGCTCGTCATCGAGGGCGACAAGGCGTGGACGACCACGTCGAACTACGTGGAGACCGTGGCTCCGGACATGATGGAGCGCCTGCAGCGCTACGAGGCCAACGGCAGCTCCGTGGACGTGTTCGCAGCTCACCGCATCGACGAACAGCTGGCCAAGGCCCTCGATCGCAAGGTGTGGTTGCCCTCGGGCGGCACGCTGGTGATCGATCGCACCGAGGCGATGACGGTCGTCGACGTCAACACCGGAAAGTTCACCGGCTCCGGCGGCAACCTGGAAGAGACCGTCACCCGCAACAACATCGAGGCGGCCGAAGAAGTCGTCCGCCAGATGCGTCTGCGCGACATCGGCGGCATGATCGTCGTCGACTTCATCGACATGGTGCTGGAATCGAACCGTGATCTGGTGCTCCGCCGCCTGACCGAGGCGTTGGGCCGTGACCGGACCCGTCATCAGGTGTCGGAGGTGACCTCCCTCGGTCTGGTGCAGATGACGCGCAAGAAGCTCGGCACGGGATTGGTCGAGGCCTTCTCCACCACGTGCGAGCACTGCCAGGGTCGCGGAATCATCGTGCATCCGTTCCCCATTGACGCCAAGCCGGACTCCGACGGTGGACGCCCGAGCTCGTCACGTTCGGACTCGAACGGTTCGGGCAACGGCAGCAGGCGTCGACGCGGCAAGGACGCCAAGTCCGACGGAAACGATCGGTCCGACAACACCGAGCGGTCGACGCCCAACGGACAGTCGGGCACGACGGACGGGACCGACCACCCGGTGGTCGACCCGTCGATCAAGCGGGCACACCCCGTGGCTCTGGCGATGGCAGCGCATCACGACGACGTGGTGGCCGATGTCAGCCCCGCGGAGGTCTCGCAGGCATCGTCCGGCTCCGCCGGTGACAAGGACGAGTCGGTCACCGTGGTCTCGGCGGAGGACGTGGCTGTCGCGGCAGCGGCGAACGAGGACGCGGACGTCGCGCAGGCAACCGTGGACAGCGCGCAGTCTCACGAGCCGGTGCCGGCTGCAGAATCCGCCGGCGACGGCGGTTCCGCAGATACCGGGGCGACGCAGTCCTCCGACGCCACCCCCGCTCAGCCGGAGCCGGTGGTGGCCACTCCACGCCGGGGTCGACGGGTGGCGCGGAAGGCCGCCGCGCCGACCAGTGCTGCGCCGGATGCCGGTGTGCTGATGGTGGTTTCGGCCACGGCAGACGCCGACGATGGTGCCGACGCAGGTTCGGTCGGCGGTGACACGGTGGCCGATTCAGCACCGCTGACAGCGGCGGCGGAGCAGCCTGTCGAGCAGGTGGACGTGCCGACCGCACGTCCGCGCAGGAGACGGGCAGCGGCACGTCCGGCAGGCCCGCCGGTGGACATCGATGTGTAGGGGTCGAGGCGGTTTGACCCTGGCCGTCTCTCTGCCGTAACCTTGATAAGTCGCTCCCGGTGACACTGTCTTGTTGTGCCTAGCGGTCCTGCGAGTGGAAACAGTTCTCGAGTGGTTCGGATGCAGTTCGGTCCGAATCGGCCGAATGGGAGCAAGCAAACACGTTTTACCAGACCAGTCGCGGTGCCATGCGCAACGCGAGCAAGTTCGAAGAAGCAAGGGGTAGCCCTCCGATGGCAACGTACGCGATCGTCAAGACCGGCGGAAAGCAGTACAAGGTCGCTGTTGGTGACCTCGTCAAGGTCGAGAAGATCGAGGGAGCGCCCGGCACTGCTGTCTCGCTTGCTCCGGTCCTCGTCGTAGACGGATCCGACCTGACCACAGATGCAGACAAGCTGGCAAAGATCTCGGTCGCCAGTGAGATCGTCGAGCACACCAAGGGCCCGAAGATCCGCATCCACAAGTTCAAGAACAAGACCGGATACCACAAGCGTCAGGGACACAGGCAGAAGCTGACTGTCCTCAAGGTCACCGGCATCAAGTAACCAGGTCTTACCGGACCCGAGTTCTTTTCAGCTGATTCACCCCGAGGAGGGTATGCAACATGGCACATAAGAAGGGTGCATCAAGCTCCCGTAACGGTCGCGACTCGAACGCACAGCGCCTCGGCGTCAAGCGCTTCGGCGGCCAGACCGTCGGCGCAGGCGAGATCCTGGTCCGCCAGCGCGGCACGCACTTCCACCCCGGCGTCAACGTCGGCCGTGGCGGCGACGACACCTTGTTCGCACTCGCTCCCGGCGCAGTCGAATTCGGTGCCAAGCGCGGACGCAAGACCGTGAACATCGTTCCGGTCACTGTAGAGGCCTAGTCCTTCTGCAGCTCGCGCTCACGATGACCGGCACGGCAGGCAACTGCCCGGGTCGGACGTCCACCGCGCACGTTCACAGCTCCCGATAGGGGCGGACCAGGGTCACGAGACCGGTCCGCCCCTATCGCTTTTTTCACCCCGTTTTTCTTCCAGAAAGGATCGAAGACAGCTATGTCACGATTCATCGACCGCGTGGTGCTGCACGTCAGCGCCGGCAAAGGTGGCAACGGCTGCTCTTCGGTTCACCGCGAGAAGTTCAAGCCTCTCGGCGGCCCGGACGGCGGCAACGGCGGTCAGGGTGGCGGAGTCATCTTCGTCGTCGACAGCAACGTCCACACATTGCTCGACTTCCACTTCTCCAGTCATGCGAAGGCCGGCAACGGAACTCAGGGCATGGGCGGAAACCGAGAAGGGGCCAACGGAGAGGACCTGATTCTCAAGGTCCCCGACGGCACCGTCGTGCTCGACAAGAAGGGCAACGTCCTCGCCGACATGATCGGTGAGGGAACGCGTTTCGACGCCGCTCCCGGCGGGCGCGGCGGGCTCGGCAACGCAGCACTGGCGTCCAAGGCTCGTCGAGCGCCCGGTTTCGCTCTGCTCGGCGAAGAGGGCATCGAACGCGAACTCGTCCTCGAACTCAAGTCCGTCGCCGACGTCGGCCTCGTCGGATTCCCGTCGGCCGGTAAGTCCTCGTTGGTTTCGGTTCTTTCCGCAGCGAAGCCGAAGATCGCCGACTACCCGTTCACCACACTGGTGCCCAACCTCGGTGTCGTCTCCAGTGGAGACACCACGTTCACCGTCGCCGACGTCCCCGGACTGATCCCCGGCGCGAGTCAGGGCCGCGGTCTCGGACTGGACTTTCTGCGTCACCTCGAGCGATGCGCTGTGCTCGCACACGTAGTCGATTGCGCGACACTGGATCCGGGCCGTGACCCGATCTCCGACGTCGACGCTCTCGAAGCGGAGCTGGCGGCCTACAAGCCGGCCCTGTCCGGTGATGCCAGCCTCGGTGATCTCGCCGACCGGCCCCGCATCGTCGTACTGAACAAGGCAGACATTCCCGAGGGTGCCGAGCTCGCCGAAATGGTCACCGCGGAATTCGAGTCTCGCGGCTGGCCGGTGTTCACCATCTCCGCAGTGACGCGCGCCGGTCTCAAGCCTCTGACGTTCGCGTTGGCGAAGCTCGTCGAGGATTACCGCACAGCGCACCCGGCACCGGAGCCGCGGCGTCAGGTGCTGCGTCCCGTCGCACGAAACGACGACAGCTTCAAGGTCGTCAAGGATCCGGACATCCCGGACGGCTTCATCGTGCGCGGTACCCGTCCGGAACGGTGGGTGCGCCAGACGCAGTTCACCAATGACGAGGCTGTCGGCTACCTCGCGGACCGCCTCGCGCGGCTCGGCGTCGAGGATGCACTGATCAAGGCGGGCGCTCAGCCGGGCGCGTCGGTCACCATCGGCGACGTGTCCTTCGATTGGGAACCGCAGACCCCGGCCGGTGTCGAGATCACGATGACCGGTCGCGGCACCGATGCTCGACTCGATCAGGTCGAGCGCATCGGTGCCTCCGAGCGCAAGCACGCCCGTCAGGTTCGCCGCGGGCTCGATACCGAACAGGAGTAGACGAGGTGTCGGTGCGTGAATCCGATTCGCCCGCAGAGGCTCTCACCGATACCCGTCGTACGATCGCCGACGCCAAGCGCATCGTGGTCAAGATCGGATCCTCGGCGCTCACCAGCCTCGATGCCGGTCTCGATCTGGCTCGACTGGACCTGTTGGCCGACGCCATCGAGTCGCGGATGCGTAGCGGCACCGACGTGGTCGTCGTCTCGTCGGGCGCGATCGGTGCAGGCATGGCACCACTCGGCCTCACCAGACGCCCGCGTGACCTCGCAACGAAGCAGGCTGCGGCGAGCGTAGGGCAGCTTGCTCTGGTCCACGCCTGGAGTTCGTCGTTCCACCGGTACGGCCGCACGGTCGGGCAGGTGTTGCTGACCGCCGAGGACATCGCGCGGCGAACCAATCACCGTAATGCGCAGCGCACCTTGGATCGGCTACGGTCGCTCGGCGCAGTAGCGATCGTCAACGAGAACGACACCGTGGCCACCGCCGAGATTCGGTTCGGTGACAACGATCGGTTGGCGGCACTCGTGGCACACCTCGTCGGTGCCGACGCGCTGTTCCTGCTCTCGGATGTGGACGGGCTGTACGACGGTGACCCGCGTAAGGGCTCGGCCACGTTGATCCCCGAGGTGACCAGCCCGGAGGATCTGGACGGCGTCGTCGCCGGGTCCGGGGGAGCGCTCGGTACCGGCGGTATGGCCTCCAAACTCTCTGCTGCGCGCCTGGCGGCCGACGCCGGGGTTCCGGTGCTGCTGGCCGCGGCATCCGATGCTGCTCACGCTCTGACGACATCCGTAGTGGGCACCGCCTTCGCGGCGCGCCCGACGCGGTTGTCGGCACGAAAGTTCTGGGTGCGGCATGCGGCCGATGCGGCAGGTGAGCTACACCTCGATGCCGGTGCCGTGCGAGCAGTCGTCGAGCGGCGCAGGTCGTTGTTGTCTGCGGGGATCACGGCCGTGTCCGGTTCTTTTCACGGCGGAGACGTCGTCTCTCTCGTCGATACCGACGGTGTACTGGTGGCCCGTGGGGTCGTCGCCTACGACTCCGGGGAGTTGTCCGGAATGCTCGGGCGGTCCACGGGGGAGTTGGCCGCGGAGCTACAGCGTCCGGTGGTTCACGCGGACGATCTCGTCCGCGCCTGATCGGACGCGTCGGCCAGCGCTGTCGCTGTTTCCGAACAGCCGGTATGCAGTGTGAGAGAGGCGAATTCGTCGCCACGGGTAGAACCCCGATTGACGATGACAACGGGCGTGCCGGTCTTGAACGCGTGTCTGACGAATCGCAGGCCCGACATCACGGTCAGCGAGGACCCCAGCACCAGCAGCGCGTCGCTGCGATCGACGAGGTCGAAGGCCTCGGCAACGCGCGGTTTGGGGACACTCTCGCCGAAATAGACGATGTCGGGTTTGAGTATGCCGGAACAGGATTCGCAATCGACCATCCGAAAATGCGCGGTGGACGAGATGATCGCGTCGGCGTCGGGTGCGATCTCGACGCCCTCGGCCGGAGCAACGGATTCGACGAAGCCGGGGTTGGCTCGATCCAAGCGTCTGGCCAACTCGAACCTCGACACCAACCGCTCGCAGTTCAGGCAGCGCACGCGGGCGTAGACACCGTGGAGATCGATGACGTTGCGGCTGCCGGCCTTGGTGTGCAGCATATCGACGTTCTGGGTGATGATGCCGGTGACGACTCCTGCGCGTTCGAGACGGGTCAGGGCTCGGTGGCCGTCGTTGGGCACTGCCGCGTCCATGTGTCGCCAACCCACGTGATTACGCGCCCAGTAGTGCCTTCTGAACTCGGCATCACCGATGAACTGCTGAAAAGTCATCGGATTGCGCGGTGGTGACTTCGGACCCCGATAGTCCGGAATTCCGGAGTCGGTCGACATGCCGGCACCGGTGAGCACTGCAACAGTTCTTCCGTCCAGCATCGAGAGCAATTGCCGATACGTTTCCGCGGGCGCGGTCGGAGCATTCACCTCGTCCAGGATAGCGAAGAGTCGTGTCACGCATCGACCGACAACGACGACACCGGGCCCGCACCGACGATGCGTCGGTGCGGGCCCGGTGTTGTGACGAAATGCGTTACGCAGGTACCTCGACGAGGGGGTACACGCCGTTTTCGTCGTGCGTCTCGTTGCCGACGACCGGCGGGTTGAACACACACAGCATGCGCATTGTCGTGCGCGGCTCCACGGTGTGACGCTCGTGCCCGTTGAGCAGGTACATCGACCCCGGTCCGAGCTCGTACGTCTGTCCGGTCTCGCGATCGGTCAGCGTTCCTTCACCCTCGATGAGCCACACCGCTTCGACGTGGTTCGCGTAGTGGAAGTTGTTCACCGTTCCGGGCTGGATGGTGGTCTCGTGGAACGAGAAGCCGACCTTGTCACCGCCCAGAATGATTCTCTTGCTGCGCCAGTTGCCGTCCTCGCTCGAGATGTCGCGGTCGGTTCCGGTGATTTCTTCGGTGGTGCGAACGATCATGCGATGTCTCCTTCGATGTCGGTGTGTGCTGGACGCTGCTAGGACAGAACTTTCGCCACTGCACTTTCGATGATGTCCAGGCCGCGGTCGAGCTCGTCGATCGTCGTGGTCAACGGGGGAAGAAGCTTGACGACCTCGTCCTTGGGGCCCGCGGTCTCGACGAGCAGACGCTCGTCGTAGCACAGCTGAGACACCTTGCCGGCCAACTCCGCGTCGTCGAACACCAGAGCCTGGACCATGCCGCGACCGCGAGTCGAGATGCCGTCGAACTTGGCGCACAACTTCATGAACCGATCCTGGATGTGCTCGCCCTTGGCGAGGGTTTCCTTCTCGAACTTGTCGTCGGACCAGTAGTGGTCGATGGCTGCCTTTGCCGTGACGAACGACGGGTTGAAGCCGCGGAAGGTGCCGTTGTGCTCACCCGGTGCCCAGACGTCCAGCTCGGGCTTGAACAGTGTCAGCGCCAGCGGCATGCCGTAGCCGCCGATGGACTTCGACAGGGTGACGATGTCCGGGGTGATGCCGGCTTCCTCGAACGAGAAGAACTGGCCGGTGCGGCCGCAGCCCATCTGCACGTCGTCGACGATCAGCAGAATTTCGCGTCGCGAGCACAGTTCGGCCAACGCGCGCAACCACTCCGGTCGTGCGACGTTGATTCCGCCCTCGCCCTGAATGGTCTCTACGATCACCGCGGCCGGTCGGTTGAATCCACTGCCCGAGTCGTCGAGAACGCGCTCGAACCACTGGAAGTCCTCGGTGACGCCGCCGAAGTAGTTGTCGTACGGCATCGGAGTGGTGTGCACCAATGGAATTCCGGCGCCAGCTCGCTTCATCGAGTTGCCGGTGACCGACAACGCGCCGAGTGTCATGCCGTGGAATGCGTTGGTGAAGTTGATGATCGCCTCGCGCCCGGTGACCTTGCGAGCGAGCTTGAGCGCTGCCTCGACGGTGTTGGTGCCCGTCGGACCGGGGAACTGAACCTTGTAGTCCAAGCCGCGGGGGTCGAGGATGTTCTTCTTGAACGACTCGAGGAACTCACGCTTGGCGACGGTGGACATGTCGAGTCCGTGCGTGATGCCATCGCTGGTGATGTAGTCCACCAACGCGCTCTTGATCATGTCGTTGTTGTGGCCGTAGTTGAGTGCGCCTGCGCCACCGAAGAAATCGAGGTAGTCGTTGCCGTTCTCGTCGGTGATGACCGAGTTCTTCGCTGTGGTGAATACGGCGGGCCACTGGCGACTGTAGCTACGCACGCCGGACTCGACGGTCTCGAATACGTCGGGCTTCTCTGTTGTCACTGTGTTCTTTTCGGTCATGTTCTGCTTGTTCCTTTCGTAATTCCGCGATGCGTCCGGGCCTACGGTGTAGAGCTCTTCTGCTTCGTGGCTATCAGGGAAATCGTTGGGCGCGAACAAATCCGACTTGACGATGTCGGTACCTCGCTTGCGTGCGAGGCTGGTGAAGGTTGCGATGGACGCTTCGTTGTCCGGGCTGATCGTGGTTTCGAGGTGCGTGATGCCCTGTGGCTCGAGGCGGTCGAGCAGCTCCATGAGCATGCGACCGGCAAGTCCCTTGCCGCGCTGGTCCGCATCCACGGCGACCTGCCACACGAACAGCGTTCGAGGGGCGTCCTGGCGGATGTATCCGGTGACGAAACCGACTGCGCGGCCGTCGATGTCGGACACGACGGTGGTGGCCGCGAAATCTCGGCACCACAACACGTACGAGTAGCTGGAGTTCAGATCCAGAACTCGTGAATCTCTTGCGATCTCCCAGAGCCGGACTCCGTCGGAGATCTGTGGCTTACGAAACTTCACTGCGTCCGGCGCAGTGAGCGGGGTACCTCTCAGCAATGCAGGCTTCATAGGAAATACGACCGTAACAAGGAGGCGGGAGCATATCGAGTGCGTCGGAGAATCGACGCCCGAATCGAACATGCTTTGCCTGGTTAACCGCCGATTGTGATGGTGCTCACATATTTCGGGATCGGCTGGCGGTACCCATCTGGCGCGTTTTCAAACTCGCATTCCGAGAAGGCCCTGGTTCGGCGATGCCAATGCGCCCTATTTGGGCGTTGCCAATGCGAAGGGGAGGATCGCATCCGCTCCCGCAGCCTGCAGTGCAGCGGTCGCACACGTGAACGTCCAACCGGTGTCGGTGAGCAGATCGACGAGCAGAATCGGCCCGTCTACGGACGATACGTCCGGAACCTCCCACGAGTCCACCAGGCCGGCAACTCGGAAGGCCGAATTTGCGGCCGATACCGGAGGATGTCCCGGTCTGACCTGCATCACTCCCAGGTTCTCCAGCTTCCCGACGGTTGCCAGGCGCTCGGCTACCGAGCGCACCAGCAGCGGGTGGGTGGGGGAGTCCAGGGCCAGCACGGCGGTCGGGCGGTCGGCCCAGTCCCAGTTGGCCAGCACCGAGATGCAGGCCTTCTCCAGCGCTTCGGTGACGGGAGCGTCGGGTGCATCCAGCAGGGCTCGCAAGCGTCCACCCCACCCGAGGTCGGTGAGGCGGCCGAGAACGCGACCCGGTCGGTGCGGGTTGCCGATCTTGCCCGAGAGCGATACACCGAGCTTTTTCATCCCACTGGGCCACTGCTTTCGGGGCTGGAGATCGAGTCCGGGGCGATCGAGCCGGGCCCTCGCAGAGTCGACCGACGTGGCATCGACCGCGGACGAGAGATGCTCGCCCGTGCAGTTGTCGCATCGGCCGCAACGGTCGGACTCGGTGCCGGGTGCGCCGAGATCGGGGTCGTCGAGCTGCCGACGAAGAAATTCCATCCGGCACCCATCGGTGCTCTGGTAGTCGAGCATCGCCTGCTGCTCACGGTCCCTGGCTTGCTCGAGGCGTTCGTAGCGGCTCGCGTCGTACGTCCACGACTCACCGGTGGCCATCCAACCGCCACGGACGCGTCTGACGGCACCGTCGACGTCCAGGACCTTGAGCACCATCTCGAGCCTGCTGCGATTGAGCTCGACCAGTGGCTCGAGAGCTTGGGTCGACTGAGCCTTGTCGGTATCGAGTGCCTCGATGACCTGTCGCACGAGATGTTCCCGCGGGAATGCGACGGAGGCGAAATAACTCCAGATCTGCCGGTCCTCGTGGCCGGGGAGGAGCACGACGTCGGCGCGTTCGGTGGCGCGGCCGGCGCGACCGACCTGCTGGTAGTAGGAGATCGGCGAGGACGGTGCCCCCATGTGCACGACGAAGCCGAGGTCGGGTTTGTCGAACCCCATGCCGAGTGCGGAGGTCGCGACGAGCGCCTTGACCCGGTTTGCGAGTAGGTCGGCTTCGAGTGATTCGCGTTCGGTGGGGTCGGTCTGACCGGTGTACGACGCCACGACGTGGCCCTGGTCGGTGAGCAGCGCGGCGAGATCCTTGGCGGCCGAGACCGTCAGCGTGTAGATGATTCCCGAGCCCGGCAGGGTCTTCAGGTGATCGCCGAGCCACGCTGCGCGCTCGGTGGCGTTCTCGATCCGCACCACCGACATCCGTAGTGAGTCTCGTGCGAGTCCGCCGCGTAGGACCAGGGTGTCTCCGCCGCCGACCCCGAGTTGGGCGGCGACGTCGTCGACCACCCGGTCGTTCGCGGTCGCCGTGGTGGCCAGCACGGGTATGCCGTCGCGCAGTTCGGCGATGAGGGTGCGGATCCGCCGGTAGTCGGGCCGGAAATCATGTCCCCAATCGGAGACACAGTGGGCCTCGTCGACCACGACCAGGCCGGCGTCACCGGCCAACGACGGCAGCACCTGGTCGCGGAAGTCGGGATTGTTCAGGCGCTCGGGGCTGACCAACAGCACGTCGAGCTCGCCCGAGTTCACCTGTTGATGGATCTCGTCCCACTCGGTCATGTTGCCCGAGTTGATGGTCGCCGCCCGCACCCCGGCGCGCTGCGCAGAGGCGACCTGGTTTCGCATCAACGCCAGCAGTGGCGACACGATGACCGTCGGTCCCAGACCCTGGGCGCGCAGTAGTTTCGCGGCGATGAAGTAGACAGCCGACTTACCCCAACCGGTCCGCTGGACCACCAACGCACGCCGACGGTGCACGACCAGCGCCTCTATTGCCGTCCACTGGTCCTCGCGCAACACCGCTTCGGGGCCGGCGAGCTCACGCAGCAGCCTTTCGGCGTCTTCGCGCAAGTTGCCTACGGTCGCGTGCGTCGCTGTCGTCATACTGTTCATCGTGCAGCATCGGTACGACAGAGAGCAGAGCCGGCGGTGAGCGACCCGGCATCGCACCGCAACCTCGCGGCCTTGGCGACGGTGTTCGTCGGCGGCGCGGCAGGCACTGCTGCTCGCTATGCGATCGAGGAACGTCTCCCGCACACGACGTCGCAGTGGCCTCTCGCCACCTTCGGAATCAACATCGTCGGTGCTTTCGTGCTGGGGTTGCTGCTCGAGTCGCTGCTGCGCAGTGGTCCCGATACGGGTGGACGGCGTCGGCTCCGGTTGCTCGGCGGTTCGGGGTTCTGTGGCGCGTTCACCACGTACAGCACCTTCGCCCTCGAAGCGGTCGAGGGTGTCCGGGGCGGGTTCACCGGACTGGCGTCGGCATATGCCGTCGTCAGTGTGGTGTTGGGAGTTGTGGCGGCCGGAGCCGGAATCATGTTCGCCAACAGAGTGATCCGATGATCGCGGCCCTGGTGATCCTGGCCGGCGCGCTCGGGTCGGTCGCGCGATTCTTCGTCGATGCGGAGGTGAAGTCACGGCTGAGCTCGCGCACGAGCTTCCCGTGGGCAACCGTCGGCATCAACATCTCGGGCTCGTTCCTGCTCGGGTTGCTGGCCGGCTGGGTGATGCTGCGCGCCGGCTCCACCGATGCGCAGGCAGTTCTCGGAACCGGGTTCTGTGGGGGCTACACCACCTTCAGTACCTCGACCGTGGACACCGTGCGGTTACTGCAGCAGGGCCGCCGGGTCGACGCCGCCGTCAACGCGATCGGCACGCTGGTGGCGTCCGTACTCGCGTGCGGCGGCGGTCTGGCGCTCGCCTCGGCTCTGTAGTCGAGGCGGGCGCCACACTTCAGGCTTGGCTGACGCGCACCATGTTTCCGGCCGGATCACGGAACGCGGCATCGCGGGCACCCCAGGGCTGACTCGTCGGCTCCTGCAGTATCTCGCCCGTACCCGCCGCGCGGATCCGCTCGAACGCGGCGTCGAGGTCGTCGGCGCGGAACAGCAGTCCCGGCAACTCGCCCTTGGCCAGCAGCGCGGCGAGCTGATCGCCCAGTTCCCGAGAACGGCCCGCGTGCGGCTGCGACAACACGACCTCGATCTCGGGTTGTTCGCTGGTGGACAGCGTGATCCAGCGGTAGCCGTCGTTGGCCACCTCGCTCTTGACCTCGAGTCCGAGAGCGTCTCGGTAGAACGCAACCGAGGCATCGGGGTCGTCGGTGTAGACGTGAACGTGGCTCAGTGAAAGTGTCATGGATGAAGGCTAGGACGCCCCGGCCGCAGATGCTTCTTCGATTCTGCTCGGCTCGGTCACCGCCGCCGTCGGGGATGTGGGCCCTCGCATCGGGCGTCCGAGAACCATCGCGGTGCAGCTGGGTACGGCGTGGCTGCCACGATGATCGCGGGCGCGGTAGGCGCTCGGTGTCTCGCCCACGATCTCGGTGAATCTCGAGCTGAACGACCCGAGGCTGGTACAGCCGACGGCGAAGCACGCCTCGGTGACCGTGACGTCTCCGCGCCGCAGCAGTGCTTTGGCGCGCTCGATTCGTCGTGTCATCAGATGCGCGTACGGCGTCTCGCCGTAGGCCTCCCGAAACCGGCGACTGAAATGTGCAGTGGACATCAGCGCGGTTCTGGCGAGTGACGGGACGTCGAGCGGTTGCGCGAAATCGCGATCCATTCGATCGCGTGCGCGGCGCAGCAGGCGGAGCTCGGTCGGGTCGTACGCACTCATCGCGCGTCCGAACTGCGGAGGGATTGGATCTGGGACGTCGTTCCCGAGGACGCGCTCGCGCCGGCTCCCGTCGCAGCGAAAGCACCTGCGGCGACGGCCCATTCGACTGCAGCGCGGGGACCGCTCGACCAGGACGCCGCGAGTGCCCCGGCGAAAGCGTCGCCCGCTCCGGTGGTGTCGACCGCCTCGACCTTCGGCGCCGGTACATCGAACGATTCCGAGCCGCGGTATCTCGCGCCTCGTGCGCCCAGCGTGGTGACCACATGTTCTATGTCGTCCGCTCGGCTCCCGATGCGCGCTTCCTCGGCCTCGTTGACCACCAGGACGTCGGTGGCGGCAACCAGAGCGTCGGGCAGATCCCGGACGGGGGACGGGTTGAGCATCGTCACGATGTCGTGGGAGTGCGCGTACTCGAACGCCGCGAGCACGGTCTCGAGAGGAATCTCCAACTGGCACAGCAGGATATCGGCCTCGTCGATGATTGCCAGGTCGTCGTCGGTGAGCTCGTGTACACCGCCGTTGGCTCCGGCGACGACCACGATGCTGTTCTCGGCTCGGTCGTCGACGGTGATGGCGGCGATACCGGACGCTCCTGCTGCGGTTCGCAGAGCACGGTCGTCGACGCCTGCGCTGGTGAGTGTGTGCCGCAGTGTCGGCCCGAATTCGTCGTCCCCGACCGCCCCGACGAAGCTCACGCGAGCTCCCGATTTCGACGCCGCGATCGCCTGGTTGGCACCTTTGCCGCCGGGAGCGGTGTCGAACGAGGTCCCCAACACGGTTTCGCCCGGTTCCGGCAGGGCGGGGGTCCGAGTGATCAGGTCCATGTTGATGCTGCCCAGTACGACGATGCGTGGGCTGTTCGAGCGAGGGTTCGATGCGGACACGACCGAACCCTATCGCCCTGGGCTCGACCGAACGGCGTGATCCGGCCCCGAATTCGTAATTGCAGATTGTTGACAATCCGTAATCGGTGGGTGACGATGGCACCCATGACAGCGTCGACTCGCACCCACCTCAGCCCCGCACTCAAGCAGGCGACCCCGATCGTCGTCGACCACGGAAAGGGCAGCTGGATCATCGGGACCGACGGGCGCAAGTACCTCGACTTCACGACCGGGATCGGCGTCACCAGCACCGGTCACTGCCATCCCCGCGTGGTCGAGGCAGCTCGCGAACAGGTGGGCAAGATCATCCACGCCCAATACACGACCGTCATGCATCAGCCTCTGCTCGCGCTGACGGACAAGCTCGGAGAAGTGTTGCCTGCCGGGTTGGACAGTGTGTTCTACGCGAACTCGGGATCCGAGGCAGTCGAGGCGTCGATCCGATTGGCGCGCATGGCAACCGGTCGACCGAACATCGTTGCATTCCACGGCGGCTTCCACGGGCGAACGGTGGCGGCTGCATCGCTCACCACGGCGGGAACCAAGTTCCGATCGGGATTCTCGCCGATCATGGGTGGGGTGCACATCGCACCGTTTCCGTATGCATTTCGGTACGGATGGGACATGGACACCGCAGTCGCCTTCGCGCTGAAGGAACTCGATTACCTGTTGATGACGATGTCCAGCCCCGCCGATACGGCTGCGTTCATCATCGAGCCGGTGCTGGGCGACGGCGGATACCTCCCCACACCCCCTGCATTCCTCGAGGGCTTGCGCGAACGCGCCGACACCCACGGCATCGTCCTGATAGTCGACGAGGTGCAGGCCGGAGTCGGACGCACCGGAACGTTCTGGGGCCATCAGCACTCGTCGATCACCCCCGACATCCTCATCACCGCAAAAGGACTCGCCAGCGGGTTCCCGATTTCGGCGATCGCCGCATCGGCAGAGCTGATGGGCAAGGCATGGCCGGGGTCGCAAGGCGGAACCTACGGCGGCAACGCCGTCGCTGCTGCGGCGGGAGTCGCTACCCTCGACGTCGTGCGCGAGGAAGGGCTGGTCGACAACGCGGCAGCGCAGGGCCGAGTTCTCCTCGACGGCCTTCTCGCGCTGAAGGAACAGCACCCGGCCATCGGTGATGCTCGGGGACTCGGATTGATGCAGGCGCTCGAATTCGTCGACAGCTCGGGCAATCCCGACGCCGCCGCTGCTCTGCGGGTGCAACAGGGTGCCATCGACGAAGGGCTGCTGTTGCTCACCTGCGGTGCGCTCGGCAACGTGGTTCGTATCATCCCCGCACTGATCGTGAGCGACGACGAGATGACGTTCGGACTCGACGCGTTGTCGCGGACATTGAAGAACGTGCTGTGACAGCAGCCCCAGTTCGTTCCGAGGTGCCCGCACTCGTACAGCGAGTGCGAAGACTGGGCATCGACGTCGACGATTCGTCCCGACGGTTGGCCGAATACTCCTACGACGCGTCGAACTACCGAGTCCCGCCGGCCGCTGTCGTCTTTCCGCGCAGCGCCGACGAAGTGGCTACGGTCGTGTCGCTGTGTGCCGCCGCCGACGTTGTCGTCATCGGGCGTGGCGGCGGTACCTCCATGGCGGGCAACGCAATCGGCCGTGGGATCGTCCTCGACTTCTCGCGCCACATGAACCGGGTGCTCTCGGTCGACACCGAGTCCAGGACTGCCGTCGTCGAGCCCGGAATCGTCATCTCGGACTTGCAACGTCAGCTGGTGACGCGGACCGACGGTGCGTTCACCTTCGCGCCCGATCCGTCCAGCAAGACCCGCGCGACAGTGGGCGGAGCCGTCGGCAACGACGCGTGCGGTAACCACTCCGTGCGGTACGGACGCACCGCCGATCACACGGTGGCCATGGACGTGGTGACCGCCGACGGATACCTGCTGCGAGTCACCCGCACCGGTGTGCAGGCGCTGCGAACCCAGGACTCGGCGGCTGTCGCTGCAGCCGAACGTATCTCGAACGAGCTGCGCTCGCTGGTGTCCGACAACTTGGCCCTCCTGCGGGTCGAGTTGGGTCGCATCCCGCGTCAGGTATCGGGATTCCACCTCTCGCATCTGTTGCCGGAGAACGGTTTCGACGTTGCCCGGGCCCTCGTCGGAAGCGAAGGTGCCTGCGCGGTGATCGTGTCGGTGACCGTCGCCGTCGTGCCCGTACCCCCAGCCGCACTGCTGCTGTGTCTCGGATACGACGACGTGGTGGCCGCCGCGGCGGACGTGACGACCATTCTCGAGTTCTCACCCGCCGCCGTCGAAGGAATCGACGACAACATCGCCGGCACGATGGAGTATCGCCGCGGACCGGACTCGGTACGAGGGCTCCCTGCAGGAAATGCCTGGTTGTACGTCGACCTCGACGGGGCCGACGCGACAGAGGTGCAGGACAAGGCATCTCGGTTGCTCGAGGCTCTCGGTCGGCTCGGGCGCGTCAAAGAGGGTCGTATCGTGACCGATGCGGCCGATCGCGCAGCGTTGTGGCGGGTGCGCGAGGACGGTGCCGGTTTGGCGACGCGCCTGGCGAGTGGAGTCGAGTCCTGGGGCGGTTGGGAAGACGCCGCCGTGGCACCGGAAAACCTGTCGGCGTATCTCGCGGACCTGAATTCGCTACTGGCCGAACACAATCTGACCGGAGTGATGTACGGCCACTTCGGTGCCGGCTGCATGCACGTACGGATCACCTTCGACCAACGCACCGACGCCGGACGACGAGTGATGTACGACTTCCTGCGCGCTGCCGCACGCGTCGTCGTCAAGCACGGCGGCAGTCTTTCGGGCGAGCACGGTGACGGCCGCGCACGCTCGGAGCTGTTGCCGGTCATGTATTCCCCTCGCATGCTCGACGCCTTCTCCCGGTTCAAGCGCATCTGGGACCCCGCGGGAATCCTGAACCCCGGATCCATCACCGACCCCGAACCCCTGATGGACAACCTGATGCTTCAAGGCATCCCGGCCCGGGAGTGGAAGACCAGCTTCGATCTGCACCAGATAGGGTCGCGACCCGATCTGGACCCGTTCGTCCATGCCACCCAATCCTGTGTGGGCGTGGGGAAATGTCGAACGACAACCGGTGGCGTCATGTGCCCGAGCTACCGTGCGACGGGTGACGAGAAGGATTCGACGCGGGGCCGGGCGCGGGTGCTGCAGGAGATGGTGCGCAGTTCTCCGACGGTGGCCGACGGATGGGCATCGAAGGACGTTGCGGAGTCGCTCGATCTCTGCCTGTCGTGCAAGGCCTGCTCCTCGGACTGTCCCGTCGGCGTCGACATGGCCACGTACAAATCGGAGTTCCTCGACCATCACTACGCGAGGCGGCTGCGGCCGCTGTCGCACTACTCGCTCGGGTGGTTGCCTCGATGGCTCGCGGTGACGAAGCGAACGGCACCGCTGCTCAATCGTCTGCTGACACCCCGGGTGTCGGCAGTGGCGGCACGTCTGGGTGGGCTGACCACCGAACGCGCATTGCCTCGGTTCGCGTCGTCGAAGGAACTGGCCGATGCCGTCCGAGTCGGCGGTGGCCGCGACGCCGATGTGGTGCTCGTCGTCGACACGTTCACACAAGGTTTTCGCCCCGAGGTCGCGGGTGCGGCACAACGCGTTCTCGAAGACTCCGGACGCACCACCGAATGCCGAACGGATGTGTGTTGCGGTTTGACGTGGATTTCGACGGGTCAGCTGAAGTCCGCTCGCAAGCAGCTGACGAAAGCCGTTGCGGCGCTGGACGACGGTACCGACAGGCCGATCGTCGTGACCGAACCGAGCTGTGCGGCCGCGTTCCGTAAGGACATGCCCGAACTGGTCCCCACGGACGCGGCGAGGAGGGTCGCGGCACGCGTCCAGAGCTTCGCGGGAGCGGTGATCGATCAGGCAAGCGCGGGCTGGCAGCCCTCGGGCGACATGCCGGCTGCGGTCACGGTGCAGACTCACTGCCACGAGTACGCCGTCTTCGGCGATGCAACGCAGCGCCGAGCCCTCGCCGCCGTGGGCATCGAGTCGGTACGTGAGGCCACCGGATGTTGCGGTGTAGCAGGTAATTTCGGTTTCGAGAGTCGGCATTACGAGCTCAGCATGGATGTCGCCGAGCAGGCTCTCGCGCCCGCGTTGCGGGCCACCGAACCCGACACTCCTGTTCTGACCGACGGATTCAGCTGTCACATGCAGGTGCGCCAACTGACCGGTGACTCGGGCGACGATGCATCCGTACACCTGGCACAGATACTCGATCCACGTTCGACGAAAGGACCGCGGCCATGACCGCCAGCTCGACCACCAGCCTCACGCGTCCGCGCATCACCTCTCCCACAGACTGTTTCATCGGTGGTGAGTGGGTGCCGTCGGTATCGGACGCCCGATTCGATGTCGTGGACCCGGCCACAGGCGAGGTCATCGCCACGGTTGCGGACGGCGGTATCGCGGACGCAGAGAAAGCGCTCGCTGCAGCCGTCGACTCCGCGGCGGAGTGGGCGGCCACCGCACCGCGAGTGCGAAGCGACATACTGCGGACGGCATACGAGATGATCATGGCCCGCTCGGAGGAGCTCGCTGCGATCATCACCGCCGAGATGGGTAAACCGCTCGCCGACGCGCGCGGCGAGGTGGCGTACGGAGCCGAGTTCTTTCGCTGGTTCTCCGAGGAAGCGGTACGCATTTCGGGTGATCACACCCTGACCGGAGACGGGAAGAACCGCATCGTGGTCACCCGCGCGCCGGTCGGGCCCTGCATTCTCGTCACGCCGTGGAACTTCCCGCTGGCCATGGGAACTCGCAAGATCGGGCCTGCCCTTGCGGCAGGCTGCACCGTCGTGTTCAAGCCCGCCGAGCAGACGCCGCTGACGGCACTTGCGCTGGTGCAGATTCTCCACGAGGCGGGGGTGCCTGCGGGCGTCGTCAACATCGTGCCGACCACCGATGCGTCGGGTGTCGTGGGGTCGTGGATGAGCAGCGGCGCTGCCCGCAAGATCAGCTTCACAGGATCCACGGCAGTGGGCAAGATTCTGCTCGAACAAGCGGCGGCGACGGTGATGCGGACGTCGATGGAGCTGGGCGGGAATGCACCCTTCGTGGTCATGGACGATGCAGATCTCGACCGCGCCGTCGACGGAGCCATGGTTGCCAAGATGCGCAACATGGGCGAAGCATGTACCGCAGCGAACCGGTTCTTCGTTCACCGCAGTGTGGCACAACGCTTTTCGGATGCTTTGGCCGACCGAATGGGCGCGCTGAGGGTGGGCGCGGGCGCTTCTCACGGGACCGAGGTGGGGCCGCTGATCGACGACGCAGGCCGGGGCAAGGTCCAGGCTCTGGTCGACGATGCTCTCGCGCGCGGTGCCCGCGCCGTCGTCGGTGGTGCGGCCCCGGACGGGCCGGGCTACTTCTACCCACCGACCGTCCTGACCGATGTCGATACCGAATCGGATCTGATGTCCCAGGAAATATTCGGACCGGTGGCCGCCATCGTTCCCTTCGACACCGAGGACGAGGTCGTCGCGCTGGCCAACGACACCGAATGGGGACTGGTCGGATACGTGTTCACCCAGGACATCGATCGGGCTCTGCGAATGGGGGAGCGCCTAGAGGTGGGCATGGTGGGGCTCAACACCGGGTTGGTGTCGAATCCGGCAGCCCCGTTCGGTGGTGTCAAACAATCGGGACTCGGCCGCGAGGGCGGGAAAGTCGGAATAGACGAGTTTCTGGAGTACAAATACTTCGCGATTCCCCGCAGCTGAGGAAGGTTCTGATCATGCCCGGTTCGAGACGCCTGACACCGATCGACGCACGCAACACGTCGATGGTGATCGCGGATCAGATTCGCGATCGCATCATCGACGGGTCCTACGCGCCCGGAGAACAGATCAACGAGGCGAATGTCGCGGCGGAGCTGGAGATTTCACGTGGCCCCGTGCGAGAGGCGTTGCAGCGTCTGAATCAGGAGGGACTGCTCGTCAGCTACCGCAACCGCGGTGTGTTCGTCGTCGAGCTCAGCAGCGGCGACGTCGCCGAGATCTACCAGTCGCGTGCAGCGATCGAGGTCGGTGCGGCATGGACTCTGGTACATGGAGATCGTGCCCAGCTGATCAAGACCGCAGACGAACTCTCGGCCATCGTGATGCAGATGCAGCCTTTCATCGATCGGGCGGATTGGCGTGGCCTCGCCGAACGCGACCTTGCCTTTCACACTGCCCTGGTAGCGGCCACGAGAAACAGTCGGATGTCTCGTATGTACGCCACGCTGGCGGCCGAGGCACGCATTTGCATGGCAAATCTCGAAACTGCTTACTACCGTCCCGAAGCCCTGGTCGAGGAACATCAGCTGATCGTCGATCTGCTGCTGGGATCGGATTGGGATGCGCTCGAGAATGGCGTCCACGAACACATGGACACCGCCGTGCACGATCTGACGCGAGCCATGGTCGACGAGCAGGCCGAGCAATCCGTACTCGCCACACCCGGGTAGAGCCTTCGGGCGCAACACAGCTTTAACACGGCAGCCCTTGCTCCCCACCGGCACCTGCGGATAGCCTGATTGTCAACAATCTACTAAAAGACCTCCCGAAGGGGGTGCCCGTGAACGCCTCATCCGACGATGCCTACGTCACCGCAATCGGACCCGCGCAGACTCCAGGACGGGCTGCTCCCGGCCTGGCTCGCTACCCGGACGTACCGAACAGCACGCCCATCACGTTCACCGACGAGGAATACGCCGACCGGCTCGCAGCCGTCCGTCAGCGCATGGCGTCGCAGAACCTGACTGCGCTGATCGTCACCGACCCCGCGAATCTCTACTATCTGCTGGGCTACAACGCACTCTCGTTCTATACCCCGCAGATGCTGTACGTGCCGCTGGACGGCGAGCTGTACTTCTTCGCTCGCGAGATGGATGCCAACGGTGCGTTCCGTACGTCGTGGTTGCCGCAGGACCACACCTTCGGATACCCGGAGACGTTCGTTCAGCGCAGAGACACCCACCCGTTCGTCTGGGTAGCCGCCAAGCTACGAGAGTTGGGGTTGGTCAACAACTTCGAGCACGGTCAAGTGGGACTGGAGATGGACTCGTACTACTTCAGCCCCAAAGCCTTCGAAGCGCTGGTCAAATCGCTACCCGAGTACCGATTCACCGACTCGTACGAGTTGGTCAATTGGATCCGCGTGGTCAAGTCGCCGGCCGAGATCGCGTTGATGCGCGGTGCGGCGACGGTGTGCGAGGCCGCGATGTCTGCTGCGCACCAAGCAATTTCGGTAGGGGAACGGCAGTGCGATGCCGCTGCCGCCATCATGAACGCACAGGTACGCGGCACTGCCGACTTCGGCGGCGATCACCCTGCCATCGTGCCGATGCTGCCGACCGGGGCAGGAGCGGACACTCCGCACCTGACGTGGTCGGATCAACGGTTCGTACGCGGCGAGACCACCGTCGTCGAACTGGCCGGCGTGTTCCGGCGGTACCACGTTCCGATGGCCCGCACGATCGTGCTCGGCAAGCCGAGTCCGCGTCTGAAATACCTCGCGGAATCCACCGGTGAAGCGCTGAACGAGGTACTGGCAACGGTCCGCCCCGGGGTCACCGCAACCGAGCTGGCTCAGGTATGGAACACCAGCCTGGCCAAGCATGGCCTCCACAAACCCTCGCGCATCGGCTACTCGATCGGCGTCGCGTACGCCCCCGACTGGGGCGAGCGCACGGTGAGCCTACGCACCGACGACGAGACCGTCCTGGCCGAGAACATGACCTTTCACATCATCGGCGGAATGTGGATGGACGACTACGGATACGAGGTGTCCGAAGCAGTCCGAGTCACCGACACCGGCGTCGAAACATTCACCGCATACCCCCGAGAACTACTGACGAAGGAGTGAGACATGACCACCTCCGCCGCAGGCTCCACTCCTGCCCAGAAGGGTCGTTCCGCAGGCTCCACTCCTGCCACCCCGAGTCGTTCCGCGGGCTCCACTCCCGCCCAGAAGGGTCGTTCCGCGGGCTCCACTCCTGCCATTCCCTGGGCCCTGCGCACCGACCAACTGGTGGGATCGGTGATCGACTCGTCGACATCGCTTCTCGCTGCCCAGAAACACGACATCGTCAGGTTCGCGATGGGATCTCCTGCAGCCGAGACGGTTCCGGCTGCCGCGTTCACCGAGATCGCCGGCAGTGTCCTCACAGCGGACGCCTTCGATTACGGTGCCACCGAGGGTGATCCGGGTCTGCTCGACGCGTTGTTGGCGTATCTCGAGTCCGTCGGCGAACCCACGTCCGAGGATCGGGTCGTCATCACCTCGGGCGGCATGCAGGGTCTCGACATCGCCTGCAAGCTGTTCGTCGATCCCGGTGATCTGGTCATCGTCGAAAGTCCCACGTACACCAACGGAACTGCCACCGTGTTGAGCTACGGCGGCGACATTCTCGAGGCACCGATGGACAGTGACGGTCTGATCGTCGAGGCGTTACCCGAACTCGTCGAGCGAGCCGGGCGTCTACCGAAGATGATCTACGTGATTCCCAACTTTCAGAATCCGTCCGGGGTCACGCTCTCGCTCGAGCGTCGACTGTTGTTGATCGAGTTGGCACACCGATGGGGTTCGGTGATTCTCGACGACGATCCTTATGGCCTGCTGCGTTTCTCGGGGGACCCGATTCCGAGTTTCGGGGCGCTGAGTCCGAACGATCCGCTGATCTTCTCGGTGCGGACCTTCTCGAAGATGATCGCTCCCGGTCTGCGCGTGGGGTGGGTGGACGCGGCCCCCGAAGCGCGTCGGTTGATCGTCAACGCCAAGCAGGCGATGGACACCTGTACGAATCTTCCGGCCCAGAGGATGGTGGCCGAGTACATCCGGCGCGGGCTGCTCGAGGAGCACCTGCGGTCGCTGGCTGCGGTGTACCTACCGCGAAAGATGGCGATGCAGAACAGCATTGCGACACACTTCGGTGACGCGATGTCCACCACGGATCCCGACGGGGGCTTCTTCCTGTGGGCGACATTGCGTGGAAACGACCACGATTTCTCGACGCAGGATCTGTTCGAAACCGCACTGGCCGAGGGTGTTGCCTACATTCCAGGACCGGCGTTGTCGGTGGGCGGCAAGTTTCACGATTCGCTACGGCTGTGCTTCGCCTCGTCGACACCCGAGCGCATCGAGGAAGGCATCAGGCGGTTGGCCGTCGCGGTGGAAAAATCGAAGCATCTGCTCGCCTCCGACCCCACGCGATGACCGTTCCGAGTGCCCAGCAGTCTCTGCTCGACGCCGTCGATGAGAACGAGATCGTTTCTCTCACAGCCGCGTTGATCGAGGCGGGCGGTGAAAATCCGGGCGACACCGAAGAAAAATGCGCGAAAATACTCGCGGAGCGATGTCGCGCACTGGGATTCGACGTTCGCACGATCGAGGTCGCTCCCGGCAGACCGAACGTGATCGCCTCGATCGGACCCGATGACACCCCCGGGGTCCTGTTCGTCGGCCACTCCGACGTCGTTCCGGCGGGCACGGGCTGGACGACGGATCCGTTCACCGCGGTCGTGCGAGAGGGGCGCATGGTCGGACGGGGAGCATGCGACATGAAGGGGGGAGTGGCCGCAGTGGTGGCCGCTATGGATGCGGTGAACCATGCCGGTCTTGCAGATCGCTTCCCGATGACGTTGGCGTGTCTGGTGGACGAGGAAGACACGGGCTTGGGTATTCGAGCATTCGTCGCCGACCCGGGGCCCCGTCGTTTCCAGTGTTGCGTGGTGGCCGAGCCGACGGACCTGGTGACCATCGTCGGTTGCCGAGGAGCCGCGAATATCGAGATCGACGTGCGCGGGCGTTCGGCTCATGCAGGTCGGCCGCGTAACGGTGCCAATGCGATATCCGCTGCCGCCCGCATCGTCGCCGTCATCGAGGACTGGCAGATCGAATTGGACGAGGATCCACACGCCGAACTCGGTCCCGCTACCTGGAACGTGGGCACCGTGACGGGAGGCACCGGTACGTCGATGGTTGCCGACCGGTGCGTACTCACGGTCGACCGTCGGCTGCTACCCGGCGAGAGCGCTGCGGAGGTGGTGGACGACCTGCGTTCGCGCATCGACGCGGCAGGTATCACCGGTTCGGGAATCGAGGTACATCTCGAGGTGTCGATGGAAATGCCGGGCTTTCTCACCGCTGCGGACGATGGATTGGTCACCACTGCAATGCAATCGGTTCGCGACATCGGATCTGCCGGTTTCACTGACATCTGGACTGCTTCGTGCGATGGTGGTTTCGTGGCACAGCAGATGGGTATCCGCACCGTCGTGCTCGGTCCCGGGGAGATCGAAAACCAGGCGCACCGGCCGGACGAGTCCGTCGCCGTGCAGCAATTGACCGACAGCGCAAAGGCGTACGCGTTGATCGCCACCAGAATCGCTGCGCCACCTGGTCTTTAGTTTTCCAAGAGGGGGTTGTTCGAGACGTGCGCCCGGCGTCGACGTAAAGTCGGACGCTGCGAAGTACCAAACCGACGCTCCACGTTGTCATAAAGCGAGAGGTATTGGACCGTGACCGAAACTTCAGGGTCGGCAGCTTCGCCGACCGGATATCCGCCGAGTACCGACACACTCAGCGCGAACGAAACGAAAATTCTGCATCGCGCGATCGGCGGGTCCGCACTGGGCAACGCCGTGGAGTGGTTCGACTACGCGGTGTACGGCTACCTGGCCGTCTACATCGCCGCCAACTTCTTTCCGTCGGACGATGGGGGAGCGAGCCTGCTCTCCACGTTCGCCGTGCTGGCCGCGTCGTTCATCATTCGCCCCATCGGCGGCATCGTGCTCGGCCCGCTCGGCGACCGCATCGGTCGTCAGAAGGTCCTCGTCCTGACCGTCTCGATGATGACGTTGGCCACGGCGGCGATCGGTGTGCTGCCGACGTTCGACACCATCGGTATCGCAGCACCGTTGCTGTTGCTCGTCTGCCGACTGGTGCAGGGCTTCTCCACCGGCGGTGAGTACGGCGGCGCAGCAGTGTTCATGGCCGAGTACGCGCCCGACAAGCGCCGCGGATTCTTCGGGTCGTTCCTCGAATTCGGCACCCTCGCAGGCACGGTGGGCGGGGCCACCCTGTGCACCCTGCTCAACGTCGGGCTCGGAGACGAGACCATGGAGGCCTGGGGCTGGCGAATCCCGTTCCTGGTGACGCTCCCGCTGGGCATCGTCGCGTTGTGGCTGCGGACCCGGCTCGAGGACTCTCCGGTGTTCGCCGAGGCCAAGGAAGACGGCGGCACGGTCGAAGAAGGTGCAGGTGGAGCAGTCACCTCCCTCAAGGCCACCCTGACGTACTGGCAGCGAATCCTGATTCTGATGGGATTCGTGCTGCTGCTCAACATCGCGTACTACACGGTGCTCACGTTCTTGCCCTCGTACCTCAGCGACACGTTGGGGCACAGCACGACTCAGTCCAACTTCACTCTCGTGGCCATCATGATCATCATGATGTTGATCATCAACCCCATCGGCGCTCTGTCCGACCGGGTGGGCCGAAAGCCGTTGCTGCTGGTCGCCTGTGTGGGGTACTTCGTCTTCAGCGTCCCGCTGTTTCTGTTGATCATCAACACCGGCCTGATCGGCCAGAGCATCGGCCTGCTCGGTCTCGGCGTGTTGCTGGTCATCATGTGCTCCTGCGTGTCGTCGACGCTGCCCGCACTGTTTCCCACCCAGGTGCGCTACGGAGCGTTCGCCATCGGATACAACGTCTCCACGGCGCTCTTCGGCGGCACGGCACCGCTGATTCTGACGTTCCTGATCGACCGAACGGGTTCCAACCTGATCCCCGGTTGGTACATGATGATCGCAGCTGCCATCGCGTTCGTTCCGATCCTGTTGATGCCAGAGACCGCGGGCCGGTCGTTGCGCGGCACCCAGTGCCCCGGTGACAACGACGACGAGGTCGCTGCGTCCGGCGTCGAGCTCGTCGGATACAAGTCGAAGTAGTGCGTCCGGTTCTGGCCGTTCTGCATGCCGGCGACCTTCCCGACGGACTCGATTCCGTCGCGAAGGTCGCCGACATCAGATATGCCACCGCCGACACGCTCGCCGAGGCCGTCGACGGCGCCGA
This sequence comes from Rhodococcus sp. NPDC080181, assembly GCF_040702225.1. NCBI lineage: Bacteria > Bacillati > Actinomycetota > Actinomycetes > Mycobacteriales > Nocardiaceae > Rhodococcus > Rhodococcus sp. NPDC080181. Next base: position 135,852 of record NZ_JBFBKN010000013.1, read on the forward strand.
TGCCCTGCTGCTGTGGGATTTCTTCTCGCCCGCAGTCGAATCCGCATGGCCGCAGTGCGGTTCGCTGAAGTGGATCCATATCGCCGCTGCCGGAGTGGACTCGTTGTTGTTCGACGAACTGGTGGAATCCGATGTGGTCGTGACCAATTCACGTGGAGTGTTCGACCGGCCTATCGCGGAGTTCGTGCTGGCTCAGATTCTGGCGTTCGCGAAGGACTCCGAACGTTCGCGCACACTGCAGCATTCGAAGACCTGGCAGCACCGCGAGACCGAACGCATCGACGGTGCATACGTGATGATCGTGGGCACCGGAGCAATCGGGCGTGCCATCGCGACTCTGCTGAGTGCTGTGGGAATGTCGGTCTCCGGCGTGGGTCGAACAGCGCGAGGCGGCGACGGAGACTTCGGCACCGTGTACGCCAGTGATGATCTGGTGGACGAAGTAGGGCGGGCCGACTACCTGGTTCTGGTTGCCCCGCTGACCGAACAGACGAGGGGCCTGGTCGACGATTCCGTGTTGGCCGCGATGAAGCCCGGATCCAGGGTGATCAACGTCGGTCGCGGCGAGCTACTCGACACCGATGCACTGCTCACGCATCTCGCTTCCGGACACCTCGCCGGGGCTGCGCTCGACGTCTTCGAGACCGAGCCGCTCCCGGCCGACCACCCGCTGTGGGCGGCCGAGAACGTGGTCGTCACTCCGCACATGAGCGGGGACGCGTCGGGGTGGAAGAGTCGTCTCGCCGACGTCTTCGCCGACAACGCGCAGCGATACTTCCGCGGCGAACAGCTGCGCAACGTCGTCGACAAGAAGCTCGGTTTCGTGGTGTGACCGGTCTCGTGATGTGACTGTCAGTAGGCCCGCTCGTACTGCGGTGCCACTGCCGGTGCCATCTCCACTCCGAGTTCGCGGGCCGCGCGCCGTGGCCAGTACGGATCGCGCAGCAGCTCGCGGGCGAGGAGCACCGCAGTCGCCTCGCCGAGCGAAACGATGTCGTCGGCCTGTTTCGGTTCGGTGATCATCCCCACCGCTGCGGCCGGCATCGTGGTCTCGTTCTGGATACGCCGTGCGAACGGCACCTGGTAGCCGGGTTCGACCGGAATCTCGGCGCGTACGTTCCCGCCGGTGGACGTATCGACGAGATCCACGCCGTGCTCGGTGAGTATCTGCGCCAGCGCGACAGTCTGATCAGAGGTCCAACTCGGAGCTTCCAAGTCGGCTGCAGCATCGGACTTCTCGGGTTCGTCGAGCCAGTCCGTTGCCGACAGACGGACGAACACCGGAAGCTCGGCCGGCCACACCTCACGGACCGCGTCGACCACCTCGATCAGCAGGCGAGTCCGTCCCGCGAAGTCGCCGCCGTAGGCGTCGGTGCGCGTGTTGCTGGCAGGCGAGAGGAATTGGTGCAGGAGGTATCCGTGCGCGCCGTGTATCTCGGCTACCTGGAACCCGGCCTTCAGTGCGCGCTGCGCAGCGTTACGAAAATCGTCGACGATCTTTGCGATGTCGTCGGCTGTCGCTTCCCGTGGTGTCGCGTAACGACCGAACGGTACGGCGCTCGGGCCCACGGTTTCCCAGCTCCGGGGATCCTCGGCGGGCAGTGATGTGCCACCGAGCCAGGGAGCCGCCGTCGAGCCCTTCCGGCCCGCATGCGCCAGCTGGATGCCCGGCACGGTACCGAAGGACGAGATCTCGGTGACGATCTCGGCCAGTGCGTCGGCCTGTGTGTCGTTCCAGATGCCCAGGTCCGACGGGCTGATTCGGCCCTCGGGGCTGACCGCTGTGGCCTCGGTGATGATCAGGCCGGCTCCGCCGATCGCGCGGCTCACCAGGTGGGTGCGATGCCAGTCGCCCGCGACGCCGACGTTCTCGCCCGTCTCGTCGGCCGAGTACTGGCACATCGGTGCCATCCATACCCGGTTGGGAAAGGTGAGCTCGCGCAATGTCAGGGGCTCGAACAGGGCACTCACAGGTGGTTCCTCCGGTCTGTCGGTCTCGACGTCGGTGACGTCGGCGATGTCCACGCTGTGCTGCAACGACGTGGAGATGCAGCTTCATTCCCCGGCCCTATTAGTGTGTAGTGCATGACTGCTTCCGTCTCGGCCGCTTCGGTGCCGTCCTCTGCCGACGAGCACGAGAACGTGCACTCGGCTGCTCGCCGAGCCCGCGTCGCTTCACGTGCACTGGCGTTGCTGACCACTGCGGAGAAGGATTCGCTGCTGCATGCCGCGGCCGACGCCGTGCTGGCCGCAGCGGAGCCGGTGCTCGCAGCCAACGCCGCCGACATCGAGATCGCCCGCGCTGCGGGAACGGACGAGGGTCTGCTCGATCGGCTGCGGCTGACGGCACCGCGCATCGACGGTATTGCCGCCGGGCTGCGGCAGGTGGCGGGCCTACCCGATCCGATCGGCGAGGTCATCCGCGGATCGACGCTCCCCAACGGGCTCGAGATCAGGCAGATGCGGGTTCCGCTGGGCGTCGTGGGCATGGTCTACGAGGCGCGTCCCAACGTGACCGTCGACGCGTTCGGTCTGGCGTTCAAATCCGGGAACGCAGTGCTGCTGCGGGGGTCCTCGTCCGCGGCGCAGTCGAACGCAGCCCTGGTCGAGGCGCTGCAGGGTGCGCTCACGAGCCACGGGCTGCCGGAATCGGCCGTACAACTGCTCGGTAGTGCTGATCGGTCGACGGTCACCCACCTCATTCAGGCCCGCGGGCTGGTGGATGTCGTGATCCCGCGTGGGGGAGCGGGTCTGATCGCCGCGGTCGTGCGTGATGCCACGGTTCCCACCATCGAGACCGGGGTGGGTAACTGCCACGTCTATCTGCATTCCTCCGCCGACGCGGAGACGGCCGAGAAGATCGTGCTCAACGCCAAGACCCGCCGGGTGAGCGTGTGCAACGCCGCCGAAACGGTGCTGGTCGATGCCGCGATCGCCGAGACCATGGTGCCGAGGTTGTTGCAGGCGTTCCAGATGCACAGTGTCACGGTGCACGGTGATCTGCCGGGGTTGGTTCCTGCAGGCGACGACGATTGGTCGCAGGAATACCTCTCGCTCGACATCGCGCTGAAGGTGGTCGACGGCATCGACGAGGCAATCGGCCACATCGACCGATACGGCACCGGCCATACCGAGGCGATCGTCGCGTCGGACATCGGTGCTGCGCGCGAATTCACCCGACGAGTCGACGCGGCTGCCGTGATGGTCAACGCCTCCACCGCGTTCACCGACGGCGAGCAGTTCGGCTTCGGTGCCGAGATCGGCATCTCCACCCAGAAGCTGCACGCCCGCGGCCCCATGGGCCTGCCCGAGCTGACCTCGACCAAATGGACGGTGTGGGGCGACGGGCACGTCAGACCCGTCTGACCGGCCTGCAGCCACTCGACCCGCCAGACCCGATCTTCCAGGAGTTGTGACGTGGACCGTGCCCTACCGACGACACCACCGTTGTTCGCGAGCGTGAACGATGTTCAGGCCCGTCTGGCCGAGACGGGGTATCTGGCCGACAAGGCCACGGCCACATCGGTCTTTCTCGCCGATCGCCTCGGCAAGCCGCTGTTGATCGAGGGTCCCGCCGGAGTCGGCAAGACCGAATTGGCGCGCGCGGTCGCGCAGTCGACCGGAGCCGAACTGGTGCGACTGCAGTGCTACGAGGGCGTCGACGAGGCGAGGGCTCTGTACGAGTGGAACCACGCCAAACAGATCCTGCGTATCCAATCCGGCTCGAGTGCCGACTGGGACTCGACGAAGCTCGACGTGTTCTCCGAGGAGTTTCTGCTGGCTCGGCCGTTGCTGCAGGCCATTCGCCGAACCGAGCCGACCGTGCTCCTGATCGACGAGACCGACAAAGCAGATGTCGAGATCGAGGGCCTGCTGCTCGAGGTGCTCAGCGACTTCGCGATCACCATTCCCGAGCTGGGCACGATCACGGCGGAGCGCACCCCGTTCGTCGTGTTGACGTCCAATGCCACGCGCGAACTGTCGGAAGCTCTCAAGCGCCGCTGCCTGTTCCTGCACCTCGACTTCCCCGACGCGGACCTCGAGCGTCGAATCCTGGCCAGCCGCGTTCCCGAACTGCCCGAGGCGATCGCGGAGCAGATGATCAAGACCGTCCGCGTGCTCCGAGGGATGCAGCTCAAGAAGTTGCCGTCGGTGGCCGAGACGATCGACTGGGGTCGCACACTCCTGGCCCTCGGCATGGACACCCTCGACGACGACGCGGTCCGGTCGACGCTCGGAGTCGTGCTCAAGCATCAGTCGGATCAGGTGCGCGCCGCCGCCGAACTGCGGCTGAACTGACATGCTCGCCCCACACGGAATTCCCGGGCATCTCGTCGGTTTCGTCGAGGCGTTGCGTAAGCGTGGGATCTCGGTGGGGCCGTCGGAGACCGTCGATGCCGGACGCGTGCTGGCGGTGTTGGATCTGTTGGACCGAGAAGCGGTCCGCGAGGGGCTGGCCTGCGCGCTGCTGCGACGTCCGACGCACCGCGGGGTGTTCGACGCGTTGTTCGACCTGTGGTTTCCGGTGGCATCGGGTACCAGGGATTCGGGGCAGATCGACACCGCGCTGCCTCGCACCGAGACAGGCGAGGTCGATATCGATGCGTTGCGTGAACTGATCGTCGAACTGCTCTCGGACGACTCGGCGGAGGCGGCCGAACTGACCCAGATGCTGGCGGCCCAGATGGTCGAAGAGCTCGGTCAGTACAAGTCTTCGAACGGGCCGTCGTTCTCGGCCTATCAGGCGTTGCGTGATGTTGCTCCCGACACGCTGCTTCGCAAGATCCTCGACGGCCTGCTGGGCCGGAGTGACGACGCGCCGGATCGGCCCACCGACGACTACGAGTCGGAGGTGGCCAAACGTACTGCAGCGCAACGCATTGCCGACCTACGCAAGATGGTCGAGAGCGAGACGAGGCGACGGTCGGCCGAGAAACTGGGCCGCGACCGGGTAGCGAGCTACGGCGTGCCGAAACTGGCGGAGGAAGTCGATTTCCTGCGTGCTTCGGACGCGGAGATGGTTGCATTGCGGCGTAATGTCGCACCGCTGGCGCGGTTGCTGGCCTCGCGACTTGCGGTGCGCCGCAGTCGAAGCAGGCACGGCTCCATCGATCTGCGACGCACGCTGCGCAAATCCATGTCGACCGGCGGTATTCCCATCGATCTGGTGGAGCGTAAGCCGCGTCGTGCCCGGCCGGAACTGGTTGTGCTGTGCGATGTCTCGGGGTCGGTGGCCGGATTCAGCAACTTCACCCTGCTGCTGGTGCACGCTCTTCGTGAACAGTTCTCCCGGGTGCGAATCTTTGCGTTCGTCGACTCCACCGACGAGGTGACGCGGTTCTTCGATTCCGGGGCAGACCTCGGGGCAGCCATGAGCCGGATCGTGCGGGAAGCGGACCTCGTGACCTACGACGGTCATTCGGATTACGGGCATGCCCTGACGACGTTCGACGAGAAGTACGCGCAGGTCATCACCAGCCGCAGTTCGGTTCTCGTTCTGGGCGATGCCCGGACGAACTATCGCGAACCGAAGCTGCCGGCGTTGGCCCGAATCGTCTCGGTGGCCAAGCACGCCTACTGGCTCAACCCCGAGCCCAAATCTCAGTGGGGATCCGGTGATTCGGCGGCCAAGGTGTATGCGGACGTGATTGCGATGCACGAGTGTCGGTCGGCCCAACAGCTCGCGACGGTGGTCTCACGACTGTTGCCGGTATGAGGCGTGTAACCGGCGTCGCTGCCACGGACGTAGAATCGTCGGTTGTGCAGCACGAATCCGGCCCCGGTGAGGACACGAACACCACGCCGACTCTCCGGTTGGGGGTCATGGGCGGCACTTTCGACCCCATTCACCACGGTCACCTCGTGGCTGCGAGCGAGGTGGCGGCCACGTTCGGTCTGGACGAGGTCATCTTCGTTCCCACCGGGACCCCGTGGCAGAAGGAGGGCCGGTCGGTCAGCCCGGCCGAGGACCGCTACTTGATGACGGTCATCGCCACCGCGTCGAATCCTCGGTTCTCGGTGAGCCGGGTCGACGTCGACCGAGAAAAGTCGACCTACACCGTCGACACCCTGAGGGATCTTCGAGCGCAGCACCCCGATGCCGAGTTGTACTTCATCACCGGTGCCGATGCGCTCGAGTCCATCCTGACGTGGCAGAACTGGGAGGAGCTCTTCGAGCTCGCGAAGTTCGTCGGAGTGACGCGGCCGGGGTTCGAGCTCGGCGTCGATCATCTGGCCAACCATCTACGATCGTTGCCCGCCGACACTCTCACATTGATGGAAATCCCGGCACTCGCGATATCGTCGACGGACTGCCGACGTCGTGCCGGTGAAAATCGGCCGGTCTGGTACCTCGTCCCGGACGGCGTCGTGCAATACATCTCGAAGAGGAACCTCTATCGACCACGGGGCGCGCAGCGCCTCGACGGATCCGTCACCATGTCGGAACCGGCGCCACAGAAGAAGCAACCGGCCGGGTCGGTCACCAGCGCAGTGACCGCGAACCCGAGCCATACGAGTGGGAGTACACCGAAGTGACTGCAACAGCCGAAGCCGCCGAGATGGCGCGTATCGCCGCGCTCGCAGCCGACGACAAACTGGCCAGCGACGTGGTGATCCTCGACGTCTCCGACCAGCTCTACATCACCGATTGCTTCGTGATCGCCTCCGCGCCCAACGAGCGTCAGGTCAACTCGATCGTGGAGAACATCGAGGACCAGCTTCGTGAGGCCGGACATAAGCCGGTGCGTCGCGAAGGTACCAGAGAGGGCCGCTGGGCGCTGCTGGACTACTCCGACATCGTGGTGCACGTCCAGCACAACGAAGAGCGCAACTTCTATGCGCTCGAGCGACTGTGGAAGGACTGCCCGACGATCGAGGTTCCGGGCCTCGGTCAGCATCCGGCACCGGAACCGGAGCAATGATCCGGCGGCTCATCCTGCTTCGCCACGGTCAGACTGACTACAACGCCACCGACCGTATGCAGGGCCAGCTCGATACCGATCTGTCCGAGCTGGGCCGCAGTCAGGCGAAGACGGCTGCGGCCGAATTGGCTGTCCGCGCGCCCATCCGCATCGTCTCGTCCGATCTCAAGCGCGCTCTCGACACTGCGGAAGCTCTCGGGGACGCGGCTGGAGTCCCGGTGTCCACGGACGAGCGGCTGCGGGAGACACATCTCGGCGACTGGCAGGGACTCACCCACACCGAGGTGGACGACATCGCCCCCGGGGCGCGTCCGGCCTGGCGTGCCGACGCAACCGTCGCCCCGCCCGGTGGGGAAAGTCGCATCGACGTTGCGAACCGCAGCGTGCCGCTGGTGCGTGAGCTCCTCGGCGGCGTCCCCGAGTGGGGTGCCGACGGCGACCAGCGACCACTGGTGCTCGTGGCGCACGGAGGGTTGATCGCTGCCCTGACCGCAGCGTTGCTCGCACTGCCGACCGATCGCTGGCCGGTGCTCGGCGGCCTCGCCAACACCAGCTGGGTACAGCTCGGTGCGCACGGACCCGGCGACAACCCGTCCTGGCGGCTCGACGTCTGGAACGCCTCGGCGCGGGTGGCCAGTGACGTCCTCTGAGGAGGCCGCCGCGCGCCCCGTGCTGCTCGTGCTGGCGGACTCGCTGAGCTATTACGGACCCGAGGGCGGGCTGCCGGTCGACGATCCTCGGCTGTGGCCCAATATCGTTGCTGCAGAGCTGGATTGGGATGTCGAGCTGGTAGCCCGCATCGGCTGGACGAGCCGCGATGCGTGGTGGGCTCTGACCCAGGATCCGCGAGTGTGGGCGGTGATACCGCGGGCCGGTGCCGTCGTACTCGGAATCGGCGGCATGGACTCGTTGCCGTCGCCGCTACCGACCGCGTTGCGTGAGCAGATCCGCTACATCCGTCCGCCCGCACTTCGGCGGGTCGTTCGCGCGGGTTATCAAGCGGTGCAGCCGGTCCTGTCGCATCTGGGTTGGCCGGTGGCGCTTCCGCCGCGACTGAGTGTCGACTACCTCGAGCAGACCCGCGCCGCATTGGCCTACGTGCGGCCGGAATTGCCCGTCATCGGTACCTATCCGTCGGTGCATCGGTGCGACGCCTACGGGCGGGTGCATTCGGGGCGCGAGCCCGCGGTACGAGCGCTGCGTGCCTGGAGCGACGAAAACGGTGTTCCGATGGTCGATCTCGCGGAGGCAGTTCGTCCGAACATCGAGTCCGAGAACGCCAACCCCGACGGAATCCACTGGGGTTGGGATGCACACGTGGCCGTGGCCGACGCAATGCTGACGGTGTTGCGACCGGTGGCAGCGGCGGCAGCGATCCGGCACCCATGACCGTCGCCGTCGTCACCGATTCGTCGTCCTGCCTGCCCGCGTCCATAGCCGCCGAGTGCGGTATCACGGTGGCACCGCTGCATGTGTTGGTGGACGGCGTCGACCATCGTGAGGGTATCGACGAGATTCCCGAACAATCGACCGACGGAAAGCCGGTGACGACCGCGGGGGCGTCTCCGGGCGAGCTGACCGAGGTCTATGCCGCAGCTCTCGAACGCAGTCGCGGGGCGGGCGTCGTCGCACTGCACATCTCCCGGGGCCTGTCGAGCACCTGGGAGGCTGCGCGGCAGGCCGCCGAGCAGATCGGATCGTTGGTGAAGGTTGTCGATTCCGGTTCTGCCGGAATGGGATTGGGCTACCCGGCGCTGGCAGCAGCGTATGCCGCAGCGGGTGGAGCCGGACTCGACGAGGTCTACGACAATGCTGTTCGCAGGTCTGCGTCGTCGAGATGTTTCATCGTCGTCGATCGATTGGATCACCTGCGCCGCGGCGGCCGTATCGGCACTGCCGCAGCCCTGCTCGGTACGGCCCTGGCGATGAAGCCGGTGCTGCACATCAGCGATGGTGCGCTGGTGTTGCGCGAGAAGACGCGAACCTCCTCGAAAGCACTGAGCAAGCTGGTGGACGCGGCAGCTGCCGCGGCGGCCGACATCGGTACGCAATCCGGGGTTGTCGTGGCTGTGCATCATATGCAGTGCGCCGAGCGAGCCGAGGACGTCTCAGCCATGCTGATGGCGCGTATCCCGGACCTGACCAGCGTCGACGTGCTGCCGTTCGGTGCGGTGCTCGGTGCACACGTCGGTCCCGGTGCCGTCGGCGTAGTCGTCGCTCCTGGTCATCGGTAGGGCGTATCGAGCCGCGTCATCCACAGACTCTCGGTTGTGCACAGGGCAGTTCGCGACCACCGTTCGCCCCGGTCGGGTTCGTCCGGAAGGCGCTAGCGTCCTGAGACATGGGCGGCGACGACGATCGGGCACACACGGTGGCACGATTGAATTCCGTGCGGAGGCAGAATGATTCCGCGCGCGCCGAGCCGCGCCGAGTCGACGAATTCGATGACCCCCAGGGCGAGCCGCCGATCGGGCAACCACAGGACGGCGTCGTGCGTCCCGATCCGGAGTGGCTGCTTCCTGCCGCGCAGCGTCCCGAATCACCATGGTCGTCGTTGCTACCGCAGCGGTGGCGATTCGCGCGGGTGGATCCCGGCCGACCCGGTGTGAAGGCGTTGGCGGCGGCGGGTGTGTTCGTGGTCCTCGTCGCCGGCTTCGCGGTGTTTCGAGATGCGCCGACGCCTGCGCCCGCACCGCCACTGGCGGTGGTCTCCACCGACGCCGCCGATACCCGCGCGCCGGACTCAACGATGTCCGAATCCGGGTCGTCGGGCCGGTCGCCGGACAAGACGGCTGTGACGGCACCGGTCGCGGAAACAGAACTTGTCGTCAGTGTCGTCGGACTCGTCGCGCATCCCGGTCTCGTTCGGCTGCAACCGGGCTCGCGCATCGCCGACGCCTTGGCCGCAGCGGGAGGGGCCGTGGAGGGTGCCGATCTGTTGGCGCTGAACATGGCAGCTCGGGTGTCGGACGGCGATCAGATCGTCGTGGGGCTCGTGCCGGCTCCGGCGGCCCCTCCGGTCAGCGGCACCACGTCGGGTCAGGGCGCAGGGCCGGGCGGAGTTGCCGGTTCGACGACGGACCAGGCGGGCCCGGCCGCCGGCGGAGCAGTGGACCTCAATACGGCCACGGTCGCAGAATTGGATGCGCTGCCCGGTGTGGGACCGGTGACGGCAACGTCGATCGTGAGCTGGCGAGACACGAACGGCCGCTTCGTATCGGTCGATCAGCTCGCCGAGGTCGACGGTATCGGCCCGGGCCGGCTCACCAAGATTCGCGACCTGGTCCGAGTCTCGTGACCGGGGTGCCGTCGTCGACGGACTCGGAGGAACCAGTTCCTTTCGACATCCGCCTGATTCCTGCGGCGGCGGCATCCTGGTCTATCACTGCGACCGGTATTCTCGCCGGTCCGAGCGCGGCGGTGACGGCCACGGTGGTGACGTGCGCGATCGTGGTGCTGGGAGCCGTTGTGCTGCACAGGATCTCGACGGGTCGAGCGGACACTGCGAGACACGTGTGGTCCGGGGCGGCCGCGGTGATCGTCGTGGCGTTGTGTTTCGGCGGTGCGATCTGGCTCCAGATGCGCTCGGTGGCGGAGCATCCAGTGGCTGCGGCCGCGCAGAATCGGGCATGGATCACGGCAGTGGTCGATCTCGAAGAAGATCCGCGACGCCTACCCGCGCCCGGGCCGCCGATGGTGATGTTGCAGGCGGAGATGACCCGCGTCGATGTCGGTGGCGAGGCGCTCTACGTCGGCGGCCGGGTATCGATCGTGGCACCGGAGTCGACATGGTCGGCACTGCTTCCGGGCCAGCAGATCACGGTCCGGGGCCGGCTCGGGGTACCCACCAGGTCCGATATGACCGTGGCCGTCATCCGAACGACCGGTCCGCCGGTGGCAGTGGGTGAGCCCGGACCGGTCTCGTCGGCGGCGGGCTCGTTTCGCTCGAATCTGGCAGACGTGGCGCAGAATTCGCTCCCGTCGGACCGGGCAGGTCTACTGCCGGGCCTCGTCGTGGGCGATGTCTCACGATTGGACGAGCAGGTAGTCGAGAACTTCCGAGCCGCGGGCTTGACGCATCTGACGGCGGTGTCGGGTGCGAACTTCTCGATCCTGATCGGTGCCGTGCTGTTGGTGTTGCGCGGCATAGGGATCGGGCCTCGCGCCACCGTCACGATTGCCTTCGTCGTTCTGATCGCCTTCGTCGTCGTGGCCAGACCGTCCCCGAGCGTGTTGCGCGCCGCGGTGATGGGGTCGATCGGTTTGCTGGCCCTGGTGACCGGCAGACGGAAGCAAGCGGTCCCGGCCTTGTGCGGCGCGGTGTTGGCACTACTCGGGTGGTGGCCGCGGCTCGCCGTGGACGTCGGATTCGTCCTGTCGGTGTTCGCCACCGCGGGGCTGGTGCTGGTGGCACCGATCTGGGTGGACTGGCTGCGGGCCCGAGGATGGCCCCGGGCAGCTGCGGAGGTGGTGGCGGTCGCCGCGGCGGCCCACGTGGTGACGGCGCCCGTCGTCGCGGCAATGGCGGGAACCTTCAGCGTGGTGGGTGTGGTTGCGAACGTATTGGTCTCGCCGGTCGTCGCCCCCATCACCGTGGTGGGCATCGTGACGGCGGTGTTGGCTGTGGTCAGTACCTCGCTCGCCGACATGACGGTGCAACTGGCGTCGGCACCGTTGTGGTGGTTGATCACGGTGGCCGAGCGGGCGGCGTCGGTGCCGGCAGCATCGGTCGTCGTTCCGGAGGGTGTCCGAGGAATCGCGGCGGCGACCGTCGGCACTGTCGTGGTCCTGGGCGCGCTGCGATGGGTGTTGTTCCGCTGGGTGTCGGCCACGTTCGCGATTGCACTTCTGGCGCTGTGGACGGCCCACGTCGTGTGGTGAGTGACGGTCCGAAGCGGATGTCCGTGGTGTCGGCGGCGCATGGCACGATCATGGTCGTGACTTCGAGTGTGGCTCCTCTGCATCTGGTACTCGGCGACGAGGAACTACTGATGGATCGTGCGGTGGCCGCGATCGTGACGCAGGTGCGTGCGAATGCGGCGATCCCGGGGGAGGACCTCCCGGTGACCCGGCTGCGGACCGGTGACGCAAGTGCTCCCGAGCTCGCCGAACTGCTGAGTCCGTCGCTGTTCGCCGAGGACCGTGTCGTCGTACTCGAGGCGGCGGCCGAGGCCGGTAAGGATGCAGTCGCTCTGGTGCTCGACGCGGCTACCGATCCACCCGAGGGTGCCGTCGTGGTGGTCATGCATTCCGGCGGCGGCCGCGCCAAAGCGATGGTCGGTGCCCTCCAGAAATGCGGGGCTCAGGTCCACGAATGCGTCAAGCTCACCAAACCGGCCGAGCGGATCGATTTTGTCCGAGGCGAGTTTCGCGCGGCGGACGTCCGCGTCAGCGGCGAGGTGATCGAGGCTGTCGTCGAGTCCGTCGGTAACGAACTCCGCGAATTGGCCTCGGCGTGTTCACAGTTGGTCTCCGATACCGGAGGCAAAGTCGATCTGGCCGCCGTGCGTCGGTACTACTCGGGCAAGGCGGAGGTATCGGGATTCGACGTCGCGGACAAGGCCGTCATCGGTGATCGAGCCGGCGCTCTCGAAGCCTTGCGGTGGGCCATGCACCGTGGAGTGGCCCACGTTCTCCTCGCGGATGCGCTAGCCGATGCCGTGCGCACCATCGCGCTCGTCGGCTCGGCCGGTCGCGGTGACCCGTTCCGGATGGCAGGCGAACTGGGAATGCCGCCCTGGAAGATCAAGAAGGCGCAGGGCCAAGCGCGCGGCTGGAACGGCCGCTCGATAGCGCAGGCCCTACGCGTAGTGGCGCAACTGAACGCCGACGTCAAAGGCCAAGCAGCGGACGCGGACTACGCGGTGGAGCGAGCTGTCGCCGAGGTCGCCTCGTTGGGTGACCGCTAGCGGGGTGCCCGGCGCACGACAAAGCCCGCTGCGTCCTCGTCGGATGCAGCGGGCTCGGTCGAGCTCAGTACGAGATCAGAGCTTGTTGACTGCGAGAGCCAGTGCCGACTTCTTGTTGGCGGCCTGGTTCTTGTGGATGACGCCCTTGCTGGCAGCCTTGTCGAGCTTGCGGCCGGCATCGAGGAGAATCTCGGAAGCCTTGTCCTTGTCGCCCGCAGCCTGTGCCTCGCGGAACGAGCGGATGACGGTGCGAAGGGAGGACTTCACCGACTGGTTGCGCAGGCGTGCACGCTCGTTGGTGAGAATCCGCTTCTTCTGGGACTTGATATTGGCCACGCGTAAAATCCTTGTCGTCTTCGTCGGTATTCCGGTCAGGGCGATCCATGCTGGAATGCCCGAAGTCTGCTGCTGAGCGTTGAGCCCTGCGCCGAAGATCGAGAATACCAGCACAGGACGGCAGAACCCAATCCGGCGTCGCCCTCCACAGCCGTTTCAAGAATTTAACGCTTCTACCGCGCCTAACTCCTGTCTCTGTAGCAACATTGCCAGGATGAGTCCGCGATCGGCAACGCATGCCGCCTCCAAGGCCAAAGCGACCAGAACGAAGTCAGCGGATCGTGTCGAACCCGATGCAGACGGGGTGTTCGGGGGGTACTCCGACGTCGGAAAGTACAGCCTCGCCTTCGACGAGATGTTCGACTCGGACGGTCGTACTCGAACGCCGTACAAAGGAATCCACACGGCGCTCGCCCCGGCGAACGCCGTGGACCTGGACGCCAGATCGGATGCGCTCGGACGCGCGTTCGTCGACCAGGGCATCACGTTCTCACTGTCCGGCCAAGAACGCCCGTTCCCGCTCGACCAGGTGCCCCGAGTCATCGCAGCAGGGGAGTGGTCGCGTCTGGAACGCGGCATCAAGCAGCGCGTCAAGGCTCTCGAGATGTTTCTCGCCGACATCTACGGAGACCAGGAAATCCTGCGGGACGGCGTCGTCCCGAAACGGCTGATCACGTCGTGCGAGCACTTCCACCGTGAGGCCGTCGGCATCACCCCGCCCAACGGCGTACGTATCCACGTTGCCGGAATCGACCTCGTGCGCGACGCGCAGGGCACGTTCCGTGTCCTCGAAGACAACCTGCGTTCACCCTCGGGCGTCTCCTACGTCATGGAGAACCGCCGGACCATGGCCCGGGTGTTCCCGGACCTGTTCGCCAGTCACCGCGTGCGTGCCGTCGGCGACTACGCCTCGCACCTGCTGCGGGCACTGCGCGCATCGGCCGCCCTCAACGAGGCCGACCCGACCGTGGTGGTTCTCACTCCGGGCGTGGCGAACTCGGCGTACTTCGAGCACTCGCTGCTCGCTCGGCTGATGGGCGTCGAGCTCGTCGAAGGTCGAGACCTGTTCTGCCGAGACAACATCGTCTACATGCGCACCACCGAGGGTGAGCGTCAGGTGGACGTCATCTACCGACGAATCGACGACGACTATCTCGACCCCATGCAGTTCCGTCCCGACTCGGTGCTGGGAGTGGCAGGTCTGGTCAACGCCGCCCGCGCAGGCAACGTCGTCATCTCGAGTGCCGTCGGAAACGGCGTCGGCGACGACAAGCTCGTCTACACGTACGTACCGACGATCATCGACTACTACATGGGCGAGAAGCCGCTGTTGGCCAACGTCGACACGTTCCGGTGCTGGCTCGACGACGAGTGCGAGGAAGTCCTCGACCGCATCGACGAACTGGTCATCAAGCCGGTGGAAGGCTCTGGCGGCTACGGCATCGTCTTCGGACCCGACGCCTCGCCGAAGGAACTCGCCACCATCAGCAAGAAGGTCCGCGCGGATCCGCGCGGCTGGATCGCCCAGCCCGTCGTACAGCTCTCGACGGTGCCGACGAAGATCGGCGATCGCTTGGTACCCCGTCACGTCGACCTGCGGCCGTTCGCGGTCAACGACGGCGACGACGTCTGGGTGTTGCCCGGCGGTCTGACCCGGGTGGCGTTGCCGGAGGGGTCCTTGGTGGTCAACTCCAGCCAGGGCGGCGGTAGCAAGGACACGTGGGTGCTCGCCACCCGTACGTCGCAGGAGGAGCAGGAGCTCGCCGGTGACGAGATCGTCAGCGTTCCGCCGGAGTCACCGATGGCCGAACAAGGCCCGGAGCTGACGATGGACCAACAAATGAATCAGCAGCAGCAGCAGCAACAGCAGCAGGCAACGAACTCGGACTCGAACGGCGGTGGACAGTAAATGCTCGCGCGCAACGCAGAGTCGCTCTACTGGATCGGGCGGTATGTGGAGAGAGCGGACGACACGGCCCGCATTCTCGATGTCACCGTCCACCAACTTCTCGAAGACGCCACAGTCGATCCCGACCACACTTCGCGAGTGTTGTTGCGAGTGCTCGGTTTCCAGCACGAGCCGGACGTCTCGCTCGACGTGTGGTCGCTTACCGAGGTCGTCGCCTTCAGCCGCGACGGATTGGGTTCGATCGTGGACTCACTGTCGAGTGCGCGCGAGAACGCCCGAGGTGCGCGTGAAGTCACGTCCAGTGAGATGTGGGAGTGCTTGAACACCACGTACAACGGATTGAACGAGCGCATCAGGGCGTCCAAGCGCACCGGCCCGGCCGAGTTCTTCAGCTACATCGAGGAGCGCGCCGCGATGTTCGCCGGTCTCGCGGACTCCACCCTCAGCCACGACGACGGCTACCGCTTTCTCCTGCTCGGTCGCTCGGTCGAGCGCATCGACATGATCGTTCGGTTGTTGCTCTCGCGAGCCGGTGACCGGCCGTCGTCGCCGGCTTGGGTCACTGTGCTTCGCTCGGCCGGTGCCCACGACACCTACCTGCGCACCTACCGCGGCGCGCTCGATGCCCAGCGAGTACTGGAATTCATGTTGTTGGACAGACTCTTTCCGCGTTCGGTGTTCTACGCACTGACCGAGGCGGAACGGTCTCTCGACCAGCTCGATCATCAGCCGAACAGTCGCGTCGGTGCCCGCGCCGAGGCGCAGCGCCTACTCGGTCGCGCTCGAAGTGAGCTCGAATTCCTGCGTCCCGGTGCAATTCTCGAGGACCTGCAGGATCGGCTGCTGGCATTGCAGGAAACCTGCCGCGAACTCGGCGAGGCGATCTCGAAGCAGTACTTCCATGCCGCGCCGTGGGTGGCGTGGACCGATGCCGGGTCCGGCACATACGAAGATCAATTGGAAGGTGAACTGTGAGCTGGCGTATGCGTGTCGTGCACACCACGGGCTATCAGTACGACGCACCGGTGACGTCGTCGTACAACGAGGCTCGACTGACGCCGCGAAGTGACAACCGGCAGAACGTCATTCTGAACCGAGTCGAGACCAACCCGGTGACCCGCTCCTACCGGTACACCGACTACTGGGGAACGGCGGTGACGGCATTCGACCTGCACGCGCCGCACACCGAGCTCGAGGTGACCGGTTCGTCGGTGGTCGAGACCGACCCCTTCGTCTACCCCGACGAGAACGCCTCATGGGAGGAGCTGGCCAGCGACCCGATCACCGACCGCTTCAACGAGGTGCTCGACAACACCGAGTACGTGCCGAAGAACAGGCAACTCGCGTCGGTCGCGAAAAAGCTGTCGAAGGGTCTGCCGCCGCAGGAATCGGTCGTCGAGATCTCCAACTGGGTCAACCAGGAGATGTCGTACGTTCCCGGTACCACCGGTGTGCACACCTCGGCGGTGGAGGCCTGGTCGGAGAAGAAGGGTGTGTGTCAGGACTACGCCCACCTGACGCTGCTGATGCTGCGCAGCGTCGGCATCCCCAGTCGGTACGTCTCGGGCTACCTGCATCCGAAGAAGCAGGCCGCGATCGGTGCGACGGTCGAGGGCCAGTCTCACGCCTGGATCGAGGCCTGGACCGGTGCGTGGTGGGGCTACGACCCGACCAACGCCATCGCCGTCAACGAGCAGCACGTGTCGGTAGGACTCGGCCGTGATTACGCCGACGTCCCGCCGCTCAAGGGCATCTTCTCCGGCGGCGGTTCGACGGCTCTCGACGTGGTCGTGGAGATCACGCGACTGGCCTAGCGTCGTGCGCGTTTTGCGTACCCAGGGATACGCAAAACGCGCACGAGGTCAGTTCCAGCCGTAGTCCCGACGCAACCGATCTGCCACGGACTCGAACTGAGCTCTACCGAGGATTGCGCCTTCGCGACGAATACCGTCCTCGGGCACGTCGAGAACTCGGTCCAGACGAATCCAGCTCGGTCGCCCCTCGGCGTCCCACGCACCGGATCCGATCGACTGCCAGTCGCGGTCGCCGTCGCGGCTGCTCTGGCTCGACAGCATCAGGCCGAGCAGATCGTTGCCCTCACGCCCGATGACCAGCACCGGGCGGTCCTTGCCCTGAGTGGCGTCTTCCTCGTAGGTAACCCAGGTCCAGACGATCTCACCCGGATCGGCCTTGCCGTCCAGATCGGGGGAGTACTCGATGGTCCGCGCCCGTTGGGCGGTCGGCCTGGTCTGCGATGCCACCGGACGGCCGGGGCGAGGTGCCGGAGCCGGTGTGCGCGACGCGCTTCCGGAGATCGCGTCCTTGCCTTTCTGCAGCGCACCGGAGTTCTGTAGTTGACGCAGTAGCCTCGGGCCCTCGCGCAGTGCGATCTTGCCCAGTTCCTTGCCGAATCTGCTCCAGTTGCCAGCCATGCGGCGAGTGTAGCCACGGCGGCAGCGCTACAAACCGCCCTGACTCACCGGGCGACCAGCCACGACGGACAGCCGGGGACGGCGCACCGTTCCGCTCGTGGGACGATAGGGAAACCCGTTCGCTCATTTCGAACACGCCAGCCGAAGGATACGAGTGCCCAGCTTCGCCGACACGACGTTCACCGATCCGTCCAGGATCAGGAACTTCTGCATCATCGCCCACATCGACCACGGAAAGTCGACGCTGGCAGACCGGATGTTGCAGCTCACCGGCGTCGTCGACGACCGGTCGATGCGTGCGCAGTATCTGGACCGGATGGACATCGAGCGCGAACGCGGCATCACCATCAAGGCGCAGAACGTGCGTCTGCCCTGGGTCGTCGACGGCGAAGAATTCGTTCTGCACCTCATCGACACCCCCGGCCACGTCGACTTCACGTACGAGGTGTCCCGCGCGCTCGAAGCGTGCGAAGGTGCTGTCTTGCTCGTCGACGCTGCTCAGGGCATCGAGGCGCAGACACTGGCGAACCTCTACCTAGCTCTCGACAAAGAGCTCACCATCATCCCTGTGCTCAACAAGATCGACCTGCCTGCTGCCGACCCGGATCGCTACGCCGCCGAGATCGCGCACATCATCGGATGCGAGGCCGACGACGTGCTGCGGGTGTCCGGCAAGACCGGAGTAGGCGTCGAAGAACTGCTCAACGAGGTCGTCAAGCTGGTGCCGGCTCCGGTCGGCAACCCGGACGGGCCTGCCCGCGCGATGATCTTCGACTCGGTCTACGACACCTACCGAGGCGTCGTCACCTACGTCCGAGTGGTCGACGGCGCACTCAACCCTCGTGAGAAGGTCACGATGATGTCGACCGGCTCGACGCACGAGTTGCTCGAAGTCGGCATCGTGTCGCCGGACCCGAAGGCCACGAAGGGCCTGGGCGTCGGCGAGGTGGGGTACCTGATCACCGGCGTCAAGGACGTCCGTCAGTCCAAGGTCGGCGATACCGTCACCACGTTCCGCAAGGGTGCTACCGAGCCGCTGACCGGTTACCGCGAGCCACGGCCGATGGTCTACTCGGGCCTTTACCCACTCGACGGCTCCGACTACCCGGATCTGCGCGACGCCCTCGAAAAGCTTCAGCTCAACGACGCGGCCCTGACCTACGAGCCGGAGACCTCCGTGGCTCTCGGATTCGGCTTCCGCTGCGGCTTCCTGGGGTTGCTGCACATGGAGATCACCCGCGAGCGGCTCGAGCGTGAATTCAACCTCGACTTGATCTCGACCTCGCCGAACGTCGTTTACCGCGTCTCGATGGAAGACGGTGCCGAGCACATCGTCACCAACCCGTCGTACTGGCCCGAGGGCAAGGCGCGGGAAGTGTTCGAGCCCATGGTCAAGTGCACCATCATTTCGCCGAGCGAGTTCATCGGCTCGATCATGGAGCTGTGTCAGGGGCGACGAGGCGAGCTCGGCGGTATGGACTACCTGTCGGAGACTCGTGTCGAACTGCGCTACACGATTCCGATGGCCGAGATCATCTTCGACTTCTTCGACATCCTGAAGTCACGTACTCGTGGATACGCCAGCCTCGACTACGAGGAGATCGGCGAGCAGAGCGGAGCGCTCGTGAAAGTCGACATCCTGCTGCAGGGCGAGGCCGTCGACGCCTTCAGCGCGATCGTCCACAAGGACGCCGCTGCGGCCTACGGCAACAAGATGACGACCAAGCTGAAGGAACTGATTCCGCGGCAGCAGTTCGAGGTGCCGATTCAGGCTGCTATCGGATCTCGCATCATCGCCCGCGAGAACATCCGCGCCATCCGTAAGGACGTGCTTGCCAAGTGCTACGGCGGCGACATCAGCCGTAAGCGCAAGCTGCTCGAGAAGCAGAAGGAAGGCAAGAAGCGAATGAAGACCATCGGACGGGTCGAAGTTCCGCAGGAAGCCTTCGTGGCGGCACTGTCCTCGGAGTCCTCGTCGGACAAGCCGAAGAAGTAGGGACGGGACTTCCGCTCTCTGAAATCGTTGTAACGCAACCTTTCCGGCCCCGCACCGTGTTCTCGGTGCGGGGCTGGTGTGTTTGTGTGGGGCTGGTGCGTGTTTGCGCGGGCTCATGCGATGTGGGGGCCGGCTCGTGCGTGGGATTGTCGGGGTTCTCGGTACGGGTCGACGGATGCCGGGGGTACGAACCAGGGGTGCTGATCGGTGCCGATGAAGACTTCCCAATCGGAGTGGTGGACGAGGCGGTGATGAAATCCGCACAGGAGGACGAGGTTGTTCATGTCGGTGGGGCCACCATCGGCCCAGTGCCAGATGTGGTGCAATGCCGTTAAGTTAGCGGCACGCGGAGGCGCAACCGAGGAGGGTGCTTCTCGTGACGCCCGTGATGGTGCGAACGTTTGGTGTTGTGGAATGC